>CAYRID010000037.1:0-9686 GCA_964424225.1 uncultured Geobacter sp.
TGGCAAGCACCGCAAACAAGCAAAGAAATTGGAGACAAAAAAAGAGAGAGGGGCGGAGGCGTCTCTTCTCGAGGAGTGAAAGAAATGCTGACTGGTCTTAAACGCGAAATCGATCAAGTCGCCAAGGACAAAGGCATCGACAAGTCCGTCATCATTGGCGCGCTCGAAGAGGCGATGAAGCAAGCGGCGCGAAAAAAGTATGGGCAAGAGCGCGAAATTGAAGCGCGCTTCGACGAAGAAACGGGCGAGATCGAACTCTTTGAGTTTCGCACCGTAACGGCAGATGGCGAGTGCACAGAGGCTGGCATCGAAATCAGTGCCGCGCGGGAATACGATCCGGAAGCTGAGCTCGGTGACGAGATTGGCGTCAAGCTCGACACTTCCGAGTTTGGCCGCATCGTCGCGCAAAATGCCAAGCAAGTGATCATTCAACGCGTTCGCGATGCGGAACGCGATATTGTGTTCAATGAGTATCAAAATCGACGCGGCGAGATTGTGAACGGAATCGTACGCCGTTTCGACAAAGGTTCGATCATCGTTGATCTCGGGCGTGCAGAAGCCGTGTTGCCGCCGAAGGAGCAAATTCCGCGCGAAGCGTATCGCAACGGGGATCGCATTCGTGCGTATGTGCGCGATGTGACGAAAGCCATGCGTGGCCCGCAAATCGTGCTTTCGCGTAGCTGCACCGAGATGCTCACAAAACTTTTCGAGCAAGAAGTGCCGGAGATTTATGAAGGCATCGTCACGATTGAATCGGCGGCGCGCGAGCCCGGTGCACGCTCGAAAATTGCTGTGTCATCGCGCGATGGCGATGTCGATCCCGTCGGTGCTTGCGTGGGCATGAAGGGCAGCCGCGTGCAATCGATCGTGCAAGAACTTCGCGGTGAGCGAATCGACATTGTGCCGTGGAGCCCGGATCCGGCGCGTTTTGTGTGTTCTGCGCTTTCGCCGGCGCAAGTCTCGAAGGTCATCATTGACGAGCAAGAAAATTCGATGGACGTCATCGTGCCTGATGATCAGCTTTCGCTCGCAATTGGACGCAAGGGGCAAAATGTGCGTCTGGCTGTGCAGCTCACGGGTTGGAAGATCGATATCACGAGTGAGTCGAAGCTCAAACAAATGGCCGAGTGGCTCGCTGAAGCGGTTTCCGTCGTGGAAGGTTGTGGCGAGCCCGAAGCGGAGATTCTCTTGCAACAAGGTGTCACGTCGCTTGATCGACTTGCAGAGAGCGCGATGGATCTTTTGACGTCGTTGCCGGGTATTGACGAAGAGGGTGCGCGCAAGATCAAGGCGCGCGCAGTGGAACTCGCGAAGCAAAAGGCAGCGGAGATCGCCAAGCAAGCGGGCGTTGAAGCCTCGGCTGTGACAGATGTGAAAAGCGGTGCGGTTTCCGACGGAGAGTCGAGCGAGCGCGGCGCTTTGGGATCAGCGGAGGAATAATCCGAGGGAGCTGTGAGGGCAGGAATTTTTCCTACCGAAGTGGCGAGGTTCGGCAAAAGCAGAATGGCAACAATTCGAGCATACAAACTGGCAGAAGAGCTGGGTCTTGAGCGCAACGAGTTCGTCGAGAAAGCGCGCGCGGTCGGTTTCGATTTGAAGAACGCAATGGCGGCGCTCGAAGAGGAAGAAGTCGAACAAATCCGTGCGAAGTTGACTGGCGAAAAGCCCAAAGAAAAATTTGTTGAGAAGCGTGTCGAGGGTAGCAAGGGCGGAGCCGTCATTCGCCGACGCAAAAAAGTGGAAGAAGTCGAGACAAAGCCGGAGGATGTTGCGCCGGCCGTCGAAGAAGTGCCTATTGAAGAGCCACCGCCGGTGGCCGAACCCGAGCCGGAACAGGAAGTGGTGGTTGAACCGCCAACCGCCGCTGAGCCCGCCGCCGCTGCAGAAGCCAAAACTTCGGCCGTGAAAGCGAAGAAGCCACGGGTTGAGAGCGATAGCGAAGCAACGGCTGCGCTGCGAAAAACGAAAAAACAGTTGGCCGATCAAGATGCAGAGCAGCGCAGCGCGAAGCAGCGCAAGCGCGTGCGCGAAGATGCCGCACTGGGTGAACAAGAAGAATTGGCGCGCGAATCGCTCGGGCGCTTTGTATTTCGCCATACCGTCGAGGTGGACACCAAGGCTTACGTTTCACCGCGTCGCAAACGCCGCGATCCGTTGACGCTGAGCAAGCGCGCCGCGCCGTCGTTGAAACCCGAAAAACGTATTTGCAAGATTGAAGGCGACATTGCTGTGTCGGATCTCGCGAAACTTCTTGGTGTCAAAGCGCCGTTGATTCAGGGCAAGCTCATGGGGCTTGGCATCATGGTGGCGGTCAATCAGAAAATCGATGTCGAGACGGCAGCACGCGTTGCCGCAAGTTATGGCTTCGAAGTGCAAGATGTGGGCTTTAAGGAAGAAGCGGTATTGCAGGCGCCGAGCGTGAGTGAGGCGGGCGAGCCGCGTCCGCCGATCGTCACGGTGATGGGGCACGTCGATCACGGCAAGACCTCACTGCTCGATGCGATTCGTCAGGCAAGCGTTGTGGCGGGCGAGTCGGGAGGCATTACGCAACACATTGGTGCGTACCAAGCCACCGTTGGAAATCATAAGATCACCTTCATCGATACGCCGGGCCACGAAGCCTTTACACAGATGCGTGCACGCGGTGCGCAAGTGACGGACATCGTGATTTTGGTTGTCGCTGCTTCGGAAGGGCCGATGCCACAAACCGTGGAAGCGATCAATCACGCGAAAGCCGCTGGTGTGCCGATTATCGTAGCGATCAACAAATGCGATTTGCCGGACGCAGATCCTGAAAAGACACGTCAAAAATTGATGGAGCACGATTTGGTGCCCGAGGCGTACGGCGGCGACACGATCTGTGTTGAAGTGTCTGCGTTGAAAAGGACGGGACTCGACAAGTTGCTGGAGATGGTTCTCTTGCAATCGGAAGTACTCGAACTCAAGGCGGATCCAGCGTTGCGTGCTTCGGGAATTGTGCTGGAAGCGGCTTTGGATAAGGCGCGCGGTCCGCTGGCGACGGTGCTGGTGCAAAACGGCACTTTGCATCAGGGCGATATCGTCGTTGCGGGACAGCATTACGGTCGCGTGCGCATGCTAGAGAATGAAAAAGGACAACGCTTGTCCGAAGCAGGGCCATCGACACCAGTTCGTGTCATTGGTTTGTCGGGCATGCCGGCGGCGGGTGATGCATGCCATGCTGTCGAGAATGAACGCGCTGCGAAGCAGCTCGTCGATCATCGCCTCGATAAGCAGCGTGCCGATGAAGTGGGAGCAATGGCGCGACCGATGAGTTTGGATGCGCTGTTCGCGAACATCGGACGTACGGAGACACTCGAATTGCCGATCGTGCTCAAGGCGGACGTGCAAGGTACTGCCGAGGCGGTCAAGGAAGCATTGCGAAAACTTTCGACGGAAAGCGTGGCAGTAAAGGTGATCCACACGGGTGTCGGAGGAATTACGGAAAGCGACGTCATGCTTGCGAAGGCAAGCAATGCGATTGTAGTTGGCTTTCATGTGCGTCCCGATTCGGCAGCACGGCGTGCAGCCGAAAGTCATACGATCGACGTGCGGGTTTATCAGGTGATTTATGAATTGACGGATGCCGTGCGCATGGCGATGGCGGGTCTTTTGCCACCGACGGTGGAAGAAGTTTTCCTTGGTCGTGCCGAAGTGCGCGACACTTTCGTGGTACCCAAGGTGGGAACGATCGCCGGTTGTTACATCACGGAAGGCCTTGCGCGTCGCAACGAGCACTGCCGCCTGATCCGCGACGGTGTACAAATTTTCGATGGCAAATTGGCGTCGCTACGCCGCTTCAAGGATGATGTGCGAGAAGTGCAAACAGGCTTTGAGTGCGGCGTCGGCATCGAGAAATACAATGACATTAAAGTTGGTGATGTGATTGAGTTTTACGCGATCGAAGAGAAGCCAGCGACACTCTGATTGCGCTCCGAATATCATTCTCCACCGTTCATCCCATGAAATCGAAAAGTGTTTATGGTTGTGGGTGCAGCATTGGTCGAGATCCACATCCACGATACGCAATCGCTGAAAGCGAAGCGCGGCGTCGTGCGTTCGATCGTGCAACGGATTCGCAATCGCTTCAATGTTTCCGTCGCAGAAGTTGGCGGCCAGGATACATGGCAACGCGCTGTGCTGGGTGTTGCGAGCATTGGGCGCGATGCGGTGGAGATGCGAAGTTTGCTCGAACATATCGTCGACTTCGTTGAAAAATTGCATTTGGCGGAAGTGACGAATTCGGATATCGAAATTGTTCCGTTCGAGTTGAATGAATGAGATGAAATCGCAAGTGAAGGAGCGCGATGAGTCGGCGCACGGAAAAAATCGGAGAACAATTGCGCAGCGAGATTGCGATGCTGCTGGTGCGCGAAGTGACGGATCCGCGCATTCAACTTGTGACGCTTTTGCGTGTCGATGTGGCACCGGATCTGAGTTCGGCCCTCGTGTTTTGGAGCCGAGTCGAAACGCCTGATGCTCCGAGTATCGAGGATGTGCAAGCCGGTCTTGATAGCGCAGCGCCGTTTCTCCGTCGCAGACTCGCCCAGGAGATTGAGCTTCGGCGTATGCCGGTTTTGCTTTTTCGCTACGATCCATCGCTTGAGAAGGGCGATGCGATGCTGAGCCTTTTGAAGAATCTACGAAATGACCCAAAATCCTCAGCGTAAAAAAAATGAGCGTCTCGGTCCGGCGGGATTTCTTGTCGTCGATAAGCCGCAAGACTGGACTTCGCATGATGTAGTGAATGTTGTGCGTGGTTTGTTCGGCACGCGGCGTGTTGGTCATCTTGGTACGCTGGATCCGCAAGCGACTGGCGTGCTACCGCTTGCGCTGCGCGAAGCCACAAAACTGCTGCCGTTCTTCGAGCGCAGCGGAAAAATTTATTCCGGCACAATCCTGCTTGGTGAAACGACGGATACTTACGATGCTGAGGGATCTGTTGTGCGGCGCAGCGAAGAGCCGTTGCCGTCCGCCGAGGTGGTGCGCAAAGTGCTTGCCGAATTCGTCGGAGACATTGAGCAAATTCCACCAATGTACAGTGCAGTGAAACGAGAGGGTGTACCCCTGTATCGTTTGGCGCGTGAAGGAATTGAGATTGAGCGCGAACCGCGCACAGTGCGCATCGAACGCATTGATGTGTTGCGCTATGAACCGCCGGAACTCGAGATTGAACTCGCGTGCAGTGCGGGTACTTATGTGCGTTCGCTTGCGCACGATTTGGGAGAGCGTTTGAGTTGCGGCGCTCATCTCAAAAGTTTGCGCCGTACTTGGAGCGCGCCGTTTGGGCTTGTGCAAGCGCATTCAATTGATGATTTGCGCGCAGCGGCGGATCGCGGCGAGTCTCTTGATCACTTTTTGATTCCAGCGGCTGAGGCGCTTGGCTACCCGGTTGTCCGTCTCACACAAGATCAGCTGCAGGCAATTGGTTTTGGGCGCCAAGTGCATGCACCGGTATCGCAGGTGCGCGCCGAGCCGGGAGAGCGCGTTTCGGCAGAAGATGGGGAAGGGCAATTGGTGGCAGTCCTCGAAATGCGCCCGGGAAGAATGCTCAAAATTTTGCGAGTGCTACGTCCGCCGCAGGCGTAAAGCGCTATCGCGTGTGCGTTACTTTCCGTGCTTCGCATGCAGTGTGGGTTGCCGGAATAGGAAAAACTTTTTATGCTGCGCGGACTTAAAACCTAGACCCAGCCAGAACTGGCGCGAAGAAGCCTGAAGAACGCTTTGCGAAGCAACATGAAGAAGCCTTCCGAAGAGACAATTCGAAATGCTAGTGGCTGTGGCGACGTTTGATCGCAATCGGATTTATCGCTCAGCGAATCAAAGCGAATCGTGAGCAAGCCGGTGGCGATCACGGAGAAACAGAAACGGGTTTCCCTTGATTACTGCAGACAAGAAGCAAGAAGTCGTTAAGAAATATCGCCTCCACGAGAAGGATACGGGCTCGCCGGAGGTGCAAATTGCATTGCTTACCGAGCGGATCAATGATCTCTCGGAGCACTTCAAGGCGCACGAGAAAGATCATCACTCTCGTCGCGGTTTGCTAAAGATCGTAAGCCAGCGCCGAAGTTTGTTGGCCTACGTCAAGCGACAAGATCCCGCGCGCTATCAGACATTGATTGAGCGCCTTGGCTTGCGTCGCTAAGCACAAGATCAAAAGAGCCGTTCAATGTCTGGGCGGCTCTTCTAGTTTTCCGGGCTTTGTTTGACCGTGGGCTCGTGAGATGTGCGAATCCGCCATGGGTGAAAGCAGGAGAAGGTTGAAGCCGACTCTTTTTGCTCATGGCCGATTCCGCATTCGCGGCTGCATGATCGTGCAAAATGTCCCGAGTCGAATTTCCAATTTCACGTTTTTGCAAAGGTGGAACGCTTTTGGAATTCGATAGCCGTGGCTCTTTTTGAAGAGAAAGAGAGACCACACGGGAGTAAGAAAAAAATGGCAAATTATTGGTTTACACCGACGAGTGTCGAATTCGAAGTCGGCGGACGTACCATGAAGATCGAAACGGGGCGGCTTGCCAAACAAGCTGCAGGCGCCACCGTCGTGACATACGGCGAGAGCATGGTGCTTGTGACGGTATGTCGCGCCAAGGCGCGCGAGGGGATCGACTTCTTTCCGCTGGTGGTCGACTTCATTGAGAAGACGTCGGCGGCGGGCAAAATTCCAGGCGGATTTTTTAAGCGTGAAGGCCGGCTTTCGGAAAAAGAAATTTTAACGTCGCGCTTTATTGATCGCGCGATTCGGCCTCTGTTTCCGGACGGTTTTCGTGATGAAGTGCAAGTGACGCTTACCGTGCTTTCGGCGGATCCCGATGTGTCCGTCGATATGCCGGGTTTCATTGGCGCATCGGCGGCGCTCACGATTTCCGAGATTCCGTTCTTGGGACCGGTTGCGGCCGTGCGCATGGGGCGTGTTGCTGGCGAGTTGGTCGTCAATCCGACGGAAGCGCAGCTCAGTGAAAGTGATTTTGAGTTTGTGGTGGCCGGCAGTCGCAATGCACTCGTGATGGTCGAAGGGGAAGCGGACCAAATCAGTGAAGCCGAAGTCTTAAAGGCGCTGAAGTTCGGACATGAAAATTTGGTTCCGGCCATTGAGGCGCAGACAAAGCTTCGTGAGCTTGTCGGACGACCGAAGATTGAGGTGACACCGCAAGCGGATCGCTCCGAGTTGGTGGCAAAAATTACGGCACTGGCCGAGCCGGGACTTCGCGAAGCCGTCAATCTGCGTGAAAAGAAGGCGCGCTACAAGAAAGTGGCTGAGGTCGAAGCGGACATCGTTTCGAAGTTCGTGCAGGAGTTCAAGAACGAGAAGGCGAACTTCGAAAGCCTGCAAGCCTACGAAGAGCGCACGAAGAAGCTGCGCGCGCTCGAATCTCAAGTGAAAGAAATTTTGCACGATTTGCATTACACAATCGTGCGTTCAATTATTCTCGACGGTCGACGCATTGATGGTCGTCGAACAGATGAAATTCGACCGATTGCGTGCGAGGTTGGCGTGATACCGCGCGCGCACGGCACGGGCTTGTTTACGCGTGGAGAGACACAAGTTCTTGTTTATGCCACGCTTGGCAGTCGCGCGGACGAGCAATTGATCGATGGTCTTACGGCCAAGACGTACAAGAACTTCATGCTGCATTACAACTTTCCGCCATTTTCAGTCGGGGAATGCAAGCCACTGCGTGGTCCGGGCCGGCGCGAGATTGGACACGGTAACCTTGCGGAGCGCGCGCTTCGTCGCATGCTTCCGCCGCACGACGGATTTCCGTACACGATTCGTATTGTTTCCGAAACGCTTGAATCGAACGGTTCTTCCTCGATGGCCACGGTTTGTGGTGGAACGCTGGCGTTGATGGATGCGGGCGTGAAACTCAAGGCACCGGTCGCCGGCATTGCGATGGGACTCATCCAAGAAGGCGATCGGGTAGCGATTCTTTCGGACATCCTTGGCGATGAAGATCACTTGGGTGACATGGATTTCAAGGTGACGGGTACATCAAACGGTGTCACTGCGGTGCAAATGGACATCAAGATCCGTGAGCTTGATTGGACTGTGATGGAGCGTGCGCTCGAACAAGCGCGTCAAGGTCGCTTGCACATTCTCGATTGCATGGCTTCGGAGGTGCGCGATGCGTTTGGCAGTTTTGCTGGCCGCGCAGAGCTTTCGCGTTATGCGCCGCGCGTCGATCGCTTGACGATCAAGCCGGACAAAATTCGCGAATTGATCGGTCCAGGCGGCAAAGTGATCCGCGCGATTCAAGAACAAACCGGTGCGAGCATCAATGTGGAAGATACCGGCGAGGTGACGATCTTTGCCCCGGATGCAGACACGCTTGAGCAAGCGCGTGGCATGGTGGAAGACATCACGCGCGAAGCGGAAGTTGGCAAGTTCTACGTCGGACAAGTGAAGCGCATCGCAGAATTCGGCGCGTTTGTCGAGATTTTGCCGGGAAAAGACGGGCTCATCCATGTGAGTCAGCTTGCGGAAGGGCGCGTCGAGAAGGTAACAGACGTGCTTTCCGAGGGTGATGAAGTGCTCGTGAAGTGCATCGACATTGATCCGTCGGGCAAAATTCGGCTTTCGCGCAAGGAGGCGCTTGCCGAGGCTGCTGCGCGGGCTGCAGACCGCTAAGGAATCTGCGCACTACAAAAAGCTACACAACAACGATGCATCGGAGAAAACGCTTGTCGTCGGAAGTTCGTGTTCGTATTCGCCGCTTACCGGGTTCCGAAGGTCTGGCATTGCCGAGTTTGGGTACCGCCGGCGCGTCGGGCTTTGATCTGCGTGCAGCGATTTCGGAAACGCTCGAACTCAAGCCTGGAGCACGCGTGCTCGTGCCAACGGGCTTTGCGATCGCAGTGCCTCCGGGCTACGAGGCGCAGATACGTCCGCGCAGTGGGCTTGCGCTCCGACACGGAATTGTGTTGCCAAATTCGCCGGGTACGATCGATTCAGATTATCGCGGCGAGCTTCAAGTGATTGTGTTCAATGCGGGAACGGAAACGTTCGTAATCGAGCGTGGAGATCGCATCGCGCAACTTGTGATAGCGCCGGTGACGCGTCCGATTTGGGAAGAGGTCGATACACTCGACTCGACACAACGTGGTGACGGTGGTTTTGGACATACCGGCATGCGCGATGTGAAAGGGACGCTATGACGGAGACGCCGTGCAGCGGAGAAGATGCGCTTCGTCACCAATCCGTGTCGGATGTTGTGCAAACTGCGAGCGAAAATCCGATACAGACTACCGCCGAGAAAAGTGCTGCGCCGATTTCATCCCAATCGCCGCCCGCAATGTCGCCTGCACCGCGTAGCGAGCTGACACTGCGTTTGATGACCGCTTCGGTATTGATTCCTCTTGTGATCGCTCTGGTTTGGCTTGGTGGTTTTTTATTCCTCGTCGGTGTGATTGCGATTTGCTTGGTTGGCATTCGTGAGTTTTATGCGCTGATCGAAGAAAAAGGCGCTCACCCGCTCGTCAATTACGGACTCGTCGCGGGGGGGGTGCTGCCGATCGTCGCTTACGTCGGCACACAAGATTTGCTCACGCTCGTGATGACGGGATTCTTGCTGACCTCGATGGTGGTGCAGCTAAGTCGTGCGCGTGTGGACGAGGCCATGACGAGCATTTCGGGCACATTCTTTGGTGTGTTCTACGTCGGTTGGCTT
>CAYRID010000037.1:9696-22574 GCA_964424225.1 uncultured Geobacter sp.
ATTTTGCTGCGTGATTTTCATCGCACAGCGTCGCTACGTTGGAGTGCTTCCGGCAGTGCGATTTTTCCGGAGGACGGCGGGCGGTTTTTCTTGCTCTTTGCGATTGCTGTGATTGCTGCGTGCGATAGTGGCGCTTATTTCGCTGGACGTGCGTGGGGCCGACAAAAGCTCGCTCCGAAAATTAGTCCTGGCAAAACGCTTGAGGGAGCGATCGGAGGTACGCTAGCGGGTGGTGTTGCGGGCGTACTGATGAAAGCGATTTTTACAATGCTTTGGCCTGCGCTTTCCAACGGGCTTGGATGGGGTTGGGCGTTTGTTTTTGACATCTTGGTCGCTATTGCAGGGATCGTCGGTGACTTGGTGGAATCGCTTTTGAAGCGCGATGCCAAGAGCAAGGATGCGGGGACACTTTTGCCCGGAATGGGTGGAGTGCTGGATCGCATCGACTCGTGTCTGCTCGGAATTCCTGTCATGTATTATCTTTTGCTCGGTTACACCTACCTACGATTGGGTTAATGCAAAGTGATTGATCGTTACTCTCGCCCTGAATTTCGTGAGCTTTGGACAGACGACGCCAAGTACCGGCGCTGGCTTGCGGTGGAGATTGCCGTGCTGGAGGTGTTGGCCGAACGTGGGATCGTACCGACGAGCGCTGTTGCGACGGTGAAGGACAAAGCGAATTTCAATGCGGCGCGTGTGCAAGAAATTGAAAATGAGGTCAAGCACGACGTCATTGCATTTTTAACGAATGTCGCGGAATACGTTGGTCCCGACTCACGCTATGTACACTTTGGAATGACATCGAGCGACGTGCTCGATACGGCACTTGCGTTGCAACTTCGCGATGCCGGAAAAATTTTGCTCACCTCGCTTGATCGTGCGCTCGCAGCACTGCGCGACAAAGCCACGACTTACCGACACACGGCGATGATCGGTCGCACGCACGGCATTCACGCTGAACCAACAACCTTTGGTCTGAAGTGCCTCGTGTTTTACGAAGAGCTGCGCCGGGGCCGACAACGTTTCGTGTATGCTCTCGATGAGGTAGTGTGTGGAAAAATCTCCGGCGCCGTGGGTACGTTTGCGCATCTTGATCCGTCGGTGGAAGAAGAAGTTTGTCGTCGGCTTGGGATTGCTTTCGAGCCGGCTTCGACGCAAATCGTGCAACGCGATCGACATGCCGCGTTTGTGAATGCCATGGCACTCGTGGCGATGAGCCTCGATAAATTCTCGGTGGAGTTTCGCCATCTTGCGCGCACAGAAGTGCGTGAAGTCGAAGAACAATTCAGTAAAGGCCAAAAGGGGTCGTCGGCGATGCCGCACAAACGCAACCCCTGGCGCTTTGAAAACGTGTCGGGTCTTGCGCGCGTGATGCGCGGATATGCGCTGGCGGCACTTGAGAACGATGCGCTTTGGCATGAGCGCGACATGAGCAATTCTTCCGTCGAGCGCGTGATTTTGCCCGATGCGACGGCGACACTCGATTTCATGTTGCAGCGCTTTGCGAGCCTCGTTGAAGGCCTCGTCGTATATCCCGAACGCATGAAGCAAAACTTGGAACTTTCCAACGGTCTTCCGTTTAGCGGCACGCTGTTGCTCGAGCTTGCACGCAAGGGACTGACGCGCGAAGACGCTTACCGCTTGGTGCAAAAGCACGCGATGGCCACGTGGAATGAAGGTGGCGATTTGAAGTCGCGGATTTTGCAAGACTCCGAGATCTCGAAAATTCTTTCACAAGATGAAATCGAGCGTGCGCTGAGCTTGAAAGAAGCATTGCGTAACGTCGATAAAATTTTTGAACGCACGCTTGGAACGTGTATTCCCATCCACGGGAAGGAGTAAGCATCGTGCAAAAGAAAGATAAAATTTACGAAGGCAAAGCAAAGATCGTGTATGCCACCGACGATCCGGCGCTGGTGATTCAATATTTTAAAGATGATGCCACGGCCTTCGATGGAAAAAAGAAAGATGTCATTTCCGGGAAGGGCGTGATCAACAACCGCACTTCGTGTCACTTGTTTGGAATTCTCGAGCAGGCTGACGTGAAGACTCACTTCGTAGAGAAGCTTTCGGATCGCGAGATGCTCTGCCGCAAGCTAACGATTCTTCCACTCGAAGTCGTGACACGAAACGTTGTTGCGGGTTCGCTCTCGAAGCGCTCGGGTGTTGCCGAGGGAGTTGCGCTGGAACGTCCGATTGTCGAGTTTTATTACAAGCGCGACGATCTCGGTGATCCGATGCTCACGGAAGATCATATTGCGGCTTTTCGTGTCGCGACCGAAGAAGAAGTGCATACGCTGCGCGAGACTGCGCGCAGAATCAATCAGGTTTTGTGCAAGCATATGCGCGAGCGCGGCCTCGATCTCGTCGACTTCAAACTTGAATTTGGTCGCGATACGACGGGACAAATTCTTCTTGGTGATGAAATCAGTCCGGACACTTGTCGGCTCTGGGATAGTCAGACGAAAGAGAAGCTCGACAAGGACCGCTTCCGGCGAGATCTCGGTCGGATTGAAGAAAGTTATCAGGATGCGGCCAATCGCATCTGTGGGGAGGCACGAAAGTGAAAGCAACGATTTCGGTGACGCTCAAGCCCGATGTGCTCGATCCGCAAGGGCAAGCAATTCAGAAGGCATGCAAGACGCTTGGCTATGGGCAAGTGGCTCAAGTAAGGCAGGGAAAATTCTTCGAGATCGAACTCGACGCTTCCGATTCGGTGGCCGCGCAGCGCTTGCTTGCCGAGCTTGCCGAGAAATTACTTTCGAATCGAATCATCGAGAATTTTCGCATTCTCTCCGTCGAGTAGCGACTTGCGTTGACCCTCTCTTGGCCCGTCGGTAAAATGCGCTCGCGTGCCAGGTTAGTCTCGAAACTTTTTCTTCACTTGTGTTTTTATTTCACTTTTTGATCGCACTTGGATTGGACGAGATCGCCCGTGATCGCGGTAATTCAATTTCCCGGCTCGAACGACGATCGCGACATGCTTTTCGCGATGAAGACTGTACTTGGTGCTGAAGCGAGTCTCGTTTGGCATCAAGAAACGACGCTACCTGCAAAAACCGAGATCGTGTTTTTGCCCGGCGGCTTTTCGTATGGCGATTATTTGCGTTGCGGAGCCATGGCGCGTTTTTCGCCCGTCATGAGCGCAGTGCAGAAGTTTGCGGATGCCGGCGGTTTCGTGCTGGGAACTTGTAATGGTTTTCAAGTGCTCTGCGAATCGGGCCTGTTGCCGGGCGTTTTGCTGCGCAATCGCAAGCTGCACTTCATTTGTCAAAACACTGCTGTGCGCGTCGAGCGCGCCGATACGGTTTTTACATCGCGCACCCAAGTGGGTGAAGTCTTGTGGATTCCAATCAAACATGGTGAAGGTTCTTATTATGCTGACACCAAATTGTTGCAGCGTCTCGAAGGCAATGGCCAGATTTTGCTTCGTTACTGCGATGCGTCCGGTGCGGTAACGCCTGCAGCCAATCCGAATGGTTCGCTCAATAATGTGGCCGGCATCATGAATGAGCGTGGCAACGTCTTTGGGCTCATGCCGCATCCCGAGCACGCCGTCGAGGCTGGGATCGGCGGTACGGATGGCATCAAAATTCTCGGCTCGCTTCTCGATGCAGCATGCGCGCGGAGAAAACCATGAGTGAGCAAAAAGATCCCGTTGTTGATTTTGAATTAGCACGTGCGCATGGACTCACCGACGGTGAGTATGCGCTTATTCTCGAAATTCTTGGACGCACACCGACGTACCCGGAGCTTGGAATTTTTTCGGTGATGTGGTCGGAGCACTGCTCGTACAAATCGAGCAAGGTGCATTTGAAGACGCTTCCAACGACGGGCAAGGCGGTCTTGCAAGGGCCGGGTGAAAACGCCGGCGCTGTCGATATTGGCGAAGGGCTCGCGGCCGTATTCAAGATCGAAAGCCACAATCATCCTTCTTTTATCTCGCCGGTGCAGGGCGCGGCGACCGGGGTGGGTGGAATTTTGCGCGATATTTTCACGATGGGTGCGCGCCCAACCGCCTCGCTCGACTCCATTCGCTTTGGTCCGATTGAGGATCCTAAACACCAATATTTGTTACACGGAGTTGTGGAAGGAATTGGTGGCTATGGCAATCCGGTGGGCGTAGCGACCGTCGGTGGCGAGACGCAGTTTCATGAGTGCTATCGTGGAAATATTTTGGTGAATGCTTTCAATCTTGGCATTGTCGATGCGGAACGCATCTTTCGCGCTAAGGCGGTCGGCATTGGCAATCCTGTGATTTATGCAGGCAGCAAGACCGGTCGCGATGGAATTCACGGTGCGAGTTTGCTGGCGTCGGCGGAGTTTGATGAGAAGACGGAAGAGAAGCTTCCGACAGTGCAAGTGGGAGATCCTTTCACAGAAAAGTGTCTCATCGAGGCTTGCCTTGAATTGATGGCCACGGATCACATCGTCGGTATTCAAGATATGGGAGCCGCCGGGCTCACCAGTTCGTCGTTTGAGATGGCGAGTAGCGCGGGCACGGGCATCGAAATGAATCTCGATCGGATCCCAACACGCGCTGCCGATTTGACGCCTTACGAAATGTTGCTCTCGGAAAGCCAAGAGCGGATGTTGATGGTGGCGAAGGCGGGGCGCGAAGCGGAAGTTTGCAAAATTTTTGAGCGCTGGGGACTCGATGCGGTTGTCGTCGGAAAAGTGACCGACACAGGGCGCATGGTGATTCGCTGGCGCGGCCAGACCGTTGTCGATATCCCGGTGGATCCTGTCGCCGATAATGCGCCGGAACTAAAACGCCCGTATGCGCGGCCTGCTGAGCAAGATCAGCGTCAGAGCTTGAAACTTGAAAGTGTAGAGATTGAACATGATTTGCCGGGTGCGCTCGAAGCGTTGCTCGATTCTCCAAATCTTGGCAGCAAAGAATGGGTGTATCGCCAATATGATCAACGCGTGCAAGGCAACACGGTGCTTGCGCCGAGCGGGGATGCTGCGCTGATTCGCGTGAAGCACTCCGACGGAACGCCGACGTTGCGTGGCCTGGCCATGTCGGTCGATTGCAATCCGCGTTGGTGTTTTCTCGATCCTTACGCGGGAACACTCGCAGCTGTAGCAGAAGCCGCTCGCAATGTGGCTTGCACGGGTGCGCGGCCGCTCGCGGTGACGAATTGTTTGAATTTCGGAAATCCCGAAAAGCCCGATGTGATGTGGCAATTGGTGGAATCGATCCGCGGGCTTGGCGACGCATGCCGGGCTTTCGATACGCCGGTGATCTCGGGCAATGTTTCATTGTACAACGAAACTGCGGGCCGAGCGATCTATCCAACACCAACAATTGTTATGGTAGGATTGATTGATAACTGGCAACGTCATTCTGTGTCACATTTTACGATGTCAGATCTTTCTATTGTATTACTTGGCGAGACGCGTGAAGAGCTTGCCGGCAGCGAGTGGCTTGCACTGCGCCGCGGTATCGAAGCGGGCATGCCGCCCAAGGTTGATTTGGTGCATGAGCGGCGTTTGCAGAATTTTCTTTGTGAAAGCATTGCGAAGGGCACGGTGCGCACGGCGCACGACATCTCCGACGGAGGTCTTGCCGTAGCTTTGGCCGAGATGTGTTTTACGGCACCCGATGGCTGCAGCGTGGGCGCTTCGGTGCAGCTTGAAAAAACGATGCGCCTCGATGCGCAGCTCTTTGGCGAATCGACGGGACGCGTATTGGTGGCGACTGCGGAGCCCGCTGCGGTGTTGGGCGCTGCCAAGGCGCACGGCGTGCCTGCGCAGCGGATTGGTCAAACGGGCGGAGAGCAGTTTCGTATAGCGAGCACCGACGGAGAAGTCTGGATCGATTTTCCCGTAACACATTTGAAGAAGATATGGAAACGTGCGATTCCACGTCGTTTGAGCGATGGAGGGAGTGATGAAAATGGCGCATGACGGCGATTTCGATGATGCCAAGTTCGAAGAGTTGTTTCGCGAGCGCAGCGCAGACCACTTCCATGACGAATGCGGCATTTTCGGCGTGCACGGACACCCGGAAGCGTCACACATTACTTACCTCGGACTTTATGCCTTACAACATCGCGGACAAGAAAGCGCAGGCATCGTTTCTACCAACGGACACGAACAATTCGTGCATCGTGCGATGGGTCTCGTTGCGGATATTTTTCAAGAGAGCACACTTGAAAAGCTCAAGGGGCGACATGCGATCGGCCACGTGCGCTATTCGACGTCCGGTGGCAGTCAGATGCGCAATGCACAGCCATTTTATGCTTCCACCGACGGTGGATTGGTTGCGGTTGCGCACAATGGCAACCTTGTAAACGCAGGTGCGATTCGCGCTGAACTCGAGAGCCGTGGTGCCATTTTTAATTCAACGTCGGATAGCGAAGTGATCGTGCATCTGCTGGCGCGCTCGCGCGAGGCGACGCTTGAAGATCGTTTGATTGATGCACTGTCGCGTGTGAAAGGTGCGTTTAGTTTGGTGGTGTTGACGAACGACGCGCTGATTGCAGTGCGCGATCCAAATGGATTTCGGCCACTTATGCTCGGCCGCCTTGATGGCGGTTGGGTGGTAGCGAGTGAAACTTGCGCACTCGATTTGATCGGTGCCGAGTACGAGCGCGATCTCGACGCCGGTGAAGTCGTGGTGATTCGCCGTGGGCGGCTGCGCAGCATTCGGCCGTTTGCTCCAGCGGCCAGACCGAGTTTTTGCATTTTTGAATACATTTATTTCGCGCGGCCAGACTCGAATCTTCAACGCTATAATGTGTATAATTTTCGAAAAGAGCTTGGGCGCACTCTTGCGCGCGAGTATCCGGTGCAGGCTGATATGGTGGTGCCGGTGCTCGATTCCGGGACGGCCGCAGCGCTTGGCTACGCGGAGGAATCGGGAATTCCTTATGAAACGGCACTCATTCGTAATCACTATGTGCGACGTACCTTTATTGAGCCTTCACAGTCGATTCGACACTTTGGTGTGAAGGTAAAGCACAATCCCGTGAAAGGAATGCTCGAAGGCAAGCGGGTCGTGGTGGTCGAGGATTCGATCGTGCGCGGTACAACGCTTATTAAAATTGTCGATATGTTGCGCAAGGCTGGAGCGCGCGAAATACACGTTCGCGTGTCATCACCGCCAACGATTGGTCCCTGTCATTATGGAATCGATACGCCGACGCGCGAAGAATTGCTCGCGACGCATCACTCGGTGGACGAAATCCGCGCGTTGATCGGTGCGGATACGCTCGGATATCTTTCGCTCACGGGTCTGCACGAAACTGCAAAGCAATTTAAGCAGGGCTACTGCGATGCGTGTTTTTCGAATGACTATCCGGTCGAGATCGATCCGGAAGATCCGATCCCCCAACTCTCGCTTTTCCGCACGGTTGATGAGCAGCGGGAAGATGGCGAATCCAATCCGGATTGATGGCTGAAAGCTTACCTGCCTTTTGCCGTTTCCTTGCGCACTGGCTTTGATGTTTTTTACGTTTTGTCTCGTGGCGGCGTTTGCGCAGATTGTCGCACATGATTCTGTTTCATGATGAATCTTGCAGAAAGCAGCAAGAAACAGCGCGGTTTTGCCGATGTAGGGGCATTCGCGGTGTTGCATAAGATCTGCAAGATCGGGTTCTCCAGGCGAGGGTGAGATCATCATCATGAATTCCGCGCGCGACGAGTCGCTGTCGAAAATCAAAATTCCTTTTGCGACGGCCGAAGCTTTTTTGCAGGAATATCGTACGAACATCAGCCAAGGCGGGATTTTTTTTCCTACGCAGGAGTTGTTCGAGTTGCGCGGTATTGTGCGCGTCATCCTCGACCTCGAATTTCGCGGCGAGTCGTATGATTTCGTCGGAGAAGTCGTTGCCGTGCTGCCTGCACCTGTGCCGGGCATTGCGGTTCAGTTTGAATCCGCCCAGTTGATTCGCGAGAAGCTCGGGCCGCTCGTGAATGCAGCAACGCAACTGACGTTTGAGCCCGCTGCGCCGCGCGTAAGTGCTTCAAAAGCACCGAGTGCTGCATCACCGACGGGGCATCGTGATAGCTCGGGAGAACCCGAGCGCGCTTTGCCGATGCGCGCTTATCGCGAGCGAGCCCAAGTGGCCGTTCGCATCAAAACCAAAGAAGGAAAAGTTTTCACAGGACGCACCCGAAACTTAAGTGTGTCGGGCGCACTCGTTGCTCCCAATGGGCCTCTGATTGCACCGGGTGAAAAAGTTGAACTGGTCTTGATCCATCCGACGAATGCCGAGGAATTCGTATTGCCGAGTTTGGTCGCGCGCCATATTCAGAGCAACGGCGTCGCGGTGGCGATGGGTTTGCAATTTTGCGTTGAGGACGAAAAGCGTGCTGCGGCACAAGACTATATTTTTGAATTGCAGGCCGCAGAGCATTCGCGCCGTATGTCAGGCATTCGGGGACCGATCGACGAGCTTGGACTCGTGACGCTATTGCAAATGTTTGCTGGCTTCTTGCAAAAAGGCACTCTCGTGGTTACGCGTGGCGAAGAGCAAGCGCGAATCGTTTTTGATGCAGGTGTGCTCAAGCTCGTGCGTTTTGGAAGTGTAACTGGCATTAAGGCGCTGGCGCGCGTTTTGACATGGCAGAAAGGCAACTTCGAATTTCATACGGCGGTGGATCCACTCGAAGAAGAAGATCCCCAATTGCTCAATGGCGCAATTCTCACTGCAGTGCATCAGCTCGACGAGATCAAACGCTTTTCTGTGTCGGATTATCCGCTGGATGCTCCAATCTCCGTCGATGCCAAGCGCTTATCTGCTGCGAAGAAAGATCTCGATAAAACGGAAGTAGCGGTAGCTGAGCTTGCGCAAGCCGGCTTTAAGCTTCGTGGCATTCTCGATGTGATTCCTGAGCTCGATAGCGAAATCTACGGCGCACTGGAAGGCCTTGCGCTTAAGGCGCTGATTCATGTTCAGCGTTGAGTAACCCGAATTTGCGTTAAGACACCGATTTTAAAATTGTCTTTTTCAGGAGCGTGTCGCGGATGCCTTGGACATCGTCGCGTTCTGGATAGTCCAAGGTGTAGTGCAGGCCGCGACTTTCTTTGCGGGAGATGGCACTTTCGATGATCAGCTCGGCCACCGTTGTGATATTGCGCAGCTCAATTAAATCGGGCGTAAGTTTGAAGTTCCAGTAGTACTCGTCAATCTCTTGTTGCAAAAGCTGAATGCGACTGCGTGCACGTTCTAGGCGCCGATCGCTACGTACGATGCCAACGTAATTCCACATAAAGCGTCGAATTTCATCCCAATTTTGTGTAATCACAACGGCTTCTTCGCTGGTTGTGGCATCGCCTTCCTCCCAGGATGGAAATTTCTTGCCAGTTCGAGGACAGGATTGCAAGCGCGCAATGCTTTCCGCAGCCGCTTCTTCTGCAAAGACCACTGCTTCAAGCAATGAATTCGATGCGAGGCGATTGGCGCCGTGCAGGCCAGTGCAGGCCACTTCTCCGACGGCAAAAAGATTTTTGAGGTCGGTTTCGCCGCGCAGATCGGTGCGCACGCCTCCGCAGGTGTAGTGCGCAGCGGGGACTACAGGAATCGGTTGTTTCGTGATGTCGATGCCGTGGTGAAGGCAGTGGGCGTAAATCGTTGGAAAGCGTTCACGCAAAAAGCCTGCATCGTGATGTGTGATATCGAGCAACACATATTCGTGTCCAGAGCGCTTGAGTTCGGTGTCGATGGCACGCGCAACAATGTCGCGCGGCGCGAGATCCGCCATGGGATGATAGTTACGCATAAAAGCGTTGCTGTTTTGAGTGCGCAGAATGCCACCCTCTCCGCGCACTGCTTCACTAATGAGGAAGGAGCGCGAGAGCGGGTGGTAGAAGCATGTCGGATGAAACTGAATGAATTCCATGTTCATGAGCGTGGCGCCGGCGCGGTAGGCCATCGCCATGCCGTCGCCCGACGCGATACTTGGATTTGTAGTGTAGAGATAGGTTTTGCCAGCACCGCCGGTAGCAAGCAGCGTAATCTTGGCTTCGAATGCGTCGACTTCGTTTGTCGAGGCATTGAGTACGAAGGCCCCAACGATTTGGTCACTTGCAGGTTCGTCGGCAATCAGATTGACGGCGCAGTGATTTTCGAAAAGTGAAATGTTGGGATGGCGTTCGGCTCGGGCGAGGAGTGCGCGTTCGATCTCGCGTCCAGTGGCGTCGCGATGGTGCAAAATGCGGCGCTGCGAATGCCCCCCTTCGCGACCAAAGCTGAAACGATCCGCCGATGCCGGATTGGTATTGCGATCGAAATCGACTCCAAATTTGAGCAAGCTTTCGATCGAGCGCTGGCCGCGCTCGACGACAAAACTGACGACGTCTTTGTGGCAAAGGCCGGCTCCGGCATCGAGCGTGTCCTGAGCGTGTTGCTCAATGGAGTCGTGATTGGCAAGAACTGCAGCAATGCCTCCCTGAGCGCGGTTGGTTGCTGAATCCGCAGCTTGTTTTTTGGTGACGATTGCGACGCGGCCGCGTTCGGCGACCCGCAGAGCGTAAAAAAGTCCGGCGATGCCACTTCCAATGACCAGAAAGTCGAATTGATGGTGTTGAGGCACAAAACGCTCCGTATGAATTTTGCGCGTTAATGCTGTTCCCATTCTTGCCGATAAAAAAGCAAGTTCGTGGGCGAGCGAGTCTATCCGGAACGATTCGGCTCGCCAAGCGAAGTGATGCGAGCTAGATAGCGCACCAAGTGAGAGAACCAAGTGAAATTGGGATTACTCCTGGATTGCGTCGATGCTCAGCGAGCGATCGACGGACTCAACGTAGCTTTGGATTCAAAACCGTAGAACGTAGAAAGAATATGGAGAATCGATAGTGCATTGGATTTGTCGACAATCCTTCTCGTATGCCTTCCCGCGCGCTTTTTCTTTGGTTTTGGGCTTAAGCCTCGCTGCACTCTTTGCGGCGTCGATGGCGAATGCGGGTGAAATTTATCGTTATATCGATGAAAACGGTGTTGTGCATTTTACGGATTCGCCGGTGAATCGGCGCTATCAGCCTTTTAATCCGTGGCGTAAGCTCCCGCTTCGCGTTGCCGTCCCGCAGAACAATCGCTTCGATCCGCTGATTCGTGAGTTGAGTTCACAATATGGTGTAACGCCTGCATTGGTAAAAGCCGTCATTGCGGCCGAGTCGAACTTTAATCCGTATGCGATTTCACCCAAAGGCGCACAGGGGCTGATGCAGCTTATGCCCGAAACCGCAAAGCTAATGGGCGTCGATGAACCGTTTGAAGCGCGAAAAAACATCTGGGGCGGAACGCGTTATTTGAAGCTGATGTTGGATCGCTTTGGCAGTCTTGAGTATGCACTCGCTGCGTACAATGCTGGGCCGAGCATGGTGCAGCGGTACCGTGGAATTCCGCCGTATCCCGAAACGGAGAATTATGTTCGGCGCGTGCTGTCTTATTATCGCCATTATGATGATGACGTTCTCCAATAACATATCGGCCAAGCGAGCTGCGACGGTGGGTCAGGTGCGCAAGCGTGAACAATTCTGGAATCTTCCCAACACGATTACGATGGTGCGGATTGGCATCGTGCCAGTGCTGTTGCTTTTTCCTTGGTATAACGGACATGTCGAGAGCCAGATCGTTGCCTGGCTTTTTATTTTGGCTGCGTTGACCGACATTGTTGACGGTTGGATTGCTCGTCGCGCACAGCTGGTGACACAAATTGGAAAAATGCTTGATCCGCTTGCTGACAAACTCATCGTGAGCACGGCACTCATCGTGTTGCTGGCCATCGGCCGTATCGAAAAATGGGCCGTAGTGATGGTGGTGATTATCGTCGGACGCGAACTCGCCGTGACGGGGCTACGCGGAATTGCGTCATCGCAAGGTACGGTGATGGCCGCCTCCTGGATGGGAAAGCTCAAGACGTTTTCGCAAAACTTTGCGATCGGCGCATTGTTGTTTCCTTCAACGACGATTGGTCTGCCAGCTCATGACATCGGGCATCTTATGCTTGGTTGCGCCACCTTGCTGACGTTGTTTTCGGGGTATCAGTATTTCGTTCAGTACTTTGCGCAAAGTTCAGAGCAAGGGTGAGGGGGGATGTCCATGGTTTGGTCAGAGGTTTTACGCGCAAAAATCGACTCGCGTGAAGCGAAAATCGGCGTGATGGGACTTGGCTATGTGGGTTTACCACTCGTCGTCGAATTTGCGCGCGCAGGATTTTGTGCGACCGGATTTGATCTGGATGAGAAGAAAGTGCGCGCGTTAAACGAACATCGCTCTTACATCAAAGATGTGTCGACTGCAGACATTGAAACCTTTGCTAAGCAAAATCGCTTGCGCGCGACAACGAACTTCGATCTTCTTGCGGAGATGGATATCATCAATGTCGCTGTGCCGACGCCGCTGCGTCAAACGAAAGATCCGGATTTTTCGTTCATCGTGGCTGCCGTGGAAGCGATCCGCAAACGCTTGCGCTCTGGACAATTGATTATCCTCGGCAGCACGACTTATCCCGGTACGACACACGATTTGTATCTACCGATTTTGAGCGACGCAGGCCTCGAAGTTGGAAAAGAGATTTTCGTGGCGTTTGCGCCGGAGCGAATCGATCCGGGTAATGAACGGTTTAAAATTCGCAACGTGCCGAAGGTGGTCGGTGGTGAAACACAAACGTGTACAGAACTTGCAGCGAGTGTGTTTCAGACGATTGTCGACCGGGTCGTTTCGGTTTCGTCGTCGCAATGCGCTGAGATGGTGAAGTTACTCGAGAATACTTTTCGAGCGATCAATATCGGTTTGGCCAACGAGGTGGCGTTGATTTGCAATCGACTTGGCCTTGATGTTTGGGAAGTGATTGAGGCTGCAGCGACCAAGCCATATGGTTTTATGAAGTTTTTGCCGGGCCCAGGTCTTGGCGGTCACTGCATT
>CAYRID010000038.1:0-9268 GCA_964424225.1 uncultured Geobacter sp.
TGAAGTAGGCGTGATTTCGCGCGTCGAGGTGACGGAAGCCAAAGCTGGCGTTGCAGAACGTGAAGTGAATTTGATTCGTGCGGAGAACACCTATCGTTCGGCTCAAGATCAATTGCTGCATCTCACGATGGCGCAAGAGCTTCGAGCTAGCCCCGTCTTGGCGATCGAGGCCACCGATGAACTGGGACAATACACGCCGTACACGATCGACCTCGAAGTCGCGCTGCAAAAGGCCAATGAGAATCGACCGCAACTCGCCGCGTCGGAGTACGACATGCGACGCTTGGAATTCGTGCTGAAGCACGCCAAAAACCAGCGCCTGCCACAACTTGATGTCTATGGGCGCTATGGCTACGAAGGGTTGGCCGGCTCCGCCAATCCCGACGCGCTTTCGCCGCCCGTCGCAGGGCTTCCCGATAATTACAGCGATTCGCATGACGATTTCTTTCATCGTGACGGAAGTCGGCAATGGGCGACGCGTGGCACGTTCTCGATTCCGCTCGGCAATCGCACTGCTTCACATCAAGTGAACAAGACCGAATTCGAGCTTCGCAAAGCCCAAACGCAGCATCGCTATCTCGAACAAAAGATCGTGCTCGAAGTGCGTGATGCCGTGCGCAACTTGCAATCGGCGTTAGAAGGCATTGAAGCGGCCGAACGCCGACGCGTCGCCGCCGAAGAACAACTGCGCGCCGAGAAACTTCGGCTCGAGAACGGCGAATCGACACCGTTTGATGTACTGCAACGCGAGCGCGACCTCGTCGCAGCCGAAAGCGAGAAGATTGCTGCTCTGCAGCTCTATCGAAACTCCGATGCCTCGCTCGATTACGCACAAGGAACGATACTCAAGAATCGCGATATCCGTCTCGAAGACGCTGGCTCGCTGCATTAGTGCCACAAGGCAAAATCATGGGTGACGCACAAAAAACGGCGAGCTCTACGCAAATATGAGTAGATGCTCACCGCTTTTTTCTCTCTGAATTTTATTTGCCGGCAATCAACGCGAGCGTGCAGCCGACACTTTCGCGTTTTCCTTTGCATCGCGCCGCTGTTCGAGAAAAACATAAATTGGCGAAGCGATATAAATCGACGAGTAGGTTCCGACAAGAATCCCAATCGTCATCGCAAGCGCAAACGGACGGATCACTTCGCCGCCAAAGACCAACAAAGCCAACACAGCCAACAATGTCGTACCCGACGTTACAATGGTTCGCGAGAGAGTTTGATTGACACTCTCATTCACGACAGAAACCAAATCGACCTTCGTGCGTAGTGCCATGTTTTCTCGAATGCGATCGAATACGATGATCGTGTCATTGATGCTGTAACCCAAGATAGCTAACAGTGCTGCCAACACCTGCAGATCGAAAGGGCGCCTCAAAATCACAAAGATCCCTGCCGTAATCAGCACATCATGCGTCAGTGCAATAATTGCTCCCGGCGCAAAGCGCGGGTTAAACCGGAAAGCGATGTAGAGCAACATGAGTACGCAGGAATACACCAACGCGAGTAATCCATCTCGTCGCAATTCTTCGCCCACTTTGGGACCAACGAATTCAGCACGTAACTCTTTGCCCGTTTCGAGTGCACCGATTTGCGCCACAATTTTCTCACGCAACGCCTGCAGGCGCTCACCGTGCTCGCCCGGGTCTTCTTTGAAATGAACCAAAAATTCATTGTCTTCGGCCGCGCCGTAGCGCACCACCGCCACATCTTCAAAGCCCAGGCCCGACACGATACTGCGTAATTTATCGTCCTGTACCGTGACATTCTTTTCAAAGCGATACTGCACCTCGGTTCCACCTTGAAAATCGACGCCGAAGCGCACTCCATTGATTTTCACAAACACGGCAGAAATCAAAATCAGCCCGAGCGAAAGCAAAGCAAAAAACTTCCACTTCGAAACAAAATCGATCTTGGTATCAGGTCGGATAATTTCAAACACGTTATTCCCCTAAATCGACAGGCTTTTGACGAGACGTTGGCCCGGATAGATGTGAAACAAAAGTCGTGTAATCACCACGGCTGCAAAAACGCTCGTCACGAGTCCGATGGCGAGTGTCACGGCAAACCCCTTGATCGGACCCGTCCCGTATGAGTAAAGAACGATGGCCGAAATCAGTGTCGTGATGTTCGCATCGGCGATCGTCCAAAACGAACGGTGAAAGCCCGATTCGATTGCTGCGCGCGGCGTCTTGCCAATGCGTAGCTCTTCTCGGATGCGTTCAAAAATGATCACATTCGAGTCAACCGCCATACCGACGGTGAGCACCAATCCCGCAATGCCCGGCATCGTGAGCGTGGCACCAAACTGCGACATCACACCAAGCAACATCAAGAAATTGGCCAGGAGCGCAATGCTCGCATACACACCTGAGAGTCGGTAATAAATCACCATGAACAAGATCACGGCGATCGAACCCACGATGCTCGCATATCCGCCAAGGCGGATTGAATCCGCACCGAGGGCCGGCCCCACGATACGCTCTTCCTCGATCGTAATCGGAATCTTGAGTGAGCCCGACGTGAGAATTACCGCAAGCGTATTGGCCTCTTCCGTCGTGAAATTTCCTTCGATCACGCCGCGCTTGCCAATCACAGCATTCACACGCGGCGCACTCACGACATTGCCATCCAAGATGATCGCGAGGAGTTTTCGCGAACCTTCCGACGGAGAATACGCCTGTTCCGTCAGTTTACGAAAAATTTCTGTGCCTTCTGCGCCCCAAGTAAACTCCACCACCGCACCGCGCGTTGGATCAAAGGAAACCCGCGCATCTTCGAGCTTGTCGCCGGTGATACCGGGTTGTTTCGGCACCCAGAACGCGTAACGAATCTTGCCGTAAAGTTCGCCTTCGAGCGGACGATCTCGTTCATACACCAATTGGTGTGTTTCCGTCTCGGCTGTTAGCGCTCCCGTCTCGGCATCCACGCCTTCCACCAGCGCCTCGCCAAATTGATTCTTCAACTCCTTGATCAAGACTTCCGGACTTTCCGAGGCCAGATCGACCAACTTGAACTCGAGAAAACCACCTTGGCGAAGTAGTCGCTGCGCACTGGAGCGATCCAGTTTTCCGCCTGGAATCTGCACCAAAATGCGATCGTCACCTTGTCGTGTAATGACCGAGTCGCCAACGCCTTCTTTGGGATCGTCGATGCGCCGGCGCAAAACTTCGAGCGCTTGCGTCATGCCACGCTCGCGAACGGCTTTTCGCGCTTCCGCCGTGAGCGACACCTGTTCGTGTAGATCCTCGCTCTTCGTCACTTTGATTGAATTTTGATTGCCGAGATATTTTTTGAGCAAATCCTTGCCCGCAGCGTCGGCGAATACGAGATCGATCGTTTCTTCGGCTGCGTTCACCTTGGCGCTGGTGATCGAAACTTGCTTTTCGGTGAAATACGATTCGATGGCGCCTTTTTGATATTCCAGTTCGTTCGCTACGGCTTGCTCGAGCTTTACGCCGAGTACCCAATGAAATCCACCTTGCAAATCGAGACCCAAGCGAATCGCCGCGTCGGGGTAATACCAATGCTTCTCGCGCAGATCCTTTGGCACGAAGTTCGAAACCGCGAGATAAGAAAAGAACAACACCAAACCCAAAGTCGACAAAACACGCCAACGCAAACTCACGACGGCTCCCCCTTTTGCTCCGTCGGAGTAGCAGCCTGCTTGCGTCCGACATTGGCACGATCGATTTTCACGCGTACTCGCTCGCCCGTTTTGAGTGCCGCGATCTCCAGCGTGAGTACGTCATCCGCGATTCCCGTGACGACGCCGTGAAGTCCTCCATCGGTCACAACCGCGTCGCCCTTTTCGATGGCCTTCAGCATGGCTTCGCGCTCCTTCTGCTGCTTCCTCTGAGGACGAATCAACAGGAAATAAAACACGAAGAAAATCAAAATGAACGGCAAAAACTGCATCAAGAGCGGCGGCTTCTCGGCAGCCTGCAAAAGCATTCCCGCAAAACTATTCATGCCTCAATCTCCTACCCCATTCAAAGAGTTGTAAAACTTTTCTGTGTCATCCGAGTTCACGTTGGCGAATCACATTTCGCGCGCTCACGCAGAGCATTCAATCACGCACACGACTCAGCGTCGTGCCGGGGTAGAACCATGCCAAAATTTCACGATAGTTGGCACCACGTTCTGCCATGGCACGCGCCCCCCATTGACTCATGCCGACGCCATGCCCGTAACCCGAGCCCACGATCAAAAACCCTTGCTCGTGCATACGCAACTCAAAAGTTGTGCTCTTGACCACCGACGAACCCAATGCGAGTCGAAATTGTTGGCTCGTCACTTCTTCGGTGCCGTACGTGCCACGAATTCGTATTCGCTGCGCGCGCCCACTCGGCGAATGCTCCGAAATACTCCATTCCAGAATTTCACCGACTTCGATTTTGCGCCGCGCGAGAGCCGTTCGCAGCTCTTCCTCGCTTAGAATGACGCGCCAGTACGTCTCTGGCGAATCCGATTCCTCTTCCACTTCGCGACTGACTAAGTATGGAACTGGCCTTCCCCAAACTTCTTCGGCACTGGCCGTCGTTCCGCCGGAGGCCGAATGATAGACGGCAAGAATCGGTTTTCCATCGAATGCAAGAAATTCTCCCCGTGTTTCACGAACAATGCGCTCGGCTTTGATGCTTGCCGCATTCGCACCGCCGTACACCTGGCTCGTAACATCCGATTTTACGTGATAGGGCTGTTTGATGTTGCGGGCGCGCTCGTGCAAAGCATACGTCCGCGCAACCACCGCCTGCGCGTGCAACACCTCTTCGTGCCAGGTGTGATACACCTCGAGCATCAAAATGCCCGCAATATACTTTTCGAGCGGCACTTCGTTAATCACCTGCACACCGCGCGCGCTACTCACGAGGATGATCGCCCCCCAGTAGCGAGCCCCCGCGACTTTCTCTCCCTTGAAGCGAAACGGAGTCGATCCCGGATTAAAGCGTTGCTCCGATTTGGCAACAGCACCGTCGATCTTCATCCCGCCGGCAACGGGTTCGACCCGCACACTTGATGCGCCAAGGCTACCGCCTGAGATGCGAAACTCCTGCGTCGTCTCAAACAAGAGCACGCGCATCTCTGGCTCAGCCAGCGCATGGGGGGCGAAAAAATTGTGCGCAAAGCAAACGACAATCGAAAGGCAAAGCAAAGCGCGCGAGGACGTCCACCGTCGATACATACGATCGCCCCCTTTGCACGCTGCTTCGCGTCACACAATGCTTGCAACGGATGTCGCCGCTTGGTTTAGCGAGATGCAGCGCGCTTGAGATCCTCGACGCGATTCGTCTTTTCCCACGGAAAACCAACATCTTCGCGCCCAAAATGGCCGTGATAGGAAGTTGCGCGATAAATCGGCCGCAAAAGATCAAGCCCGGCAATGATCCCGCGCGGTGTCAGGTCGAACACGTCGCGCACCAAACGATCGAGCTTCTCGTCGTCGATCTTGCCCGTGCCAAACGTATCGACACGAATCGAGACCGGCTCAGCGACACCGATCGCATACGCAATCTGCACCTGGCAACGTCGTGCCAGACCCGCCGCAACGATATTTTTCGCCACCCAGCGCGCGGCATACGCCGCACTGCGATCGACCTTCGACGGATCTTTGCCCGAAAAGGCGCCTCCTCCGTGCGCACCCGCCCCGCCGTAAGTGTCAACAATAATTTTGCGGCCCGTCAGACCCGCATCGCCCATTGGCCCACCGACGACAAAACGACCCGTTGGATTTACATGATATACCGTCTTGTCGTCGAGCAACTTCGCCGGCAACACTGCTTTGCAAATCTTTTGAATCACATCTTTTTCGATTTGATCGTGTGACACATCTTCCGAATGCTGTGTCGATAAAACAATTGTGTGTATCCGTGCCAACTGATCACCGTGATATTCGAGTGTCACCTGCGACTTGGCGTCGGGACGCAGATACGGCAACTCGCGACTCGTGAGCATCGCGCGATGCTGCTCGATCAAGCGATGTGCGAAGTGAATCGGAGCCGGCATCAACGCGGGCGTTTCGTCGCAAGCAAAACCAAACATCATGCCTTGATCACCCGCACCCTGTGCGCTGTGCAAACCCGCACCCTCGGTGACGCCCTGCGAAATGTCGGGAGACTGGCGCCCCAGCGCCACCATCACCGCACAAGTACTACCATCAAAACCCATCTCCGAACTCGTATATCCAATGTCCGTCACGACACCACGCACGAGCGGAGCAATATCGACACGCGCCTGTGTCGTCATTTCGCCAAAAACCGTCACGAGCCCCGTCGTCGTCATCGTCTCGCAAGCAACGCGCGACGTTGGATCCTGCGCAAGCATGGCATCGAGCACGGCGTCCGAAATCTGATCGCACATTTTGTCCGGGTGCCCCATGGAAACCGATTCCGACGTAAAGAGCGAAGTGCGCGCCATAAAATTTCTCCCTCGTTGAAGTGCAAAATGTAATTGGTAACTGACCTTGACGATCGTTGTCGTGGCCGCGGAGTGTAGGAAAGCTGTTTTTGGGGAGCAACGCGATCAAGGCTCGCGAAACACGCAAAAATCGCCCCCATCACCGCCGAGGCAGAGTCGCCTCGAACTCCTGCTCGATGATGGCGCCCAGCGCCGCCACCGCCTCCTTCGCATCTTCGCCGAGCGCTCGGATCACGAGCACCGTCCCACGCGTTGCGGCCATTGAAAGCAGCGAAAGCACACTCGATGCACTCATCCACTCTGAACTGCCTTGGCGCGCAACCCAAATTTCCGAGCGAAACTTACCCGCCGTGGCTGCAAAAAGCCCAGCAGGCCGCGCGTGCAAACCAAGCTCTCGGCGCACAGTAAACACTTCTTCCACGTCGTACTTCTCAATCACCGTTGGTCTTCCGGAAGAAGTTCACTCGCCACCGAGATATTTCGTTGTCCGTAATTTTTGATGAAGAGCGCCAGCTCATCCAAGGACTTGCTTTCTTTCATCGTCGCAAGCTTGATCAGCATCGGCAAATTCACACCCGTTACAACTTCAACTTTGAATTCTTTCAAGAAGGAAAGACTGATGTTCGACGGTGATCCGCCGAACATATCGGTCAAGATCAAAACGCCCTTGCCCTGATCCGCATCTTTGATGGCCGCCGAAATGGCATAACGCATCTCGTCGATCGACTGCTCGGGCTCGACGGCCACCGCGTAAAATTGCGGCGCACCCGGCACGATCAACTTGAGTGCTTGCAAGAACTGCTCACCCAGCCCGTAGTGGGTCACGATCACAACGCCAATATCCATCACGTCTTCTCCACATCACGGTGCATCACGTTCACTTCCCGCCCCGCTTTTCGAAGCATCCCAGCGACGAGATTTGCGATCGTCACCGAGCGATGTTTACCGCCGGTGCAACCAATGCCGATCATAAGATACGCCTTCCCCTCAGCGTCATATAGGGGTAACAGAAAATTCAGAAGCTTGTTCAAATGATCGAGAAATTCCTGCGTGCGCGGTGCTTGCAATACATAATCCGCAACCGACGGATCGTTGCCCGTCCCGTCACGCAGTGCTGGTTCAAAGTACGGGTTCGGCAAAAAGCGCACATCAAAAAGAAGCTCGGCGGACTGCGGCGGGGAATAGCGAAACCCAAAGGAAATAATGTTCACCACCGTCGAGCGCACTTCGTCATTCAGCGAACGCGCAATCGCCGCCTTAAGCTGGTGAACATTCAAATTCGAAGTATCGAGCTTGAAATCTGCAAGGCGCTCAAGATCGGCGAGCAACTCACGTTCGCGTTGAATGCCCTCTTCGACCGAGCCACCGCGCGCCAGCGGATGCACGCGTCGTGTTTCGCGGTAGCGATTGATGAGTACCGAGTTTTCGCAATCGAGATAGATCATCTTCACTTCTGCGCCGCGCGCCGTGAGCTGTTGCAGCACGCTCGGAAAGCTACGCAGAAATTGGGGTTCGCGTGCGTCGATCGCGAGTGCAACCTTTTGAATGGGCGGTGTCGATTGACGGCATAACACCAAAAATTGATCAATCAAAATCGGTGGCAAATTGTCGACGCAGTAAAAACTCAAGTCTTCGAGCGCTGCCATCGCGGTGCTACGGCCACTTCCGGAAAGTCCACTGACAAAAACGATCCGCATCGGTTTGTCCGTCGTCATACCTGCAATCCTTCGCGACGATTATGCGTTGCGATCGTGCTCTGAAGAATTTTTCTTTTCATCCACTGCGCGCTGCGTCGCTAAGCGGTGCTGGCGAGCCATGAGCTCGATCAACACTGCCGGTGTCGCAATGCGCGGCTGGGGCAAACGATACATCGGAAGTATTACACCAAAATGTTCCACCATTTCGCGTTCCGAAATTCGAGGGTGCGGCAAAAAATCATCCCAGCATTCGATCTGACAAACAAAGTCGATTGCCGCCGCGGACAAAACCGCATCCGCGCCATAGAGATCCGGTACGGACAGCAAGCCCACACCGCGAATTTCCATCCACCCGTCGATATTGCTTTGAGCACGACCCACGAGCACGCCCGACGGATGCACCGCGATGCGCACCACATCGTCCGCAACAAGCCGATGTCCGCGCGCAATCAACTCAAGAGCAATCTCGCTCTTTCCGCTTCCGCTCGCGCCCTCAAGCAAAACACCGAAACCCAACACCTGCACGAGTGTCGCATGAATTGGCTGCCAAGAGAAAGCATCGAGCGTCGTCGGGCTCAAATCGAGATTTGTGATTTGATGAGAACGCGCGGAGTTCAGAACTTTGCGTCCTCTTCTTCGATCGCACGCAAAACTTCTTCGTGCGTCTTGGCATTGAGTAAGCGTCCGCAGAAATTTTTATCGCGGAAGAAACGCGAGATACGCGCAAGCGCTTTCAAATGTTGATTGCCCGCATGCTCGGGCACGACCAACATAAAAAAAAGATGTGTCGGCGCACCGTCAACCGACTCAAAATCGACTCCCTTTGCACTACGCGCAAAGGTCGCAAGCAAGCGGTCGAGGCCTTTGATGCGTCCGTGCGGAATCGCAACGCCATCGCCAATGCCTGTGCTTTGCCAACGCTCGCGCTCCACAAGAATCGAAATCAAATTTTCAACATCAATCATCGACTCTTTTTTCGCTAGCGCTTCCGCCAGCTCACGCAAAACGCCTTGCTTCGTCTCCGAGTGAAGATCCAGGATTACAGCATCCTTCACGAGAATGTCTGCAATCTTCAACGTCTGACTTTTGTCTTGCATGGCTTCCATAAAACTCAACCAACCCCAAAACCAAAACCCAACTCATTCCAACAA
>CAYRID010000038.1:9368-21407 GCA_964424225.1 uncultured Geobacter sp.
CAACTCATTCCAACAAAGCATTCCAACGAAGCATTCCAACGAAACACTCCAACGAAACACTCCCACAAGGCTCCCCAAACGAGCTCCCTCGGAAAGCGATCGTGTGCGATCGCACATTTAACCCACCCGGCGCCTTTGCGTCGAGGACAGGATATTCATCGCTTCTCGATACTTTGTCACCGTCCTGCGTGCGATATCGAGATTCGCCGCTTTGAGCATCTCGGCAATGCGTTGGTCCGAAAGTGGCCGTCGTGCGTCTTCGGCCGCAATGATTTTTCGAATTTTCTCTTTCACGCTTTCGCTGGCCACGGCCTCGCCGTCGAAACGATTGATACTCGAATTAAAGAAGTATTTCAGCTCGAAAATGCCTTGCGGCGTATGCACATACTTGTTCGTCGTCACGCGGCTCACCGTAGATTCGTGCATTTGAATATCATCGGCCACGTCGCGCAAGTTAAGCGGCCGCAAATGCGAAACGCCTTTCTCAAAAAAATCACGCTGAAAGCGAATGATGCTCTCCATCACGCGATAAATCGTGCGCTGACGCTGATGGATCGATTTAATCAGCCAAAGCGCAGAACGCAACTTTTCGGAGACATAATCCTTCGTGTCCTTGGGCGTCGTATCGCCGCCGGACATCACTTGACGATAAAGATTGTTGATGCGCAGCCTTGGAAGTCCATCTTCGTTGAGCACGATGTGAAAGTCGTCATCGAGTTTGTACACGAAAATATCGGGCGTGATATACACCGGATCATCGCCCCCAAACGCGCGTCCCGGTCGCGGCTCAAGCATACCGATACGCCTCGCTGCCGCCGACACATCCTCGACCGCGACACCCAGCGCACGCGCAAGGTTGCGAAAGTCACGCTTTTCGAGTGCGGGCAGATGCTGATCGACCAAAGCAAAAACCAGCGCATCCTTGCATTCAAGCTGACGCAGCTGAATCAGGAGACACTCGCGAAGGTCACGCGCCGCAACACCCGGTGGATCGAAAAGCTGAACTTTGGCCAGCGCCGCCTCGACGACGGCGAGCGGCAAACCCGATCCATGTGCAATTTCTTCGACGGAGTCGCGCAAAAAACCATCTTCATCAAGATTGCCGATAATCCAACGCGCTGCCGCTTCTTCGTCGCCATCAAAAGCCGAGAGTTGCAATTGCCAAAGCAAATGTTCCGAAAGCAGCGGCTTGCGCGTTAGCGTCGCTTCGAACGAGGGGCGCTCATCTTCGTCGCGTCCGCCGGCGAGACCCGTTTGCGGCTGCGACTCCATGTAATTTTCCCAGTCAAGATCCGCCACTTTCTCTTCGAGCGTCGGCTCCGTCTCGGCGACAACGTCGGGTGTCTCTTGCAAATCCGCTGAAGGTGGCGCTTCTGCTGCAGCCGACAGAGCATCCGACGCACCGTACTCCGGACCGACTTCACCGATCGTCGCAGCTTCACTCGCCTCAACACTTTCGGGTGTTATTTGAGGTTCTTGGCCGTTGATTTCCGCTTCCGCTCGCTCAGCCGATTCGCGCTCTTCTTCGGCGTCCATTGCCTCTTCGAGAACAGGATTTTCCTGCAACTCCTGCTGGATCGCATTGACCAACTCAAGCCGCGATAATTGCAAAAGCTTGATCGCTTGCTGCAACTGCGGCGTCATGACAAGCTGTTGTGTCAGCTTGACAGTCTGTTTGAGTTCGAGTCCCATGATTCTCTCGCTTGCGCTTTGCCAACCCTCAGGCGAGTTGAAAATTTTCCCCCAAATAAATTTCGCGTACCTTCGGATCTGTTGCGATTTCCTCCGGCGCGCCCTCTCGCAAGATGACACCGTTTTGAATGATGTAAGCACGATCGCAAATCGAAAGCGTCTCACGCACGTTGTGGTCTGTAATCATGATGCCGATGCCGCGCTGGCGCAGTTGATCGATAATCTTTTGGATATCTGCCACGGCAATGGGATCGATCCCCGAGAACGGCTCGTCGAGAAGCATGAACTTCGGCTTCAACACGAGGGCTCGCGCAATTTCGACGCGACGTCGCTCGCCACCCGAAAGCGCCTCGCCACGCAAGCGCCGCTTCCCAGCAAGTCCCAGCTCGTTCAACAAAGAGTCGAGTACACTTTTTCGCGTCGCGCGATCCGGCTCCACCGTTTCAAGGATTGCATTTAAATTATCTTCCACGCTGAGCTTGCGGAACACCGACGCTTCCTGCGGCAAATAGGTGATGCCAAGCCGCGCGCGCAAATACATCGGCATGTCCGTAATGTCGGTTTCTCCCAAAAACACCGATCCCGACGTCGGGCGAAGACGTCCCACCATCATGTTAAATGTCGTCGTCTTGCCCGCGCCGTTTGGACCTAACAAACCAACGACTTCACCGGGCGCAAATTGCAAATTGACGTGTCGCACAACCTCGCGATCGCCAAAGCGTCGTACCAAATCTTGACCTCGAAAAAGTGTCGGGCGCTTCACTTTGGTCGCATCCGATTTCGCGGATACAGCACGCTTCTCCGCCGCTGCGGTCGGTGACTGCTGCTCTTTTGCATCGTCTTTCCAAAGAAAAGAATCCTGTGTCATGAACCTTGTTCCTTCGATTTGGAATCCGACTCTTTCGGTTTCGAATCCGGCGTAATCACAACCTTGGCTCCACCGCGGATGAGTAAGCGTTCGGCGTCGAGTTGAAATTCGATCTCCTCACCCTCGGCTTGGTCAATACCTTGTTGCATCACTGCATTTCCACGGCAAATAACGCGTTGGGTTTTGCTTTGGTACGTCGCTTGATCGCAGCGCACACTCTTGCCCGACTGCGTGATGCGCACGTTGCGCGTGGCCACGATGCGCTCGGGATCGCTAGCGCCCGCAGCATAGACCGCTTCGAGTTTCTCGGAGGTCAGCAAAAGCGGACCTTGCACCAACTTCACGTTGCCCACAAAAACGATCGTACGGCCACCGTCTTTCGGTAACACTTCAAGTTGATCGGCCGTAATGGCCATCGGTCCTTTCGGAGCGGCCGCCGAAGAGTTCGTTTTCTTTGAGGCGACTGTCGTTTTCTGTGTTCGCCCTTCCGTCGGTGCCGACACCGGTGGTGTCGTGTCCGCACGCGCCATATTATCGCCCGTGCTGCCCACTACGATCTGCAGAATGCGTTTTGCGATTCGGTCGAGCGCAGGCTGCAAAGCGGCTGGAGTCGGAACTTCTTCAACAATCGTCGCCGCAACCGCACCGCTCGCCGCCGAATGCAATTGCACGTCTACACTAAGATGCGTTCCGATTCGCGTTGTCGTACCCGTTATGATACCGACGACATCTTGCTCGACACCGATGCGCTTCACCGCCGCCGCGTCGGGGCGTCGCGAAACCTTCCCCTCGAAATCCGCAGGTCCTACGACACGCACCGCACCCGCTGCGCGCAAACGCTGCGCAAGCAAGTCAGAAGTTTCCATCGCTGTCGTATGAGATGCACCTTGCGACGGAAAACCGTCAAACGGAAGAATCGCAAACGTCGCTTCGGGTGCAGCGGTCGCCACACTCGCAACGCCTAGCCACAGCACGCACCACACGCTAGCGATTCGACACAATGCCGAGACAAATTGCTTCATGGCCCGAATATGACCTCCGGTTCGAAAAGTTCGAGATGCTCACGGTCGACGAAATAACGAAAACCTTTTTTGCCGCGATATTTTCCTGACGCGTCCTCAATCAACACAGCGGCGGTCGTCGAAATCGCGTGCGTTTTATTGTCGTAATTCACCCAGGCCGTCGAAAAACGACGCTTATCCGCGGTAAGACCGTGCACTTGACCTTCCGCGCGAAAATTCCCCGTAGCCAGTTCGATCTCTCCGCGCGCACAACGAAACTCAAAACTCTGAGCCGAATCGGGCGACATCACGACATGCACACCAACAAGTGTCGCCACCTCTTTTGCAGAATCGACACGCGTCTCGCTGGCTTGCACGCGATACAGAGCCTGGGTGCCACGGCTCGCCACGTAAGTCATTCCCGTTACACGAAGCTCCGACGACTGCACGGGGGCAGAAGAACTTGCGGAGCTTGGCACGCCAAACACAACGGCGGCACACAAAAAACCCGCACAAAAAGCCCGGCACCAAACCCCGGGCAATCGAGAGCTAGAACGACGAGCAAAAATTCTCTTCATGCAATAAGCGTACCGGCTCAGAACTGCCGGTACAATATGGGATTTGAGGAAGTTGCGCTGAGGCGTCAGTTAGTAATCCGTGTGACCAAAAATCGTCTTCATCGGCTCATGCGAAACAACCCAGTGCAGTGGTCGCATCAGTAAATAATCAAGCGCTACACCCACCGGGTGGATGGCATAGGCTGCAATGCGTAGAGGATGACCCGCTTGCCGCGCATCGTAGTCATCGGCAAAAGCCGTCGACGATGCCGCAGACAACAGCAAACCAATCACAAAAGTCAGAAATAAGCGACGCATCGACTCTCCAGTTTTGATCGAATGACCCGGGAATCCAACTTTGATCCGGCCAGTGCTGCGACGGGGCAAGCGAGACTATCACGTCCCTGCCGGATTTCAAAGAACTCAACAAAGGCCGTACGCCTTAAAAATCTCGTGGAGAGCGAACCCACGTCCGCCGATATCCACTTTTAGGCACGCACACGGGCTACAACGACGAGAAGCACGACGGCACAAAATCAGCGGACAAAATCAGCGGACAAAATGGGAGGAACCTCGATGACTGAAATCCGACACTTACTTGATCGACCCATTTCAGATCTCATAGGCGACGAAGCCGCCCCGAGCGTCACGCCCAGCGCCACTCTCACGGAAGTGCTGCAACTCCTTCAACAGTCCGAGCACGGAGCCGTAGTCGTGCTCGAATCCGGCAAGGTGCAAGGCATTTTCACAGAGCGCGACTTCCTGCGAAAAGCTTGCGACACAAAACTTGATCTCACCAAAGAGCAAATCAAAAATCACATGACCGCTTCACCATACAGCGTGAACCCAAGCGATCCGATTGCGAGTGCATTCTTGCGTATGCACATGGGAGGCTTTCGCCACATGCTTGTCGTCGACGAAGAAGACCATTTGGTAAACGTCATTGCACCGCGCGAAATAATCAGTTTTCTGCTTGGTGCCTACCGTGGATAAGCCTGCTAAGCCAACTCTCTCACCGACGGAAACTTTGTTTGCTGCATACACTTTTTTGCCAAAATGCAGACGCAAAATGCATTTTCTTACCCCGGGCTTCATGCAGCGTCCAGCGCTGCGCTGTAACGAAATTGGGCAAACGATTACGCAATGCTCACGCATAGATCACGCACAGTCGCCTGCACGGTGAAGTAGGCTTGCTACTGTTCGTTGTGTGACGAATTGTTGGGTTTCGCTGCCGTTGTTTTGATTTGATGTTGAAGTTCAAGTAGCGCTGAAGTGGAAGTACAAGTCGTAGATGTTCCGTATGCAGTAGAGCTGAGTGCAAAGCAGAAACGAAGCAGGAAGTTCCCTAGAGAAAGCACGGAGCAGCCCTCGATAGTTCACAAAAGCCCTCCCCTTGAGTGAGTATCCCTAGACTCAAGCTCAAAGTGGGATTTGCGCGCTGCAAAGTGCGCAAACAAAGCGCCGGATGTTGCCCCGTCCGGCGCTTTCCTTTTGTGCAATCAGCCAGCGATCAAGAGCGCGGATCGTCGCGAAGCTTTCGCTCGAGTTTTTCGATGCGCTGCAAAAGCAGTGCTGAAGGAAGCCCTTCTGCGATCGAACGCGCCGATTTGAGCAGCAAGCGAATTTGATCGAGATCGCGGGCGAGCGGCGGAGCATCGCTTTGCAAGAACTCGGCGTAGTCGCACTGCGTCAGCGCAAGCCACGGCTTTGCATTCATCCGCTGGTTGGCCACCGTGGCGCTCTCGAAATGTTCCCGAGCGCGTTCCGTTTCGCCCCGCACCGCCGCAAGACGCCCAAGCACGCGATGCGTAGAGCCTTCGTTGAGCGTGCTCCAAATCGAGAGCGTGCCGTCAGCGCCCGGCAAAAGCACCGCATACAACGAGCGCGCCACTTCGGCATCACGAAACGCCACGACCAAATCTGCGACGCGAATCCACGCCGTCAGGCGCCCCCAATCTTCTGGAAAAGTTTCGACCCCATTTGCGACCAGCGACTCATAAATGCGTCGCGCCTCCGCCTTATCGCCCGTCAGCAAGAGTTGACAAGCCCGGTAGGCCTGCGTCGCCGTCGAAGACAAAAACTTGCAATACTCGGAAACGATTGCATCCAGCATTTCAAAGCGCGCATCGAAGTAGCAGAGCGCAAAACCTTGAATCCCGTAGGCACCCTTGGCGGCATCGTGAAACAACGGCTCCCCAAGATGCAACGCAGCCAGCGCGTCGCGTTTCGCAGCATCGAATTTGCCGAGCAAAATCCCAATCGTCGCGCTGATCTGCAGCGCCATCCAACGGAAATAGTGATTCTGACGCCGTTCTGTGTCTTCGAACAAGCGCTCGAGATCGAGCGCCGCCGCATCGACTTCCCCGAGCGTCAGGAGTGCCATGACACGCTGCACACGCGCACGCTGCAACTGCTCAATATCGCCACCGACCTCTGCAATGCGCAAAGCCTCGTTGGCCTTCTTGAGCTGTTCATGCATCGCACCGTTCGTGCCGCATACGAGTGCCATTGTCGATAACACACGCGAAAGCAAATCCAAATTGCCAACGCGTCGCGCGCGCGCCAGCGCGCGCTCAGCAATCATGATCGGATTGTGCATGGGCGACGCAAAATAGAGTATGGCCAGCTGATTTTCGATGCGCACACAGATTTCGCTGTCCACTTCGCCCAGGTCGCGATATGCCTCTTCAATCAGTCGCAGCGATTCGCTGAGATTTTTCCCGACGGTGCTCCCTTCCACGACGAAGCCAAGTGCCGCTTCGGCAAAAACATCCCAGCGCCGAAGCACACGCGCAATCTCGACACACGAAAGAAAACACGTCCGCGCCGCCTCCAAAGAGCCGCACTGCCAGTGCGCGCGCCCAAGGGCAATCAACACATCACAGCGTCGGTGTCGCGCATCGCGAATCTCGCTTTCATCCAAAATCCGCAAGGCAATTTGAAACGCCGATGCCGCACTCTCCCAAGCGAGGAGATTCAACGCTCGCTCGCCTTCACGCATTCGATACTCAAACGCGCGCTCGGCACCGCGAGGGCCCGCTTCACCAAAGTGATACGCAAGCTGCGGCCAAATTTCCGGATCATCGGCCCGCGTCGCTTCGAGTGCTTCGGCCACGCGATAGTGAATCGCGAGCCGCTTGGCGACGGGGATTCGTGAAATGATCGCTTCGCGAAAAAGTGCATGCTGAAATGAATAGGCGTCGAGAGAACTTCGCGGCTCAGCAATCACCTTGGCCTGCGCAGGCCCATGCAGGGCTTGTGCGACCTCGAGCGGCTCAGCCCCCATCGCGCGCGCAATCGTCGAAAGCGAAAATTCGCGTCCAAGCACTGCCGCCACGCGGAGCACGTCTTGGCTCGCCTGTGGCAAGCGTTCAATACGACGGCTCATGGCTTCTTGCACGATCGGAGGCAAGCCGTCCGCAACGTCCACCGACGGAAGCTGCGCCAACTCTTTCAAAAATAGCGGATTGCCTCGCGTCAACTCTTGCAATGCGTCGAGATCGCACGCGTCCGCACGCTCACCAAGCAACGTCCGCAAAAGCACATTCGACTCGTCGCGCGTCAAACCTTGCAACCGGTACAAAACGCCATCCGCCGAATGCGAAATCTCCATGAAGTTACGCAAATCCGTGACTTCTTCTTCGCGGCACGTTACGACAAGCAACACTTTCGAGCGTGACAACTGCGGCGCAAGAAAGCGCAAAAGCGCCAGCGAGGCTTCATCCGCCCAGTGAAAATCTTCCATCAAAATCGCAACGGGCTGTGCTTCGGACGCTGCGCGCAAGAAATTCCAAATCGCATCAAAGAGCTGGAAGCGTGCTCGATCGGGCGGCGTCGAATCAAGAAGCGGCGCACGCAGCTCATCACGCGGTATTCGACTCCGCCATTCCGGAACGAGCTGAATCACTTCCGGCAAAACACCCGCAAAATGCTGGATCAAGACTTCTGCAGTCGGCTCTGCCATCGGCTGACGCAGAATTTGTGCCCAGGGCCAAAGAGCCTGCGCGCCAGGTCCTTCGTGACAATACGCAGTGTACACCGCAAAACCCGCTGCATGCAGCTCGGGTTCAAACTCGAGCAAGAGTCGCGACTTTCCAACTCCGGATTCTCCGAAGAGGAAAACAAGACCACCGCTTCCCGCGCGACAGCGCGCCGCCGACGAGGCCAGGAGGCGTCGTGCCTCGCCATATCCAAGAAACGGGTCCTCACTGCTGCTCTGTTCAATCATGCCCGCGACTTCCGTCACCGGTGCAATGAAGCGCACCCCTTTGCCGCGCTGCGTCTCAATGATCTGCGGATTGGCCGCCTCATCGCCGAGCACCTCGCGCAAAAGCTTGACCAAGCGGCGTAGCGACGTCGGCTCTACCACCGCATCGGGCCAAACAGCACCGAGAAGCTCTTCCTGCGAAAGCATTCTTTCGCGGTTGCGAAGCAAAACCAAAAGCAACTGCGACACTTTTGGTTGTAGATCGATCTTCGCACCGCTTTCGCGAAGCTCTTGCGTCGTATCATCAAACTCGAATATGCCAAAGCGAAAGATCATCCTGCCCTCTCAGATTTCCCTACGCTAGCCGCGGGATCGCTACACCAGCGATCGCATTGCAAAAACAGCAGCCCAATGCTCCCCTTGCTTTCGCGCTACCTCTGTCTCAAAATAGTGTCGCAAACGGCGTCGATCTTCCGCCTGATCTTTCAGCGATGCACCAATCAAGAAATGCACCAAATCTTCCGGCCCCATGCGTCCATCGCGCATGTAATGCGCATACACACCAAGCGCATGCGCCACCGCAACCGCCTCCGCCGTCGACATCGTCGTCGAAAGACGATCCGTACCGCGACCGTCCACAGTTTGCCCACTGCGCAACTCACGGAAAATCGTAACCAGCACATCAATCGTCACCGGCTCCGGCACGACCGGAACGCCAGAGCGCTTGAGCAACCGTTCTGCTTCGCGGCACACGACTGCAATTTCGTCTTCGAGCTTTGCAATCGGCCAGATCGTTTCGAAATTCATTCGCCGCTTGAGCGCAGAACTCATGGCGTACACGCCTTCGTCGCGCGTGTTGGCCGTACCGATAACATTGAAACCATCGCGAGCAAACACAATTCCGTGTTCATCCTTCAACTGCGGAATCATCAGCACGCGATCGGAAAGCACCGAGAGCACGGCGTCCTGCACTTCCGACGGACAACGCGCCATTTCTTCAAAACGCACGAGCTTGCCTTCCTGCATGGCGCGATACAGCGGGCCCGGCACGAGCGCGCGCAAACTCGGCCCTTCCGCCGAAAGCAAGGCTTCATTCCAGGAATACAAAATGTGTGCGTGCCGCGTCGCCGCGCCGCCTTGCACCGTAATCGTCGAATCTCCCGAAATCGCCGCAGCGAGCAACTCGGAAAGCCACGACTTTGCCGTGCCCGGCTCGCCGACGAGCATCGCGCCACGATTCGTCACAAGCGAAATCATCACGCGTGCGACGAGTTCGCGCTCACCCACAAATTTTCGCGAAAGTCCAAGCTTGTCGTCGCCCAACACAAACTTGAGCACTGCACGCGGCGACAACTGCCAGCCCGGCGGCTTGGGCCCCTGATCCCAACCGCGCAAGCGTTCGAGTTCGTCACGATAATCATATTCCGCCGGCACGCGCTGGATCGAATGCGGAATTTCTACCATGTTGCAACTCCTAAAAGTGTCATTTTCGAAATCGGTTCTATCGCATTGCGCCTACGCAGCCCCCTGCATCGGCGGCACTCACCGTAAGCGTGATCCCTCAAGCGCCATGCGCTCCTCGGGCAAAATACGCGGCAATTCCGAGAGCGGAATAATGCCGTGGGTCACGTGATCGATTGCACTGTCGCGCATCGTCACAAGCCCCGTATCCAGCGCAAGCTGGCGCAATTCATCCACCGCGGGCTGTTTTGAAATCGCAATTCGCACCACCGTATTCACGGCTAGATATTCAATCACCGCTACACGACCGCGTGTCCCACGTCCCTTGCAACGCGGACAACCTTTGCCTCGAAAGGAGCGAAAGCTGCTTGGCATTCCCGTTGGGAAAAGCTCTGCCACGATCTTCGGATCCGGCTCGACCTCCTCGCGACAGCGCTCGCAAATACGCTTCGCAAGCCGCTGTGCAATCACAGCCAAAAGCTCGCCCGCAATCGTATTGGGATGGATGCCGAGATCATAAAGGCGCTGCACCGCATCGATCGCGTCGTTGCAATGCAGCGTTGAAAGCACGAGATGACCGGTTTGTGAAGCACGCATCGCTTCGAGCGCCGTCTCGGCATCACGGATTTCTCCGACGAGAATCACATCAGGATCTTGCCGCACGAACGAACGCATTGCATCCGCAAACGCAAAACCGATATCGGGTCGCACACGCGTTTGTTGAATATTGCCAATCGAATACTCGATTGGATCTTCGACGGTAATCACCTTGCGACGACCATCCTCGGCCAGTCGCTTGAGCCCTGCGTACAACGTCGTTGATTTGCCCGAACCCGTCGGACCGACGACCAAGACCAAGCCTGCCGGGTTATCGATCAAGCGCTCATACTGCCGCGCGGTCGCCGCCGAAAAACCCAAGTCTTCGATCGAGATCAACTTCGCCGTCTGCGGCAGCAAGCGCAGTACCGCATGCTCACCGTGCAACGAAGGCTGCGTTTGCACGCGCAAGTCGTAACCGACGCCACCGGCCTGCAAGCGAATCCGTCCACCTTGCGGCAAACGTCGCTCGGTAATATCGAGATCCGAGCGCACCTTAATCACATTGATCAAGCCCGCAAGCTCTTTTGGCGTCAACTGATAGCGCTCGACATCGCCCAGCTCGCCGTCCACACGCAAGCGCACGCGCACGCGGTCGCCATAGCGCTCGAGATGAATATCACTCGCCGATTCTCCGATGGCATCGAGAATGAGCGACTGAAACAGCATGACGAGATGCGCTTCAAATTCTGCATCGGGGCGCGCTAGCAAATCTTCTTCCGGCGCTTTGATCACCATCTCCGACGGTGGCGGACCCGAGCCCGCCAAGCACAAATCGAGCGTCGTCCAAAGGCGACGAAAATCCGTCGGAGTCACCAAATAAAGCTCGACGCGGTAATCGCGGAACACCTTGCGCAAGTCTTCAATGGGAGCCTCGGGGTCCGTCGTGGCAACTTGCAACACTCCTTCGTGTAGGCGAATCGGAATCAAATGATTGTGGTCGAGAAAAGCGCGCGGAACACGCTCAAAAAGGCTCACATCCATGACACTGAGAAGTTTCTCGACATCGCCAAAACGCAGACCTTTTTGGCGTGCAAGCGCACGATACAAATCGCGATCCTCGACATGCACGATCTGACGCAATTCTTCCGAAGCATCGGTTCCACGCTCGTCTGCAAGCAAACGTGCCTTTTCGAGCGCCTCGGGGTCGACGAGTCCCATTTCAATCAAAATCTCGCCGACTTCTTGCGAGAAATTGAGCGAACCGTAGTCCGCGCGTTCATACACATCTTCCGCGATCTTGGTAACACAAAAAAGAGTTTGCTTGCGCCGGTCTGCACCCTCAAGAGCAACAAGGCAACCGCCAACTTTGAGCTGAGGCAGAAGATGCTCAATCGATTTTAAAGAATTGGTCGACACCAAAATACGATCAAAAGGTCCGCGCTCGGGAACACCGAAAGCTCCATCGCGCTCGACGACTTCCACATTCGAAATTTTGAGTTTTGCAAGATTGCGGCGTGCAATGTCGGCCAAGAGTGGTACGCGCTCGACGGAAATCACTTCTTGAGCGATCTGCGCAAGGAGCGAGGCGACATACCCCGAACCCGAACCGATGTGCAACACACGCATCCCCGGAGCGAGTTCGAGCAGTTCGAGCATGCGTCGCGCCACGTCTTGGCTCGGCATGCTGCGCCCGACGATCATATGCGAGAAATG
>CAYRID010000039.1:0-21209 GCA_964424225.1 uncultured Geobacter sp.
GTTTGGGAACTCGACAAGCTCGATCCGATGGCGTTTCACCACATTCATGTTGAACAAGTTTGTCGTGTACGTTTTGGAGATGAAGTGGCCGTCGGTGTGCTCGAGCAGTTGGTGCTTGGCGCCTCAAAGCAATACCGCTTCGAGAGTCTCATTGATGGTTATCGAAAACCGTAAGTAAAAAATCGGAATCGCAAGTTTTCGCTTGCATGGAACGCCTGTCGAGGAAGTTTATTCTCGGCAGGCGTTTGTGTTTCGCTTTTTGCCAAAAAAATACAAGACATACACACCAACGAGTAGGGCGAGTCCGACGAGTAACCACCCGGTGGTTTTGCCAAGCAGTGGCCGCCAGGCGTTCTCGTTTTCGCCCGCGACGTAACCGATGGCAATGAGGATTGCGCACCAAAGGCCGGCACCGAGTGCTGTGTACGTCAGAAATCGCGCGAAGTTCATGCGCGCGAGCCCGGCCGGAATTGAAATGAGCTGGCGGATGGCGGGCAATAAGCGCCCGACGAAAGTCGTGATTTCGCCGTGCTTACGGAAATAGACTTCGGCGCGATCGAAGGCTTCCGGCGGAATGAAGCAGTATTTCCCGAAGCGCTTCAAAACGGGAAGGCCAAGCCAGAGCGCCAAAACATAGTTGAAGATTGCGCCGACGAGGCTACCCGCGACGGCGGCGAGCAAGGCAAAGTAAGGATCCATTTTCCCCTGCGAAACGAGATAGCCAGCGGGAATCATCGCCACTTCGCTGGGAAATGGGATCAGCGACGATTCGATCGACATCATCACGAAAATACCGAGGTAGCCCCAGCCGTGAACAAAGTTGACGACACCGTCAACGAGAGAGTGCAAAAGTTGCTCCACAGTCTTTCCCTGCTTTCTGCGTTTTGTTTTCAGTGGCTCGTTAGCCTTAATCCCATGACTCCGAAGAGGATGCAAACAATAAAGAAGATTCGCGCCGTGTTCATGGTCTCACCGAAGTAAAAGAATCCGATTGCTGCGATGAGTACGGTCCCGAGGGCCGCCCAGATCGCGTAGGCAATACTGATGTCGAGCGTGCGCACGGCGAGCGTTAGTGAAACGATACTCAAGGCGTAAAACACAAAAATGGCAACGGACGGTAGCGGATTGCGAAATCCATCGGAGAGTTTCATGCACGTCGTGCCCGAGACCTCGAAGAGAATCGCAATGAGCAAGTAAAGCCAGGGCACGCTTTTATGCCTTTTGGGCAATGAAACGGCCCTGTGCAATTTTGCCTGCGTGGGCGAGATCGCGCACAAACTGCATCTCGCCGCCAATTTGTTGCATGACGTTCATGTCAAAGCCGATGATGCGAAGTGCGTCGTACGTGAATTGTTTGTCGATCATTTCGAGGTAGAGATCCATATACGGCGCGAAGCGGCCCGTGTCGCTGGCTTCCAGTACTCGGCAGGAATTTTGCTCGAGCAGTTGTTTGTAGCCCGAGATGCTTTGCAAGCTTGGGAATTTCATGAAAGCGAGGAAGCGCTCGAGTTCGGTATTCGTCATCGGTGTTGCACCGAGCACCCAGTCCGTGAATGCAATTTTTCCGCCGGAGCGCACGATGCGCGCGGCTTCTGCGACGAGGCGCGTTTTGTCTTCGACGTAACACCACGCGTCTTCTCCCCAAACAAAATCCGCTGCTCCCGCCGGTAGGCCGCTCTGACACACGTCTGCACAAACGAACTCGATCTTGGCGGCGAGACCCTCGGCTGCAGTGCGCGCCTTGCCGCGTTCGATCACGGCGAGTGTGGCATCGACTCCGGTCATTTTTGCGACATCGCGAAAGCGCACGAGGAAACGCATGCCGGCGCCGTTGCAACAACAGAGATCGACGCCTTGCTGACCGCTTCCGACCTGCGCGCGCTCTGAGAGATCCATCGACGATTTAAAGCCGCCGATATGAATTTGGTGCCCCATGATGAGTTCCCAAAGATCGCCTTCGGCACCACTATACACATTTTTGACGTCTTGCAGTTTGATTTTTGTAGTCATGTATCCTCCGGCGAATTGTAAGCTTGAAAGTGGCACGCGAAATCTAGCGCAGTTTTTCTTCTTGGGATGCAGTCGGCTGCGCGGTTCCGTCGACGCTGACCTTGCTTTTGCCAAACCAACCTCGACGTTGAAAGAAGATTAAAAATCCGATCGTGATCGCACCCATGATGCCAAGCACGAGCGGGTATCCCCACGGCCAACCAAGTTCGGGCATATTCCAGGGCGATGCTTGGCGATCGAAATTCATGCCGTACACGCCGGCCACAAAGCTGAGTGGCATAAAAATCGTCGAGATGAGGGTTAGCATCTTCATGATTTCATTGGTATGAGCTGTGACACTGGAGAGGTGTAGGTCGATCAATCCCGAGCTGAGATTCTGACAGGTTTCGATTGCGTCGAGCAATTGCGCCGTATGATCTTGGCAATCGCGCAAGAACACATTGGTGTCGGGCTGAATGAGGCCGACCTCATCGCGTACGAGATTGCTGAGTGCTTCGCGTGTTGGCAAAAGTGTGCGGCGCAACATGTGCAATTCATGCCGGATCGCGTGAACCTCGGCGATGTAGTCGGTTGCTTTGCGCGATAAAATTTCGTTTTCGATTTCTTCGAGCCGATCGTTGTAGCGTTCGACGATCGGGTAATAGCAGTCGAGTACTGCATCGGTTAACGCATACATGAGATAGTCGGAGCCGCTACGGCGAATACGACTGCGTGCCGATTTGAGGCGCTGCAATACGGGATCGAAGCACGCGTTGGTTCTCTCTTGAATCATGACGACGTAGTTTGCGCCGAGAAAAAAACTCACTTGATCAAATTCGAGTTGTTGTAGCCATTGTGGAATGCGCAGCACAACGAAGACATGATCTTCGTACCCCTCGCTTTTTGGACGCTGGTGCACGTTGACTGCATCTTCCAGTGCGAGAGGGTGCAGTCCGAAGGCGGCACCCATCTCGTTGATGGCTGCTGCATTTTCAACGCCGATCACTTGCAAGCAAAGAATCGCATTGGGTTCGCGCAGAGCCTCGATTGTCCGGATGTCGGTAGGCAAAAAATCTTCGATACGCTCTTCGGTGTAGCGTATGGCATTTAACTTCGGAAAAGGCAGATGTGTCGAAGTGACATTTTGAAGTGTTGAATCCGGTTGGGCAGCACGCACAAAGATGCGCGCTCGGCGCCGTCGGCTTTTTTTGAATTTCTTGGCCATGACACTCCTTTTGCGTGCAGGTCTTTTGGGGCTTGGTGTGTTGTCCGAGCTTCGAGGGCACACGAGGTTTGTCTTGCATTTTTTTTCTGGTGCCCCCGGCAGGATTCGAACCTGCGACGCACGAGTTAGGAACCCGACGCTCTATCCATTCTGAGCTACGGGGGCGTGCCGGTAATCTAGCGATTTCTAGGCTTGGAGTGTTCGGAAAACCGTGGCAGTCTGTGCAAGCTTTTGGACGCTTTCGGGCACTGCATGCGGCCAAGGCGCAAGGAAGCACGACGGGGTGCGATAGTGTGCTTCTGCTTTGTGGCTCGATCTTACGCGCGAAAAGCACAGAAAAGGAGTGATGACGATTTCGACCGGCAAGCAAGATCCGACGGTGACGGCGCATACGGCGACAAAATCGCTACACACTTCGAGCGCTGCGCGGAGTGCAAATGCTTCCGCGGTGCTCGCTTACGTAGGGCCGTATTTTCTCTTTGGCCTTGTTTTGTGGATGGAAGGCCAGCTTCCCCAGCCCTGGGCGTCTTATTTTTTGCCACTCCGCGGCCTCGCACCTTTAGCGCTTTTCGCGCACTGTTATTCTCGCGGAGCCTATGCCGAACTTCGCAATTTGCAGTGGTCACTCAAATGTGTGTCATTCGACATTGCCGTCGGACTTTTTGTGACGCTCCTTTGGACGGCGCCGTATGTGTACGGTTGGCTTGCTGCGCCCGGGCCCAAGCAGGCCTTCGATCCCAACGCTGCGGGAAAAGATTTTGCGCCATTCTTGCTCGCTGCACGACTTTTTGGCTTTGCCTTCGTAACGCCGATCTTCGAAGAGCTTTTTATCCGTAGCTTCTTGCATCGTTTTGTCGACGTATACAATGACCGTCATGCCGATTTTCGCAATGTGCCGATTGGTCAGTTCACTTGGGCCGGTTTTGTTGTGACGGTGGCATTCTTTACGTTTACGCACGCCGGTTGGGAAGGCCCCGTTGCGGCGGCGACTTGCGTGATCTACAACGCGCTCCTCTACGCGCGCAAAACGATTCTTGCACCGATTGTGGCGCATGCTGTAACGAACTTTTCACTTTTTATGCTTGTCGTCATGACATCCGGAAGTGTCACAGGCCCCGACGGACGCCTTCTTGATCTTTGGTACTTCCTGTGAAATTCAAAGCTTTTTCAGAGCACGATAGCGCGGAAGCCGCGAAACTTTTGGGATGGCAAATTTATACTGCACTCCTTAACGGCGCCTTACTCGCAAGTTTTCTTTTGTACCTGCGCATCGAAAAAATTAATGATCGACGCTTGAACTTTCACTGGAAAGATTGGTGCCTTGCACTGGCTCCCGAAGTGGGATTCGTGGCGGTTACCGTCGGTATCCTCATTCTGAGCGCGCGATTGCTGGGGCTAAGGTTTGCGCGGCTTTGGTGGATTGGATCGATTGGGTTTTTCGCAGCACTCTATTTGGTGTCGCTGAGCACACACCAGTTTTATCTTCACGCGGGAACTGTATTGGACGCACAACTTGTTGTGTATGCACTAACACATTTTCGTGATCTGCGAGATCTGCTCGCTACGGGAATTGATGTTTCGTTTTTCATTCATCTTTTGTTGGTTGTGAGTATTCTTACGCTGGGTCTTGTTGGAGTGCTTTCGCGCAAACAGGCTTTTTCAGCATCGGGCTTGCATGTAGCTGTCGTCGCCGTTGCCCTCGGAGCGGCTTTGGTTTCGCTGCCGCCGCCCTCGCAGCAGCAAGCGCGCACGGTTGCGTCAAACTTGGCACGCGATCTTTTTCCCTTATCGCTGGACGGCGTCTCGCAAAAGGAAGCTGCGGCCTACACAATCTACAAGCCTCCGACACTGATTCATTTCACAACAAAAAGAAGACCGAATATCCTTTTGATTATTTTGGAGTCGACGCCGGCGCATTTGATGCCGCCATATCGGCCAAGCACGATCAAAAGCGTGACACCGTTTTTTGATCGATTCGTACAAAACGCAATCGTATTTGACTCGACTTACACGACGGTAACGCATACCTCGAAGGCCTTGGTGGGCATTTTGTGCGGAATGTATCCTGTGCTTCGCATGGAACGCTATGAAGTGTCGCCCAATTTTTTTTCTTCGCGTTGTCTTCCCGATTTGCTCAAGCCTTTGGGTTATCGAACGGCTTTTATGCAGTCTGCGAGCGAGTTTGAAAATCGCACTGCGCTCTTGACCAATATGGGCTTTGGAGAATGGGCGACGATGCAAGATCTCGCATCGCCACAGTTTTTGAAAACGGGTTATCTCGGCATGGATGAATACGCCATGCTGGATTCGGCGGTGAAGTGGGCGTCACAGTCGCGCAACCAGCCTTTTTTCCTTTCGCTTCTTACGGTCAGCACACATCATCCCTATCAACTGCCGGGCGAGCCAGCCGTACCGCAGTCGACCAATCCACACGCACTCAATGAAGCCAATCACAAAAAGGCAATGCACTATGTCGATGGCTTTGTTGAAAAAATTCTCAAGGAGCTCGAAGCAGCCGGGGCGATGGAGAATACGGTGTTGTTTGTTCTTGGTGATCATGGCGAAGCGTTTGGCCAGCACGGACGCTATCAACATGACATCGTTCCTTGGGAAGAAGGCACACATGTGCCGCTCTATGTAAAAGGGCCTGCATGGCTTGGCGCACCGCGTTCCGTCGGTGGCTTGCGTAGTCATCTCGACTTTATGCCAACAATTCTAAATCTCATCGGGGCGCAGTGGGAGGGCACTTTGCCCGGACGTGATTTGTTTGCGTCCGATGGTCACGAAAGAGTGGTTTCGGTGTGTTGGTATACTCAAAAATGCGTCGCAATGCGAACGGAAGAAATGAAATTTGTATTTCATTTTGGACAATTTCCGCCGGAGGCATACGACCTCGCGCAGGATCCAGCCGAAAGTCGAAACCTTGCCGATCAGCTTCCTTCCGAAGCCATGAAAAAGGCAGAGGCTCAGGCGCTATCTACCTATTTTAGTGTCAATGCTTATTACAAGCCAATTGTGGAGCGATCGGTGTCAACTGCTCGAACACGTCGAGCCGGGAAGTCGAAGCTTGGGGTGACTCCATAGCGTATGTGGCTACGCACAGAAGAGATTTCAACTCACTCGACAAACTCGTTTTTGCGATCTTGTGTTGGATGCGTGGCGCTTCGCGCGGATCAATCGCCGTAGTTATCGTTTTGCATCGGCTGCGTTGGGAGCGAAACAAACTCGAGTTGCAGAGATTGCGCTTGTTTGGCCTTGGCGCGCGCGATGTGATCCACGTCTTGCTCGGCATGGGATCGTGCAACGAACCGCAAGGCGTATGGATCAAGAAGCGTAGCTCGAAAGGTAGGGGTGCCCGAGGCGCTTTCCGGCGAGCGCGGTTCGAGCGCGATGGCGTCGGAGGAGAGTTCGCGGGTTAGTTCGCCGAGGGTGAGCAAGCGATCGAGAAGTACGCGCGTGGCGGCTACGGCGTTGGGGTTCGACGCAACATCAGCGAGCGTGAGGCTCGCGGGATACTTCTGGGAGAGCAGCAGGGTGGTTGTGCCGCGTCGCAAAAGTGCAATGGGCGAGGGAGTCAGCCGCCCGTGGATTTCGAGTGTGTTGGCGGCGGACCAAAGCGCCCGTGCAGCACGAGAACTCAAATTTGTGTAGCGCATTACCCAGGTTGTATCGAAAATTTCGGCGGAGGTTGATGCTTCGCCGCGGCTTTGGTTGACGGGTTTGCAAGGGGTAACTCTCGGGCCCAAAGTTGATTCACTGGATTCACGAGAGAGAAGATTCTCGACGCAGGCCCGGTCAAAGCGACTTTGCACGACAAAGCCGCTCCAATCTTTGATGCGTATCTCGGCGTAGCGGCGGCCGGTTCGTGCTGACTTTCGCTGCATTCGTGCAAAATCGCGTTCTGCAAGAAGAGGAGCAAAGTCGCGAAGCGCCTTCCACGTGCTTCGCATGGTTTTGCGCTCTCCTGCGCAGTATGCATGCAAAAAGCGCATGCGTGCAGCTGCGCTCGCATCAGCGAGGTGGCGATCGAGCTTAGCGAGCATCCAACGCTTTTCTGTGTCGCTCAGTTCGACATTATTCAATTCGGCACGTTCGAAATCGATCAAGAAGAGTTCGGGTATTTCGCCACGTCGCAGCAAAATATTGTTTGGGGCAAGGTCATCTTGAAATACTTGTGCGGAAATTGTGGCACGAACGAGCGTGCCGAGTTGTGTTGTGATTGCACGCATTTCTTTGGGTGACACCGATTCGCGTTGCTCCCAGAGCAGTTTGAGATCGCATACATTGCTCAATACGGGCATCCACTCGAAGCACTGGCGCAAGATTCCGTTTTCTCGCAGTTCGCCGGCGGCCAAGGGCACCGGTGTGGGCAATCCACGTGCTGCTACGCCTTGGGCGACGTGAAGTTCATGTCGCGCTTTGGAAGGCCGCTTGCCTCTTCGCAAGGCCGTGAACCACGGATAGCGGTTGACTTTAAGTAAGTATTCGACTCCGTCGGTGTCGCGTACACGATATAACTCTTTGCGCCGACCTGATTTTTGATTGCGGAGTTCGCCGCGAAAGAGCTGCTCGAGCGTAGTATGTAGGATTGGGATTGCGACGCTCGGAGCGACACCTTCGCGCAGCCAACATTGCACGTTATGCACGGTGACCATATTTTGTGTCACTGCATTTTCCATATTTAGCGTAGTCCCGTTTTCACTAAGGGCATAGAGAGAAGACGCCCGTCACTCAATTCCATGTCGAGCTGGTATTGCGGGAAGTCTTGGTAGTCGGCGAGCGAGCGAGCGAGGTCGCTTGTGCGTGTGATCGTCGAAAGCCGAGCCCCTTTGATTTGCACAGCTTGCAGGGTGATGTTCGAGATTTCGGATGGCGTGTCGGATGGTATCGTCGTATCGCTTGCCTCGGATTGCTCTGTGTGCTTTGTGTTACTTACGCTTTCGGGTGTTGGGCTCTGGAAAGTATGCAGCGAGAGATTTCCTTCTTGGATTGCGAGGTCAATCCCTCCCTTGTGCTCGAGCATTTCTTTGAAATCGCGTTCGAGCGAATCGGCGCGTGATTTACCAACGACCGTGGCGAGGAATGTTCCGTCGATGTCGAACTCTTGCACGCCCAGGGCCGAGAAGCAGTCCGACGGAGCAGAGGGCAGTTGCATGCGATAGAAGCGAAACTGCAAGATGGTTTTGCCGAACTTCTTTTCTGCAGGTGCGATCAAGGCACGGCGTTGCGCGCGCACGGCTTCACCTTGAATTGTGCAAATCATCGGAGTGACGTAGCGGCCGCGCGACCATTCGAGCGCGAGATCGGTGAGCGTTGGTGTATTGCCTGCGTGCGCGACAGAGCCGATGACAAGCCCGATGAAATTGACTGCATGGAGTAACGCAATTTGCGCAGGAGCGTTTTTCATGGAAGCGGCCGATTCGTCGTTGGAAGTAGGTTCGCGATGATATCCAAAATATACTTTGGATGGGACCGTTGATGAGAGGAGGCGCTTGCCCACACGCGTAATTGCTGCAGCGCTTTGTTGCCTCTGAGCACAACACTTTGATCTTCATTGCATGAAGATCCGCCGAGGTTGACAGCACTTCCCAGGATCGCGCATCGTAAAGGCGATGCAATGTTTTTCTTGCCAAACAGCCAAACTGCTTACCGGCGGTGATCGCATCGGATTTCGCGATACTTGCGATGTGTGCCATGCCGATCTGCATGTTTGCAGAAATTGCGCGTTTTATGATGCAGGCGCGTACAACGAATGTCGCGAGCCGCAGGCCGAGCGTGTGCTCGATAAAGAGCGTGCCAATCGCTGCGATTGCTTTGCGCCGACAAATAAAAATCGCGCTTCGGCCGCAGCAGACAAGGCCAAGCACCACGCGGCCCTCGACGCTCTATTCAAAAAATGAGCACACGCTTTTGCGGCTGAGCGTTTTTGCATGAAAATCCTTTGAGCTGAGAGTGCGGGTAGCTTTGTCTCCCGTGTTGGCTAGTTGCGAAGTGCGTGCAAAGTTGTCCTCTAGGCGAGGACGAATCTCGCGTCTATTCGAGAGCGTTGGTGCGAAATTCGAAAAGCGTGCGACCGATTTGGATTTCATCGCCGTGGGTGAGCTCTGCGGTGCGAATGCGTTTGCCGTTCACCTTGGTGCCGTTCGTCGATTGCAGATCCTCGATCGTATAGAGGCCTTCATCTTCATCACGCAAGATCAGCGCGTGCTCGCGGCTAATGCCTTCGTCAAGCAGTGTAATGTTCGTCGTCGGATTGCGTCCAATGATGGTTTCTTGTTCTTCCAAGACGTAGCTCGTGCCCGCAAACTCGCCGTTTCGAATGACGAGATGTGCAAGAGACTTGGCGCCGCCCATGAAACGTTCTCCTTGATTTTTCAAGATTCACACCGCTTGCCCAGTACGCGACAAGAGGGATTGAAAATTATCGAATGCTTTGCGCGAAACCACTATCGGCGCAGAATTGCGCAGCCTTGAGCGCTGCCATCACTTAGAGGCGACGGTGTGCGAGGGAAGGAAGGCGCTGGCGGATGCGCTCGAGTTCTTCCAAATCGCAATCGACGATCAAACATTCTGGTTCTTCGCCCGCTTCGGCAAGGATTCGTCCCCAGGCATCGATCACCATCGAGTGACCGTAGGTGGCGCGGTAGGGATTTCGTGGGCCGCACTGCGCAGGGGCCAAGACAAAGGCTTGGTTTTCGATGGCTCGCGCGCGCAAGAGCGACTTCCAATGTGAGCGACCGGTTTCGGGCAAGAATGCGCTTGCGGCAGTGATCCAGGTTGCACCGCGCTTCGCGAATTCGCGATACAGCTCGGGAAAACGCAAGTCGTAACAAATCGAAAGTCCAACAACACCAAACGGCGTAGGGGCCGTTATGATTTCTGTGCCGGGCGCAACGGTGTCCGACTCGCGACAAGCACCGCCTTGCTCGGGAGTCAGATCGACATCGAAGAGATGAATTTTGCGATACACCGCAGCAATGGCACCCTGCGCATTGATCAAAACCGATGTGTTGTGAACGCGCCGCTCGCCAGGGATTTGCTCTGGAAAAGTGCCGCCGAGCAACCAAATTCCAAGTTCGCGCGCAAGCCGACAGAGACGTGTGGGGATTTTGCCGTCAAGCGGCTGCGCACAGGGAATCGCTTGTCCCTCGCGCCGCAAGAAAGCGAAATTTTCGGGGAGCGCCACGAAGCTGGCACCGCATGACACAGCTTCGCGTATGGCGCGCTCCGCAGAGTCGAGATTGTCTGCGACGTTGTCGGTCGAACTCATTTGAATCACGCCGACGCGAACGGTTTTGTTTGCAGAGATCATGGTTCCCTCGTTGTATTGTGCGCACATGCACGCGAACGAAGTATTGAGCGTGCAATGGGCAGGCTGCGCCGTGGTGCTGGGTTTTGTTTCGCAAATGCTGTACCGGGAGTGCACTGCATCCGCACAGCGAGTCCCACGTCGAATGAAAAGAAAGATGCTGTTTTTTGGATGCCATGTCATCGCTACACATCGAGAGGTGCAAAAATTTTGATTTCACTTCAGCCCGCTCGCGTGGAAACCGCATTTTCAAGGCATTTGCGTCCGCTACCTTCGGAGGCGCAAAAAACGGGCCGCCGCATTCTCGTGCTTTTGGGGTATGGCTCGATTGATGCAATCGGGAGGTTTGGTTGCGCTTGACAGAAGCGCAGGAAATTCTCCAAGCCAGTTCGACCGCAAAGAATGCAAATACGGATACAAGTCAAAACAGAAGTTTATGGGGACGTGCGATGGTTCAAGACGAAAGCATTTTGCATCCAGCTGCCGCGGCCTCATCGGCAAGCGTGCAGCTTTTGCCGGATGCTTTGATCGATCAGATCGCAGCCGGAGAGGTGGTCGAGCGGCCTGCGTCGGTCGTGAAAGAACTTGTTGAAAATGCGGTGGATGCCGGAGCCAAGCGAATTCGCATTGAGGTGCGCGACGGTGGCATGTCCTGGATTGCCGTAACCGATGATGGAAGCGGCATGGCGCCTGACGATTTAAAGCTCGCCCTGCAGCGTCATGCCACGAGCAAGATTCGCTGTGTAGAAGATTTGCATCAAATCTACACTTTTGGGTTTCGCGGCGAGGCGCTGCCGTCGATTGCTTCGGTTTCGCGTTTTCGTATACGCAGTATTGTGTCTGAAGTGCACGAAGGCCTCGAACTGCTTTTTGAAGCAGGAAAGCCAGCCGGGGAGCGTGTCGTCGGTGGCCCGACTGGAACACGGATTGAAGTCGCAGATCTTTTTCTGAGTGTTCCCGCGCGGCGTAAATTTCTAAAACGCGCCTCTACGGAGTGGAGTCATATCGTTGACTGGCTTGCACGCGTTGCGTTGGTTTTGCCGCATATCCACTTTGATGTGTACCGCGATGATCGCTTAGCCTTTGTTTGGCCTGCGACGGAGCATGCTCTTGATCGCGTTGCGGCTGTGCTTTCGGAAGAAGATGCTGCAGCGCAAGTGATCGTGCAGGGCGAGGTCGAGGGCTATCGCATTCACGGTTTTTGTTCCCGGCCGGATCGCCATTTGCGCACGGCTTCGAGTATTTATCTTTTTGTGAACGGTCGCCCTGTGCGGGATCGACTGCTCAATCATGCGCTACAGCAAGAATATCGCGATCTCTTGCCGCGCGGGCGCTTTCCGAGTGCGATTTTATTTTTGGAAGTACCGCCGCACACCGTCGATGTCAATGTGCATCCCGCCAAATGGGAAGTGCGTTTCGCGGATCCGCAGCATATACACCGATTGGTTTCGCATAGCGTGCGGGAAGCGCTGAGCGGCCGCACTTGGCTTGGGCGTAGTCTTGTGCGCGATGGCGAGGCGCCGACGGGCGCGAGTTGGTTGCGCGATCGAAGCGATGTTGCAAGTTCGAAAGAAGCGCGACCGAGCGGCGCTGCTGCATCTTTGCGGCAAAATTTGCTTTTTTCGACGGAAGATCAAAGTCGAGCTACCGGCGTGACGCATCAATCCGATGCACGCATTGCTCTTGGTGCGCTACGAAAGCTAGGGCAATTTCGCGCAACGTACTTGGTACTTGAAGCCGACGACGCACTGCTCCTCGTCGATCAGCACGCGGCACACGAACGTGTTTTGTACGAGGGGTTGCGAGCGCGTTGGCTAGAAGGCGAGATCGAACGGCAAACTCTCTTGCTTCCGATTCACGTCGAACTCGATTTGGCGCTGTTTGCGAGTGTTAGTGCAGCGACGGAAATTGTTGAGAAACTCGGCTTCGAGATTGAACCCTTTGGCACGAGCACCGTCGTCGTGCGTGCGATTCCGGCTCTGCTCGAAGGACGCGACCCGGCAAGTCTCGTCCGCGGGCTCGCCGAAGAATTGCATGCCGCCGAGGAGCTGGATGTTTTGCTCAAGCTCGATTCGCGCGTGCTCGATGCCATCGATGCGATTTTTGCAAGTCTTGCGTGCCACGGCGCGCGGCGCAAAGGCGAACTTCTTAGTGAGCGCGAGCAAACCGACTTGCTGGCTGCCCTTGACAGAATTCCCTGGGCCCCTACCTGTCCGCACGGCCGGCCCGTCGTGGTGCCGTTCGATTTGCACGAGATAGAACGACGATTTCTGCGGCGCTAAGCGCGACGCGATCCTCTCGAAACGAGATTTTTGCAGCATGACACAACACGAAACCAAAGAGAGATCGCGCGTGGTGATCGTTACGGGGCCGACGGCGTCGGGCAAGACGGAGCTCGGCATTCGTCTCGCAGAAAAATTCGACGGCGAAATCATCAATGCGGATTCGATGCAGGTGTATCGCTATCTCGATATTGGTACGGCCAAGGCAACGGCAGAGCAGCGCGCACGTGTGCCACATCACTTACTCGATATTGTGACACCGGACGTGGTGTATAGCGCTGGGGCGTATGCGCAGGATGCTGCGCGAGCCGCCGAGGCGATCCTGGCGCGCGGCAAGCGCGTTTTTGTCGTCGGTGGTACAGGACTTTATATTCGTGCTTTTCTGTACGGTTTGATCGATGCGGGCGGCGCGGACGCAAGTTTTCGCAATCGACTCGAAGAAGAACATCGCGAAGCCGTTCGCGAGGGAGATCCCGAGCGTTTGCACCGACGCCTCAAGTCGGTCGATCCTGAGGCGGCTGCACGCATTCATCCCCATGATTTGCGTCGTCAAATTCGTGCACTTGAACTGGCGCAGCGCAGTCACAAGAATGTGTCGAAATTGCAGGGCGAACACGGTTTCGCCGAAGCGCGTTATCGTGCACTGCATCTCGTGATGGATCCCGGCGTCGAAGAACTCAAGCGTCGTATTGATTTGCGCTGTGGAAAAATGATCGAGCAGGGCTTGTTGCAAGAAGTTCGCAATCTCTATCGAAGCGGATATGGGCCGACGCTGCGTTCGATGCAAGGCATTGGGTATCGCCACATGGCGCCAGTGGTGGAGGGATCGAATACGCTTGCAAACGTACTTTGTGATATGCAGCGTGACACACGCGAGTTTGCTCGTCGCCAACGCACTTGGTTGCGCAAAGTTCCCGATGCGATTTGGATGAACCCCACCGACGAAGCTGCGATCTTCGAAAAAGTGGCGGAGTTCTACGCCAAGGCATAGAACTCCGCAGCACAGTGCAAGGATTATTCGCCTTCGTTGTCGGTCGTGTCGCTCGTCGGCGGCGGCGGAGCATCGGTGTCGCCTTGCTCTTGCTCGACAGGTTTGCCGAAGGCACTGCCTTCGCCCTTCGTTGCGCTACCGCCACTGATTGTTTTCGTGTAGTCGAGGCCAAACTTGATACGCAAGACGACGATGTCCGCATCGACCAGTGCTGCAGCATCGTTCGTCGGTGCAAAGAGGGGTTGTAGATCGGATTTTGATGCGACGAGCACGATGCCTGGCACCAATTCGAGTACGCCCGATACTTCGCGAAGTACGGACCCGCCTACAGTAAGCAAGTTCAAAAAGGCGAAACCCGGCACAACATAGACCGCGCGTATTAGAGTTGAATCGTCTTGCGTTTGAAAGCCATTCACCAAAATGCGTACCGAAGTCACTGGCGCTGTCGCAATGTCGAGTGGCGCCATCAACATATTGCTGACCGAGCGCTTGAGTGTGGCGCCCGTGGCTTGTGCGGAAAGTGGCGCCAGCGTAACGCTACACGCGAAGATGAGTGTGAGAATGCCGAGAAACTGTTTTCTCACGCGATGACAAAAAGAAGATCGAGACTTCAAAACTGCGCCTCCCTAAATTGCGCCGTCACGCTGCATGCGTCGATGGCTCCGAAATACATTGGTTCGTTTCTGTGTCGGATTGCGATTCGAAATGCCGCGCGAAGCGCGCGCATTGTTTCGCTCCGAGCTTTCCCCAATTGCGAGCCTAGAAGGCGCGCGGGCTTTGTGTCAAGCCGCTGCGTACATGCGCGATCAAGTCTTGCTTTGCGTAGGCCCGTCTTCGCGTTACTCTCCGGCCCGCTTTCGAAGCTCCCAACCGTGAAGAGAGTCGCATGTCCTCGCACGCATTACCGATCGTTGCCATCGTCGGCCGCCCCAATGTTGGTAAGTCCACGTTGTTCAACCGGTACACGGGAGCGAATCGTGCGCTCGTCGAAGATACGCCGGGAGTAACGCGCGACAGCATCGCTGAAGAAGTCGATCTCGATTCGCGGCGGATCTTGCTCGTCGATACCGCTGGCCTCGATACCGATGCCGAAAGTGCGCTGGCGACGGCAGTACAAGCACAAGCGCAAGCGGCAATCGAGCAGGCTGAGGCCATTCTTTTCGTAGTGGACGGGAAGTCGGGACTTTTGCCGGAGGACGAAACGATCGCCAACACCTTGCGTCGTTCGTCGAAGCCAATTGCTCTCGTCGTGAACAAGATTGATCTTCCAAAGCATTACGAACGCGTTCACGAGTTTCATCGTTTGGGCTTCAAGAAAATTTTTGCAGTTTCGGGCACGCACGGTACGGGGGCGTTTGAAGCGCTTGAAGCGTTGATCGACGATCTGCCGCAGGCTTGTGAAGAGCCGACGATTGAAGACGGTGCCTTACGCATCGCCATCGTGGGGCGTCCCAATGTCGGCAAGAGTTCGCTCGTCAATCGCTTAGTGGGAGCGGAGCGTGTCGTGGTGTCGGACGAGCCGGGAACGACACGAGATAGTGTTGATATTCGCATCGAGCGCGACGGCGAAAGTTTCGTTCTCGTGGATACTGCGGGGATTCGGCGCTCGGCCAAACGCACGGCGCTTGTCGAGCACGGCAGCGCGCTCATGACTCTGCGCGCGATCGAGCGCGCAGATGTCGTATTGATCGTGATCGACGGTGCAGAGGGGTTTTCGGAGCAAGACGCGCGTGTCGCGGGGCTTGTGCGCGATCGCGGCCGCGCTGCGGCGATCCTCGTGAATAAGAATGATTTGTTAACGAAGAAAGATCTCGGCGAAGCCGATTATCTTCGCGGCGGTATCGAGCGCGGACTGCGCTTCATGGCCGACACGCCGATGTTATTTATTTCGGCCAAGACAGGTGCGCGTGTTGAAAAAATCTTTGCTCTCGTAAAAAAACTCAATCAAAACACACACGTTGAAATTTCCACCGCACGCCTGAATCGCTGGCTCGAAAAAGCGACACATCAACACGAGCCATCGCTTGGGCAAGCCGGCATTCATAAGCGGCCGATCAAGTTTTTTTATGCAACGCAGGCGACGACCAATCCGCCGACGTTCATTCTCTTTTGCACAGATCCTGCGGCGGTGAAAGAAAACTATCGCCGCTATCTCGAAAACCGGTTGCGCGAAGAATTTGATTTGCACGGCATTCCGATCCGCTTGCGCCTGCGCGCGCGCACGCAAACCAAGAAGCGCGCTCGCACCGACGGAGACGATAAATTTTGATTTTTATTCCGAGTGATTTTAGTCGGTTTGCAAGCATGCGCTTTCAAGCCGACGTCTTTCGGATACAATACGGCCGCTTTGATGCGACTGACGCAGCGTATAGTGCTTCGTTGAAGAATGAGTAAAAAGCTTGCGCAGTTCAGGACTGGGGGAATCGACTTGGCGATCAGCAAAGGGAAACAACCGAAGGATACGCTTGAAGAATTACGCGTTCTTTCCGACACGCAGTGGACACCGTGGCTTTACGAAAACCGCGCACGTTTGATCGCGGGCGCTATCACGGTTTTGCTCTTTTCGGGAGTATTTAGTGGAGCGCTTTGGTGGCAGCAGCGCGGCGCACACAAAGCGGCACAGGATTTTGCAGCTGTGCAACGCGACTTCGACAAAGCGATGGGTGCCGAAGACGGTGCGATGGATTACGCCGAGCCGGCGAATCCGGAAACTGCGCGTCAAGTGCGCGAAGAATATCTTGCTCGTTTCATGGCGGTTGCGACGGATCATCCTCGGACCCAAGCTGCGGCCATGGCTTGGCTCGAAGCCGGACGCATTCACGAAGGCAAGGGAGATGCTGCGCAAGCGCTCGAGGCTTGGAAGAACGCCGTGGCGCAAGTGCGCGCGCAGACTGCGCTGCGCGCAATCTTGCTTGAGCGTCTTGCAACGGCCTATGAACAAACAGGCAAGTGGGAGGATGCAGCCGCACAGCACTTGGCTGCCTGCAAGATCCGTGACTTCCCGTTACGCACTTCTGCGTTGGCTGCAGCTGCGCGTTGTTATCTCGAAGCAGGCAACACGGAGAAGGCACTCGAAATCTATAAACCGATCAGCGCCAAAGAAGAAGATCTCAAAGATGTGCCGCTCTATCTTCGCTTGCGACTCGATGAACTTGTTGCAGCACAAAATCTGAAGCGAACGAAATCGTAACCAATTGGTGTTGGGTCCGCGTCGCGGGGCGACTTGATGCAGCGAATGAGCGGATCCATCGCAGGGAAAACAGCGATGAAAAAAGTCATCGTGACAGGTGGCGCAGGGTTTATTGGTTCGCATACGGTTGTGGAGCTTTTTGAAGCAGGTTATACACCTGTTGTTGTTGACGATTTTTCCAATTCACAAAGAAGTGTTATCGATGATTTGCGTGCTCTAACGAGTGCGGATCTTGCTGTGTATGAGCTTGATTGCACCGATGCGGAACGCTTTGCAGAAGTGTTTCGCGATGATGGTGCAATTCTTGGCGTAATCCACTTTGCGGCCTACAAGTCTGTCGTCGAATCGGTTCGCGCGCCGTTAAAGTACTACGCCAACAATGTGGGCTCGCTCGTGACGCTACTTGAGTTGATGCGCGAGTTTGGACTTGAGCAACTTGTATTCTCGTCGTCTTGTACGGTGTATGGACAACCCGATGCGTTGCCGGTGACGGAGAGTTCGCCTTTGCGGCGCGCTGAATCTCCATACGGTGCAACGAAGCAAATTTGTGAGCGCATACTTGACGATTGTGTGCATGCCGAGCAACCGCTGCAGGCAGTGACTTTGCGCTATTTTAATCCGATTGGCGCGCACCCGAGCAGTCGCATTGGTGAATTGCCGCTTGGCGTGCCGGATAATCTCGTGCCCTACATTACACAGACGGCAGCGGGATTGCGTAGTTCGCTGACGGTCTTTGGCGGCGATTATGCAACGCCAGACGGTTCCTGTATTCGCGATTACATTCATGTGGTTGATCTCGCCAAGGCGCACGTGAAAGCACTTGCCTGGCTTTCGACTCAAAAAAGTGTCAGTTTCAATGAAGTATTCAATATTGGAACCGGGGCTGGGGTTTCCGTTCTGGAAGCTGTGCGCGCATTTGAAGACGTAAATCAGTTGAAGTTGAATTATGCCGTCGGAGACCGTCGCCCAGGCGATGTCGAAAAAATTTACGCAAATGTCGACAAGGCACAGCGCGTGCTGGGTTGGAGTGCGCGCCTCTCGCTTCGAGATGCCATGCACGACGCTTGGAATTGGCAAGTCGCACTGGGGCAACGCAGTCGAGGATAGTGCGGCTTGCGCGTAGAATTTATTCGAAGTGCAGATTTGCACCACTTGGAAGTGTCGGTGCAAATTCGCGCAAGAGATGACGCACTTCATCGGCTTCCGTGCGTGACGTAGTATAAAAGCTCACTTTGGAATATCCGACAGAAATCATCGGCGTGGTCAATACGGCGATCTTGTGCCATTGCGGCGGAATTTGCCGCCGAAACCAATCGTCGTAAATCATAATCAATCTTACATTTTTTTGAGTAACGAGATCGGCGAGCTTGCTTGCTTGTGTGCCGCCTTCGTTGCTTTGCCCTCGTTGGATGCGTGCAAGCTCAGAGCCGAGAATGCGCCGAGCCTCTTCGGAGCCGAGTCCCCAGAGATCAAGCACATACTCAGAGTTTTGATAACTCACCCATCCAAGATCATTGACGGCAATTGGTTTTTTCCAATATTCGACGGCAAATCGATGCATCTGATACTGCTGCTGATAAATATTTTGCGAAGCCAGTGGCACGCGCCAGGTCAGAAGCCAGTAAGGGTAAGAGAGGATCAGTAGCGTGAAGAGCAACCCGACTCTCCAGCGCGAATTGGTGAGATGAGAGGAGAGACAAGAAAATGCAGCAAGTGACAGCAGCGCGACCGCATAGGTTTCATAACGCCATCCACCTAACTTGGAAAAGAAAAGATGGGCAAGGCCGGTGAGTAAGGCCATGCCACTGATGCCGAGCGTCGAGTAGCGAAGCGGAGACGTCCAGTTGACAAAAATCGCATAGACATTGAAGGCAAGAGCTAGCAAAAAAAACCAGCCGAGGTCTGTGGAGAGTGCGAAATGAAGGTTGAATAAGATCGTTGCGAATATTGATGACACCAATTGAGGTAGGCTGCGTCGATTGATGATGCTATCTGCGACATCGAATTTGACTTGAACCGAGCTTGGAAGCGCCGGCAAACCCAGTGCGTGCGTGAAGAAGTACCAGCCCGCGAATGTCAATGCGATGGCGCCAAGGGCGAGAAGTGCGTGGCGTCGATGTCCGAAGTAGGTAAGGGCGATCATCGCCAAAATTGCAAAGGCCATGCCTTCCAAGCGGAGAAATGGCAACACTGCGACGGCTCCGGCAAGCCCCAGGTGAGGACGAAAATCTTGCTTGGATCGATGAGCAATCATTTTGAGAATATTTCGAAAGACGATCATTGTCACAAAAACGTGTAGAGATTGCTCCATGCCGGTGCACACGAGCGCCCAGGCATTCAGAAGTGCACAGAATAAAATGCCGATGAGTAGTTGAAAGAGCATTGAAGGAGCGTTGGCATTGACGAGAGAAGGTGAGTCCCAAATTTGTTCTTCAAGAATTTTACCGACGGTGTAAACAGCACCCGTCATGGCAAAGAGGTTCAGGATAAGTGGTCCGAATTCACCAAGATGTAGCCACTCGGTGATGGCGAGAAGAAAGGGGTAGAGCAGGGATGAAGAAGGTGACGAATATTCGCCGAGGTTAATGCCATAGCCGCCATGCAAAATATTTTCTGCAACCGCCAAGTGAATGTACGGGTCATCAAGACTATAGATCCAGTGTCCGTCGGTGAGATGCAGCGATCCAAGTATGACGATCAGCATGCCGATGCACCAGAAGGCGATGAGTACGAGAGGGTATCGGGGGATTGTGGTCATGTGTGCTTCGTCCCTGCGACGCATTTTTGAGTTTCACCGATCAGCGCCGTGAGAGTGGCAACCGATCCAAGCTTTGCAAGGTCCATGCGGCTCGACGTTCGAGCCAGTCGTCTTGCGTGTTGACTTTTGCAAACTGAACGGCGCGTCTGGCTTTGTGGACGATTTGATTGCGATTCTTGTTGATTTCAATCAGCGCTGTCGAGAAGCGCTTGCGTTGATTCCACGGTGTTAAAAAGACAGCACCGCTTTTGCGCGCAAGCTCACGATATGAATCGGTGCCACAAGCGAGGATGGGAAGCCCACACGCTATTGCGTCGATTGCGCTTCGCGGTACGCCTTCGCGTGTAGGCGTTGCGAGGACGAGGTGGCAAGTTTTAAGAGTTTTGCACAGTGCCGGACCAAACGGCATTGCGGAGTGGAACACGATGAAGCGTGCAATGCGCAGTGCCTCGGCGATGCCTTGCCAGTGTGCATGGTTTTCGTCGCCACCCAAAATGTGGAGGCGAAAGGGAAGCGCAGAGCGCTCACGGACGAGAGCAAGGATGCGCAGAGTTTCTTCGATGTCATTGGCGTCGGCGACTTGCCCAAAACCAACGAGTTCGAGCGGATATTCGGGATGGCGTAGCGCCTCGGCACGTTCGGTTAGAATTTCCGTCGCTGCGATTTCATTCGAATGGTGTGAGGCCTCGAGAAATTCTCGGATACGCAGATTGCGCGAGCCAAAGTCGCGGACGAGCCTTTTGCTTTTGAACAAGACGAGTTTGCAGGCGTGCGCTGCAATGTGAAGTTGGAGTTTACGCAGTGGATCACCAAAGAGCTTGCATACAAGCCAGCGCTGCGGCGACCAACGCTTGGTAAGCAAGTTCATCGTCGCCGATTTACGAAAATCGAAGTGGACAACGAAAATGCTCGGTTTTCGCCGAAAAATTGCGATCAAAAGCGCGATGAAGCCAAGTGGTCGCCAAAGCTGAAGTGACAATTCTGTGTGTAATAGATCTGCTGCCTGAATCCTTTGGACGAGCATGGAGAAGATGAAGCGCGTTTCGCTCCAGCCAAAAGAAAGCTTTCCACTTCGGCGGACGGGCAGCGGTTCGGCGAGAATGCGCTCTTGAATCTCGTCGATCTGCACGAGTGTTGCTTTTGCGCGTTCGTATTCTTCGACGGAGTAGCTCGGAGCGATGAGCGTGAAGTCTTCAAATGTGCCGCGAAGTTTTTGTTTCAAGATGCGTAAGTCAGCACCCAAGGCATTCTCGATTGCAAAGGAGTGTTCTGAGACGCGGTAAATGGGTGTATCGACGACGAGGAGATACTTCATTCAAGCTTTTGTCCAAAGAGAAACGATTTATTCTCGAGAGAAAGACGAATGTGGAATCTCCCGGTGTGCGCGTTGCGTGAGAAGATCGTAGCCACGATAGGCGCTGAGCAAGAGCGTTGGCACGAGGAGAAACAGTGCTGCAATTCGCGC
>CAYRID010000040.1:0-20967 GCA_964424225.1 uncultured Geobacter sp.
AATGCGCAAATCCACTGAAAAGAAGAGGCCGAGCAAGGAATCTTGCTCGGCCTCCCTGGGGTGAGTTGCTTCGCGGTTTGTTTGACGCGTGAGAGTTCTGTCCTCAACGTTCATTTTTTCGAAGATTTTCGCCCCATGTGGATGATTTTCTTGCGGGAGAGTCGGGCTCTCCCTTCATCGCTTTACTCCTCGTTCTCGTTGGTGTTTCGTTTTTGGAGATGGAGTTTTCACTCTTGAATTCATTGCGAAGAGTGCGTGATTTCGATCCTGGCAGCACCGCAGAGAGTGGTCAAGAAACAAAAAATACAAAGATCTGTGTAATTTTTAGAATACTAAAATTTTGTTTTGAATTTCTGCAAGCAATCTTGAGCGATTTCGAATGGTTGCATGCGGAGTGTCGTTTCCGTTTTCTTTTCTTGGATGTTTTTTCAATTTGTGATTTTTGTGAAATGAATGCGAGACAGAAGAAAGCAGACGAAAAAGTAGAGGATTGTGTTGCGGAAAGATTTGCTTGGCGCGGCGCTGGAGGTATGCAAGGAGGCGATTTAAGCACCGAACGAGAAATTGAGCAGGATTTCAAGGAAGCAATAGCTAAAGAGCGTAATCACGATGATGCTCGTCAAGTTCAGCAGAAATCCAGTTCGACACATTTCCGTGATTGATATGCGCTGCGTCCCGAAGACGATTGCGTTGGGAGGCGTCCCAACGGGCAACATGAAGGCCCAGCTTGCGGCGAGTGTGGCGGGCACGATGAGCCCGAACGGATGGATGTGTAGCGTCGGTGCGAGGCCGGCAAGAATAGGAATGATTGCTGCGGCCATAGCGGTATTGCTCGTAACTTCCGAAAGGAAGACGGTGAGGGACACGACGAGTAAGATGACACAAAAAAGAGGCAATCCAACGAGTGCGCTGACGTAGCTTGCGAGGAATTGATCCACGCTGTTTTTCTGTATTGCCGCCGCAAGGCTCAGGCCGCCACCAAACAAAATCAACACTTCCCACGGTACGCGCAAAGCAGTTTTCCAGTCCATGACAAACTGCTTTTGCGCGCGATCGGCGGGAAGCAGAAAAAGCGAGATGGCGGCCACCATGGCAATCCCGGCGTCGCTGAGTCTGGCGAAAGGTTTGTAACCTGCAATTTGTATTGGAGTGAGTAGAGAACGAAAAATCCATGCGCTGGCAGTGACGAGGAAGACGCAGAGCGTGGCCTTGGCACCGGCGGAAAATTTTCGTGTTTTTGACAAATTATTGAGTACATCTTCAAGATCGCCGAGAAGATTTTGGTTCCGAATCGGAAATGCAATCCGCGTGAGCAAAAGCCAAGCGATGGGAATGAAGACGACCACCAGAGGTACTCCGATGCTCATCCAGCGCACGAAACTAATTTCGGAGTGGAGATTGCTCTTCGCGTAAGAGGCGAGAAATAAATTGGGTGGTGTTCCAATTAGCGTTCCGACGCCGCCGATCGAAGCCGCGTAGGCAACGCCGAGCAAAAGCGAACTTGCGAAATATTTCTTTTCGATTGAAAATCTTTCGTCGCTATTTGGTGTCGGAGACACTGAGTCTGCAAGTGCAATGACGCTCATTGCAATGGGTAGCATCATGAGTGCGGTGGCGGTGTTCGAGATCCACATGCTGATGAAGGCGGTAACCCCCATGAAAGCTGCAATGACGGATCGTGGATTGGTGCCAACACACCGAAGTGACGCAAAGGCAAAGTCGCGGTGCAGCTCCCAGCGTTCCATGGCGAGGGCCAAAAGGAATCCGCCCAAGAAGAGGAAGATGGTCTCATTGGCGTAGGGCGAGGCTGCTTCTTGGAAATTGGCCGCGCCGGTGAGGGGAAAAACGGCGAGCGGCAGCAGTGCAGTGACGGCGTGCGGAATGGCTTCTGTCATCCACCAGATCGCCATCCAAGCGGCTGTGGCCGCGGTGGTGCGTCCAGCGACAGAAAAAGCGACGGAGTTTCCAGCACTATCGAGATAGCTCGTGGGCAATGCACAATAAAGCACGAACCCCACGATTGGCCCGAGCCAGCGGCCCCAGCTTTGTGCGTTGTGCGGCCGGCGGAAAGTAGTCATTTCCCTGGGCGATTGTCTTGAGCATTTTTTTCGTGAATTTGACGCAAAAGTTCGTCGGGCGAACCGTTCTCGAGAATTTCTTGGAATTGGGAACGATAGCTCGATACGAGACTTACACCTTCGATTGTTACGTCGATGATTCGCCAAGCGTTTCCGTGCGCACGCAAGCGATAGTCGATCGCGATGTTCTCGCCACCGTTGCGTAGTAGGTGAGTTTGCACGGTAACATCGCCGCGCGCTTCGCCGCGTTGGCCGAGAATTTTCACGCTTTCGTTTTGATATTGATCAAACTTTTTGCCATAAGCGTGTCCGAGGAAAGTGCGAAACGAGGTGAGAAAATCGGCTTGTTGTGCCGGCGAAAAGCGCGCCCAATTTTTCGCTAGTGTCAGGCGTCCCATCGTCTCAAAATCAAAGTTGGCATCGGCAATCGCAGAAATTTTTGCACGCTTCTCGGGGAGTTCGAGCGTTGAGCGCAAAACGGCCACAGTTTCGTCGACGATGGTCTGTACGACTTCACGTGCACCGAGCACTTCAGCCCGTAGGCTCGGCGCAATTCCAAGGCTGCCTAGGCTCAGTGCGAGAAAGAGCGCTTGAACCAAGCGGCGCATCCATGTTGGACGTTGCATTTCATATACGTCTCTACTCATGAGTTGGTGCAGGATCATCGTACAAGTTCTCCTCATTTTCCGTCGGTGGCAGTTTGGTCGCGGACAGATCGCCATCGAGAATTTTTGAATTGCGATTTTGTGTCCAAGCGTCACGAACAAAGACGTAATAATCGAGCGAAGACTCGCGGGCAGTACGGACATCTTCCCAAGAGAGCGATGTGTTGTTCAAAAAATCGGTTGTACGCACACCGACAATGATGCGTGTGCTGGCGGCGATCGGCCAGAGCGATAAAAAGGAGTCGACTCCCAACGCAATTGTGTGTCGTGGCGACGAAGGGCCAAGAATCGGCCACATGAGATACGGCCCCGTGCCAACGCCCCATACGGCGAGGGTTTGATCGAAGTCTTCCGGGTGCGGTGCCAAGCCAAAGCGCGAGGCCAAATCGAAGAGGCCCGCGACACCGATCGTTGTATTGATGCCAAAGCGCGCGAACTCTGTACCTGTGTTCTTGTACTTTCCTTGCAGCAAATTGTTGAGGGCGAAGCCAGGAGTCGCGAGATTTTGAAATCCATTTTGTAGCGCGATTTGGACCGGGTCGGGCGCTACCCAATCCCAACCTCGTGCGACGGGTTCAAACCCCCACCGATAGAGCCCGTCGTTGGCGGCAAAAATAATACGATTGGCTGGGGCCAGCGGATCGGAAATTGTGGGTGCGGTACGCGGCGTCGTTGCGCAGGCGCTGGTCACGAGCAGCAATGCCAGTAGCGCAAGGCAATGAGCGACACAAAAATGAGTTGAAGCAAATTGAATTTTTGTGCTGTGCTGCATCATGGCTCCTTTTTTCCGAGCCCCAAGTTGTGAATCAGTTTTCCGACGAGACTCTCGATGACGATGGCACTTTCTGTGTAGGCGATTTCTTCCCCGGAAACCAAATATTCGGATTCCGCTCCTGGCGTGAGATGGATGTTTTGGTCGCCGAGCAAACCCGCAGTGCGAATGGCGGCAGAGCTATCGATCGGTAGTTTGAGATTTGAATCGAGATCGAGCGAAACGCGTGCACGAAAGTTTTTATCGAGTTCAATGGCGGTGACTTGTCCAACCTTGACGCCGGCAACCAAGACGGGCGCGCGAGCTTTGAGCCCGCCGATTTCATCGAAGGTGGCGATGAGTGTGAGTCCGCCAGGGCCGTGGTAGTTGATGCCACCGATTGAAAAAGAGAGATAGAGAATTGCGAGCAGTCCTGCTGCAACGAAGAGGCCGACGATCGTGTCGCGTTTTGCTGCATCTTTCATGATTTCAAACTCCCCAAAGTGAGGTGATGATGTGATCGAGAATCAAAACGCCGACGGATGCAATGACAACCGTTTGTGTTGTGGCTCGACTGACGCCAGCGGAACTTGGCTCACAAGTGTAGCCGCGATAAGTGGCAACCAGGCCGAGGAAGACGCCGAAGATGAGCGCTTTCACCAAGCTGCAGAATACGTCCGTGCGAAAGTCGACGGCGGATTCAAGGCTGGTGAGGTAGACGCCCGTGTCGATTCCGAGCATGGTGGCGCCTGCAAATGCGCCCCCAAAGAGGGCGCTCAAAATAAACATCGCGGAGAGAAGCGGCATGACGAATGAGAGAGCGACCGCTTTCGGTGTCACAATAAAGTGAATGGGATCGATCGATAGCATGCGCAAGCCGTCGAGTTGTTCGGTGACGACCATGGTACCGATTTCAGCGGTGGCCGAGGATCCAGCGCGACCCGTGACGAGCAGCGCTGTGAGAACCGGGCCGAGCTCGCGCACCAAAGAAAGTCCAACGAGTGCTCCGAGTGATTCTTCAGAGCCAAAACGCACAAGTGTGTTATAGCCTTGCAGGCCGAGTACCATACCGACGGCACCCCCGGAAACGCAGATGATCACGATGGAGAGCACGCCCGTTTGGTAAAGCTCGTCGAGGAGACGCTGCAGGCGAAAGGGCGGCGTGACCAATGCGCGCAGCACCGATGCTGCGAAAACGCCGTGTTGCCCGAGCGATTCGATAAGCTTGCGCGTGCTGCGTCCGAGATTTTCAAAAATCGGTGTCACGATCGCTCTCCCAGCGTTTCATTTTGATTGATTTCGAGAAACCAATCCGGCAGTTGATCTTGGAAAAATGCGGAGATACGCGGATCGGAATGCTGAATGATCGTCTGTGGCGGAGCACTCACTGCAACTTTGTCGAGCAAGAACACGACTTGATCGGCCATGCGCAGCGTCGAGGAAATATGGTGCGAGGTCACGATCATCGTAATTTTGCGTTCGCGTTGAATCTTCAACAAATGTTTTTCGATACGAAGCACCGAAAGCGGATCAAGTCCGGAAAAAGGTTCATCGCATAGGACGATTTGCGGCGTACGCACGAGTGCGCGGGCGAGGCTTGCGCGTTTCACCATTCCACCGGAGAGCTGGCTTGGCATCAATTCGCCAGCATCGCCGAGCCCGACAGATTCAAGATGTTCCATGACTTGTTCGGCGATTTCGGCCTCGCCCCAATTCGTTTGTTCGCGCAAAGGCAAAGCGAGATTTTCAAAAACGGTCATTGAATTTAGCAATGCTCCGCCTTGAAACATCATCCCAATTTTTTTGCGTACGCGGGCAAGCTCGGATTCGGGTAGCGGCACGATGTCTTCCCCGTCGATAAAAATTTGTCCTGTCTGCGGGTGGATCAAGCCGCCGATCAAGCGCAGCATTGTGCTTTTGCCTGCGCCGCTGCCGCCGAGCACGACAGAGATCGTGTCGCGCGCAAAAGCACAGCTTGCATTTTTGAGTACGGAACGGGTGCCGAATGTTAGAGATACATCGGATAGACACACAAGTGCGTTGTGCATGGAATTTGTTTCAGGTGCGAAAGATTGCGTCGGTGACGACTTTTTCGACGTCGGCACAAAAATTCCTTACTTCTGAATCTTCTGGATTGATTTGAGATATTCGAGAAGAAGCAGGATTTGCCCACGCGCGACCTCATCGCCGGTTGTGTTGTCTGCAATGGGTTGGCCCAGGCGGCGACCCCAGACGGGCATGTCGCGTGTGCCGTGTGCCACGATGTCTGCGCGTCCGTCGATGAATTGTGCAATTTCCTCTTCGGGAAAAATTCCAGCGCGGCGTTTGGCGATGATCGTGAGATCTGCGGGCGCGGTGCGTAGCACTTTGGCGACAGGACCGTCGCCTTCGCCCTTCGCGCCGTGGCATGACATGCAATATTGCTGAAAAGTGTCGCGTCCAAGTTCGGCCAAGATTGCAGCGGCCTTCGCGTCGTCAGCCGATGCAACACGAATGGGTGTTATGCCAAGCAAGAGGGTGGCCAGGGTCAGTGCGGTGCGGTAAATCGGACGCATCAATTGTCTCCGGGTTTGTGTTGACGTGCTTTAGCGATGCACGGTCAGGACCGGGCAGTGCGCGCGTTGCAATACGCGTTCGGCGGTGCTGCCCATCAAGAAGCGCTTGATAGCACCACGTCCGTGCGTCCCAATGGCGATCAGATCCACATCGCGCTCTTTTGCGACTTCGAGAACAGCGATTGGGGCATAGCCGCGTCGTACAAGCGTTTCGACGGCTACGCCGTTGCGCCGGAATTTGTCGGCGACAGCAGTAAGTTTTTCGCTGACTTGATCAAGAATCGTATGCTCCGAAAGTACGGTGATTCCTGAAAAGCCGGCGTATTCGATCGGAATGTCGTAGGCGTGCAGGAGCAAAAGTTCAGTGTCCTGTTTCTGTGTCGAGAGTAGCTGGTAGGCTGCGTGGGTGACGAGGTCGGCGTCTTCTGAAAAATCTGTAGGCACCAAAATTTTGCGAATCGGCTGCTGCGGTTTCGGCGAGTCGGGGTGGACGGCAAAAACGGGGCAGGCAGCACTACGGATTACTTCTGCTGCAGTGCTGCCGGCGACTAGATGTTGCCAACCCGTCAGGCCACGCGTGCCGATAATGATCAAATCGACATTTTCATTTTCAGCAAGCTCCAACAGTTGTTTGGCGGCGTAGCCTTGCAAGAGATGGGCAGTGGCTTTCTCGCCTTGTTTCTCGGTGTTCGTCAAAATTTCGGCCAAGTGCCGCTCTGCATACGCGCGCTGTTGAATGTAGAGATCCGGCGTTGGCACGATGAAGTCGATGCCGATTTCGGGAGGCATTGGCGCGGCGACGGCATGTGCGATCAAAAGGTGCGCATTGTGACTTTTGGCGATTTGAATGGCCCACTCGAGTGCCAGCGCTGCTGTCGGTGAAAAGTCGGTGGCCACGAGGCAGGTCTTCAAGGTCGAGGGTGTCGTGGGTGCAGTCATTGGGGCGCTCCTGTTTGAGACGGGCCGGCGCGAGTGGCGACGCGGTCGCATAATGGAAGGCACTAAAATAGCAAGAACCGCAAAATATGGACGGAAGATTTTCAAGACGATCGGTCGATTTTGCATATGCGTTGCGCCATTTCAATGTGCTTCTGCGGTAAAAGCCGTTGCGTTCGGGCAGGTTACGATGAAAGGTTTGTCATCGTGGGTGTCGCCGTTGATATGTAGGTCAGCGGCTTTGTTGTTTGGGGTGTGATGGCACAGCGAATTTTGATCGTCGACGACGAACCCGATCTTCTGGAACTCGCACGCGTGAGCCTTGTGCGTGATGGATTCGCCGTGGAAACCGCCGTTTGCGGGCGTGAAGCGCTCGACCGTATCGCACGCCGTATGCCGGATTTGCTGGTTCTCGACTTGATGCTTCCTGATGTTCCTGGCACAGAATTGTGTCGAAGGATTCGCGCTGACGCGCGTACGACCGCGCTACCCATTTTGATTTTGACGGCCAAGGGAGAGGAAGTGGACCGTGTGGTGGGGTTCGAGCTTGGTGCCGACGATTATTTGACAAAGCCGTTTAGTCCGCGTGAGCTTGGACTGCGAATCCGTGCGATTTTGCGCCGTAGCCAAGACGGCGATGCAGCGAAGCGCGGAACACTGGAAAGGGGCGTGCTCAAGCTCGACGAAGTCGCGCATCGCTGTTTTGTTGCGGATACAGAGATCGAGCTGACGACGAAAGAGTTTCAGCTTTTGAAGAATTTAATGTTGAACGCAGGACGAGTGTTAACGCGCGAAGCATTACTCGAAAAAGTGTGGGGTTCGGATGTGATGGTCACGGCGCGCACGATCGATACGCATATGAAGCGTTTGCGCGAAAAGCTTGGCGCCGCCGGCGATGGCATTGAGACGGTGCGCGGCGTTGGTTACCGATTTGGCAGCGAATGACAGAGGCGGCTTTCTCTCAAAAAATTATTTCTCGCTTTTTCCGCAGCACGCTTCCGCGTACTCAACTGAAACTTGTGTTGCTTCTCGTGGCTTTGGTGCTCTTGGTTTCGCTTGTTTCCGGTACATTCGTGGAGCGTAGCTTGCGCGAGCAAGAGCATGTTCGTCGTGTCGAAACACTCACGACCCAAGCGCGTCTCATTCAAGAGATGACACGCAATTTGGTGTATGACGCGCGTGAGTTTTCTGAGCTTGATCGAATTGCGAATCGCACTGCGCGAGAAATTCATGCGCGCGTGACGCTGATTGGACGCGATGGTGCAGTGCTTGGTGATTCAGAGATTGCCGTCGAGGCGTTGGCACGCGTTGAAAATCATGCCGTGCGCCCCGAGGTGGCTGCTGCGCTCTCGGGGAAGCTCGGAATGGAGGCGCGGCAGAGCGGCACCGTCGGACAGCGCTATTTCTATTTGGCATTGCCGCCGCGAGATGAGGCCTCGGGCGTCGTGCGTCTGGCGATCGAATTGCCAGAAATTGAAGCGAGCGTTGCAACCCTACACCGAGAGTTGATCAAATCCGGCATTGTGGGATTGATCGCCGCGATCGTGATTGCCTTTGCCTGGACGGCGACGACGCTACGCCCCGTCGAAGAGCTTGGGCAGGTTGTGAGGCGCTTCGTGCAGGGTGATTTGTCGCCTCGTCTCGAGTGGTCGCAGAGTACGGAGCTTGGCGAAATTGCCGGCGCCGTGAATCAAATCGCAGTCGAATTGCGCAATCGTTTGCTTGAGATTTCGACCGAGAAGCAAAAGTTGCATGCGATCCTCGATGGGATGGCGGAAGGGCTTTTGGTACTCGATCTACGCGGAAATGTTTCGATCGTGAACGCGCGCTTTCGCGCGCTGTTTCATCTGGATGAAATGCGTGATGTGGAAGGTCGCACTTTGCTTGAAGTGGTGCGGAACGCGGAGTTGGAGAATTTCTTCGCCATGGCTCGGTCTGCTTCGGCATCGGTGCAAAGGGAAATTGTGCTCGGTGAAAATGCTGAGCACGTTTTGCAAGTGCAAGCCGTCGGATTTCCACGCAATGCGGAGCGAGTCGGAACCGTGGCGGTGTTTCACGACATTTCGGAAATTCGTCGCCTGGAGCGCATCCGACGCGATTTTGTGTCGAATGCGTCGCACGAGTTGCGCACGCCGCTCACGGCGATTTGCGGTTTCGTCGAAAATCTTCTGCAAGATTCGCCAAGCGATGCTGAACGCGCGCACTATCTTGCGATCATCGATCGCAATGCGCGGCGCCTTACGAGCTTGGTTAACGACTTGCTCGAACTGGCGCGCATTGAAAGTCGCGACTTAGTTACGCGAAGTGAAACCTTTGCGTTGGATGCTGTCGTCGATACGGCGTTGCTCGATCAACGCGCTGCGCTGAGCGAGCGCAATTTGCGCGTGGAGTTTTCGGCGCAGGAGCGCCCACTGCAAATTTTTTGCGATCCGCAGGCCGTCGAGCAGATCATCATCAATCTGCTCGATAATGCAATCAAGTACACCGATCCCGGCGGAAAAATTCACTTAGTGCTTTCTCGTCCGACGCCAGATTGTGTTGAATTTTCGATTCGTGACACAGGAATAGGTATCCCTGCGATAGAGCAAGAGAAAATCTTCGAGCGTTTCTACCGCGTCGATCAAGCGCGTTCGCGCGCACAAGGCGGCACGGGGCTTGGGCTCTCGATCGTCAAGCACCTTGTGCAAAACCTCGGTGGCGAGATCCGTGTCGAAAGCGCTCTGGGCCAAGGTTCGTGCTTTCGTGTCGCGTTGCCGACGCGCAGAGCCTAGATTTCGTTCTGGCCTGTGCGACATGGGTGCGGTGGGCGTTGCGTTCTGCCCCGCCCGCATGCTCTGTCTTTTTTCTGGTTTCTATAAATTTCTAGCGTTTGCAAGATAATTTTTACCGAATTATTGCTTATCAAAGATTTTCAATTATCGTGCAATTCTTCACTGAGATGTCACAGGAAGTTTGCGGACTTGACACACGGTCTGCGTATTGTTTGCGGTGTTGTAGTGCGCATGCGCCGAGAGAAGGTTGCAGGAGAAGCACACCGTAATGTGTTGATGTATGGATAGGAGGTTGGCGAGATGAGTTTTAAAAAATTGGTTTGGCTTGCCGCGCTGGGCAGTTTGGCGATCAGTCATTTTGCAATTCTGGATGCGAGTGCGTCGGAAAAGAAAGACAGCGGCAAGGACAGCGGTGTGCAAGAAATTCTCGCGGTATTGCGCGATCGCGGAATTATTCAAGAAGACGAATATGCACGACTTGCAGCCAAGAACGCGAGTTATGAGAAGAACAACAAAGAGTGGTTGCCAAAGCTTACGTTCTCGGGCGATTTCCGTTTGCGTTACGACTATTCGAACTATTCGCGAGACAGCACAGGGATCAAGGCCGAAGATCGTTCGCGCGTGCGCTATCGCGCCCGCATCGGAGTCGGCGCAGAGATCAATGACTACGCGAATGTCTTCCTGCGTCTTGCTTCGGGCACCGACGATCCGCGCAGTCGCACGCAAACCCTGGGTGATTCTGTCGATTTCGATCCTGATCCGGTCCGCTTGGATGCGGCGTACGTGAAGTTTTCGCCGTGGAAGGGGGGTCGGGTGCCGAATCTCGAAGGAGGCAAACTGTATCTACAAGCCGGCAAAATGGACAATCCGTTTTTTGTGAAGACGGGCAGATATTATATTTGGGATAGCGACCTGACACCCGAAGGTGTTGCTGCGAATTTCTCGGCTCCGTTTGGAGACGGCGTCAATTTGTATGCGAATGTCGGCTATTTTATTTTTGACGAGAACAGCAGTGCGAAAGATCCGCATGTGCTCGGCTTGCAGCTTGGAACGCAATATCGTGTCGCCGATGGCATTGAAATTGGCGGACATGCAGCCTATTACCGCTTCAGTTCACTCAATGCCGCTTTTATGAGCCGTGCCTACGGGAAAGGCAACGTTGCGGACGGCCTGACCGGTGATGCAAGTGGCGGATCGATGAGTTTGATGGAAGGACGACTCTATAGCAAATACACGGGTATCGAGAATTGTCCGATTACGGTGTATGGCAGCGTGTTCAAAAATCTCGATGCGGAGCGTTCTGTGATGTTCGCGGATGTTGGTCGCGATGATCTCGGTTGGGGAGTCGGTGTCGAAACGGGAGATGCTAAGCGATTGCTCGAACTCGGTTTGGGGTATTGGCACTTTGAAGCAAACTCGTTTCCGTCGGTGTTCGTGGACAGTTCCGTGATCGATGGAAAAACGAATCGCGGATCGTTGGTCTTTTTCGCAAAGCGTCAAGTTTGGTCGAACACGGTTGCGGGGCTCACGCTTTCTCGCTCGAGCGCAATCGAAGACAGTGCGGGTTATCGCGGAGCGCTGGGCGGCGGTGCAGTCAGCGATGCCGAACGCACGCGTGTGCAGGCAGATCTCGAATTTAAATTTTAAGACGTGAAGTGGCGATGAGCGGAGCGCTTGGCGTGCTTGTGCACGAGCGCAAACGCTGCGAATGTCACCAATTTGTCACCGAGGCGTCGCAAAGCTGTGATTTGCATGGAATAGGCTTGCTGCAGAAAAACAACAAAAAAGACGAGTGCACGAGAAGGCGGCTTGGAATCGATCCGCCGCAAAAAACGCGGCCAGGTCAAATGCAATCTCAAAACGTGCACCTTTCGCAAAGGAGAGAATCGAGTGTGGATACAAAGTTTTTTGTTGAGTGTCATCCTGGCGCTTCCGGCTGTTGCCTCGGCGCGCGATTCGATTCGCATCGTGGGTTCTTCGACGGTGTATCCGTTTGCGACAGCGGTGGCGGAAGAGTTTGGTCGCACGACCTCATTTAAGACGCCGATTGTCGAGAGCACGGGGTCGGGCGGCGGCCTCAAGCTGTTTTGCGCCGGTGCCGGCCTCGATACACCGGATTTTGCGAATTCGTCGCGGCGTATAAAAAAATCAGAAGTGGACCTTTGTACAAAGAACGGTGTCGGAGAAATTATTGAAATAAAAATTGGCTACGACGGAATCGTGTTCGCAAACTCCAAGGCTGCGCCGCGCTATACCTTGACTTTGAAACAAATATTTCTCGCGCTGGCAAAAGAAATTCCCGGACCGGATGGCAAGCTAATACTGAATCCGCACAAGACCTGGAAAGACGTCGATGCTTCACTTCCAAACGTGAAGATTGAAGTGCTCGGTCCGCCACCGACGTCGGGTACGCGCGATGCGTTCAACGAGTTGGCGCTGGAAGGCGGTTGTGTGGCGTTTCCGTCGTTAAAGGCAATGAAAGCCGAGGATGAGAAGAAATTCCAAAAGATTTGCCAAGCAGTGCGCGAAGACGGCGCCTACGTCGAAGCGGGCGAAAACGACAATCTTATCGTACAAAAACTTGTGTCGAATAGAAATGCGCTCGGTGTGTTTGGTTACAGCTTCCTGGATCAAAATACAGATCGGCTTCAAGGCAGCATGATCAATGGTGTTGCCCCAACGTTTGAAAAAATTGCGGCGCATGAGTATCCCGTGTCCCGCGCACTGTATTTCTACGCGAAAAAATCGCACGTGGGTTCTGTGGCCGGGATGAAGGAGTATTTGGCGGAGTTTACGAGCGAGAAGGCGATTGGTGACGATGGTTATCTCACGGACAAAGGGTTGATTCCGGCACCGACGGTGGAACGCGGACGATATCGCAAAGCCGCGCAAGCACTCGAAGCTCTCAAGTTCAAATAAAAATATGCAGTTTGCAACGCTTCCCAACGATCTGCTTGCGGCGATTTTTATGCCGCTCTTCGGGGTGTGGATCGCAAGCAGTGTTACCGGTTTCTTTGCGGCGCGTCGTCGCATCGTGCGCGCTGCCGCCGGTGATCTGCGAAGTCTCCACTCGCTTCCTGGATACTACGGTAGCTATGTCGCATTTTGGTGTAGCATGCCGAGTCTCGTGTGTATTTTTGCATTGTGGATCAGCGCTCCGTTTTGGATCGAGCACACGGATGTTGCTTCACTCGGGTTTCGCAGTTTTACCGTCTCGGCGCTGCTCGGAGTGTCGCTCGGAATGGGTGCGACTGCGTTTTTGAAACTTCATCCTCGTTTTCCTGCACGTGTCGTGGTTGAGCGTTATTTGAGCATCGCGCTCGCGGCGTGTTCGGGAGTTGCGGTGTTGACGACGCTTGGCATTGTGTTTTCGCTCGTCTTTGAGTCGTTGCGTTTCTTTCGCGAAGTTCCAGTTTGGGACTTCTTATTCGGTTTGCAGTGGAGTCCGCAAACGGCGCTGCGCAGCGATCAAGTCGGAGGCTCCGGTGCTTTTGGCGCGATTCCTATTTTCATCGGCACGTTCTTGATTACGGCCATTGCTCTTTGCGTGGCTGCGCCGATTGGACTGATGGTTGCGATCTATCTCGTGTTCTACGCGAAGCGTCGCTCGCGTGCAATTTTGAAGCCCATACTTGAGGTCTTAGCAGGAATACCCACAATTGTGTATGGATTTTTTGCGGCGATCGTCGTTGCCCCAACACTACAAAGCGTCGGAGCAACGCTGGGACTCGACGTAGCTTCGGAGAGTGCGCTTGCGGCGGGACTCGTGATGGGCCTGATGATCATTCCGTTCGTGTCGTCGCTTTCCGACGATGCGTTGCATGCTGTGCCGCGCAGCCTCTTTGATGGCTCACTTGGTCTCGGTGCGACGCTTTCGGAAACGATCCGGCGCGTGATGCTTCCGGCGGCACTACCGGGCATCGTGAGTGCGCTCTTGCTTGCAGTGTCACGTGCGATCGGCGAGACCATGATCGTGGTGATGGCGGCGGGACTGGCTGCAAACTTGACGTTGAATCCGCTCTCGGCGGTCACGACGGTGACGGTGCAGATCGTGGGGCTTTTGACTGGGGATCAAGAGTTCGACAGCGCCAAAACCCTCGCGGCCTTTGCGCTGGGACTCTTACTCTTTTTGGTGACGCTCGGGCTTAATGGACTCGCGCTCTATGTCGTGCGCAAATATCAGGAGCAATATGACTGATCAAAGCTTGGATCAAAAACGCGCAAGCGCGAGGTGGTCGTCGCCGGAAATTAAAGCGCGGCTCGCGCAACGTCGCGCTTCGGAGCGCCGCTTTGTATTGGGCGGCATTGCTGCGCTTGTGCTCGCTTTGGCGATGTTGATTTTTTTGCTGACGACGATTTTTGTGCAGGGTATTGGCTCGCTGCGCGAGACGCAAATCCAACTCACAGTTTTTATCGATCCGTCGGTGTTTGGTGATCTCGAGAACCTGGGCCCGCAGGAATATCGCGCTGCGCTTTCGAGTGCGGACTATGCCGCCTGCATTCGAAATGCACTGCAAAAGGAATTCCCCGACGTAACACAGAGAAGTGAGGTGCGGAGTTTGCAATCACTCGTGAGCGTGGGGGCACGTGCGATTTTGCGCGAACGAGTGTTGCAGGATTCGTCACTCATCGGAAAGACGATCACTCTGTGGGTTCCGACGGACGATGAGGTAGGACTTTTCGTGCGCGGTGAGGGCGGCGTGGCCAAGTTTGCACAGAACGCTGAGCCGGCGCGTACGCTGGAAAAGTCGATACCGGACACCGAAGAGATGCTTTTGGCCGCGCAGCAAACTTGGCTTCATGCGCTGAGCAAGCGAGGCAAGTTGCGTACTGTCTTGAATTCGACCTTCTTTCGTGCTGGCGATTCGCGCGAACCCGAGCTGGCCGGTATTCGCGGCGCGCTCATGGGATCGTGCTTGACGCTATCTGTCACTCTTTTGTGTTCTTTTCCGCTGGGTGTTGCGGCGGCGATCTATCTTGAAGCGTTTGCTAAGAAGGGACGGCTCACGGACTGGATCGAGATCAACATTAATAATCTCGCTGCAGTGCCGTCGATCGTGTTTGGTTTGCTTGGCCTCGCGGTGTTTTTGAATTGGATGCACTTGCCACGTTCGGCGCCGCTTGTGGGCGGCTTTACGTTGGCGTTGATGACGCTTCCGACGGTGATTATCGCGAGCCGTGCTGCGATTCATGCCGTGCCGCCGTCGATTCAAGAAGCTGCGATTGGCATCGGTGCCTCGCCGGTGCAAGTTGTGTTTCATCATGTCTTGCCTGTCGCGATGCCGGGAATTTTGACAGGCACAATCATTGGCATGGCACGCGCGCTCGGCGAAACGGCGCCGTTACTCATGATCGGCATGGTGGCGTTTATCGTCGATGTACCGCATTCGGTATTCGATGCAGCAACTGCGTTACCTGTTCAAGTGTATCTTTGGGCGGATAGTCCCGAGCGCGCTTTTCTCGAAAAAACTTCCGGAGCAATTTTGATTTTGTTGAGTTTTTTGATTTTGATGAACGGTGCTGCGGTGTGGTTGCGCCAACGATTTGAAAACCGCGACTGAACGCAATGCGGGTGGACCGAGGGTGAATCGTGCGACAACGAAAGGAGATGTGATGCGTGAAGCACAGAGCATGGAGACGGGTGCAAGCGACGGTGTCGGCGTTATCGACCCAATGCTCAAGATGCGCGCACGCGACGTGAACGTGTATTACGGCGATGTGCATGCCGTGAAAAATGTGAGTCTCGATTTGCGAACGGATGTTGTGACGGCGCTGATTGGCCCTTCGGGCTGCGGAAAGTCGACGCTCCTGCGAAGTTTCAACCGGATGAATGACACAATTTTGGGATGTCGTGTTGTGGGTGAAATTACGCTAGATGGCGAATCGATTTTCAATGAGATGATGGATGTTGTTGAGCTGCGTGCGCGTGTGGGCATGGTCTTCCAAAAACCCAACCCATTCCCCAAGACGATTTATGAGAACGTGGCCTATGGTCCGCAGATTCATGGTCTTGCCCGCAAAGGCGTGGAGCTGGATTCCATTGTCGAGCAAAGCTTGCGACGCGCAGGTCTTTGGGACGAAGTGAAAGATCGCCTGCGGCGCGCGGCGACAGCGCTTTCGGGTGGGCAGCAGCAACGGCTTTGCATTGCGCGCGCGATTGCGGTCGATCCCGAAGTGATCTTGATGGACGAGCCGTGTTCGGCCCTTGATCCGATCGCGACCGCGAAGATCGAAGAATTGATTCACGATCTGCGCGGGCGCTATGCGATTGCCATCGTGACGCACAATATGCAACAAGCGGCTCGCGTTTCGCAGCGCACAGGAGTCTTTCACTTGGGAGAATTGATCGAATTTGGCGAGACGTCGGAGGTTTTCACGAATCCGCGTGAACGGCGCACAAACGATTACATCACCGGGCGTTACGGTTGATGTGGTAATCGACTCTTTTTTGTGTATTACGGATACAAATGTTTTTTGCTAGGAGGTTCCCGTGAGTCGAACTTTCGTTCAAATGTTGTCAGAGCTACGCGAACTTGTGTTGCGCATGGGTGCGCACTCCGAAGCGATTTTGAGTAAATCGCTTCGGGCGCTGCGCGAAAAAAACGTCGTGCTTGCGGCGGAAGTGAAGCACGACGATCTAGAAATCGACCGCTTGGATCTTGCAATCGACAAGGGCGTGCTCAATGCACTGGCTTTGCAAGCGCCGGTCGCGGCAGATTTGCGCACAATTCTTGCGATCAAGATGACGGCGCATGAACTCGAGCGCATCGGCGATCTGGCGCGCAATATTGCGAAGAGTGCGATTCGCATTGCGGAGCGCCCGGAGGTTGTGATTTCAAATCGCCTCGATGATCTCAGCGTAAAGAGTCAAGAAATGTTGCGACATGCACTCGATGCGTTTAGCCGTAATGATCCGCGTCAAGCAGAGGTCGTGCTGGATAGCGACGATAAAATCGATCGCTTGCAAGACGAAGTGATTCACTTCGAGTTGGCGCAGATCCCTGCGCAACCCGAGAATGCCTTTCAAGCGATCGACATCATGCAAGTGGCAAAGAACTTGGAACGCATTGGCGACCACGCGACGAACATTGCCGAGAACGTAATTTTGATGGCCGAAGCGCGAAACGTGAAACACGCAACCAAACTTTAAGGCCGCGACACGAATGCGTAGCGTGCGCTGTGCGCGTTGTATCAAATTTCCGACGGAAGTATGCGTTTTCGCGTGAGCTTCTTTTCGGAATGGATGCGCTTTGCATCCAGGCGACGATTTTTGGCTGCACCGGTGGGTTTTGTGGCTTTGCGTGGACGCGGCGGCTCTGCGACGGCGAGCAGCATGCTGCGAAGTTTTTCGAGACAATCGGCCGTGTTACGTCCTTGATCGCGAAAGCGCTGACTTTGCAACACGAGTGCGCCGTGCTTCGTGATGCGGTGTGCATAGCGCGCAAGAAAGCGTGCGCGAATGTCGCTTGGCAGCGCTGCCGAGGCGATTACGTCCCAGTGCAAAATCGCTTTGCTGCTGACCTTGTTGACGTTCTGTCCGCCGGCGCCCGAGCTGCGTGCATATTGGAACTCGAATTCGCGAAGTGGAATTTGAATGCGGTGGTTGATGTTTAACATTGCTGGTGTCCTGTGCGCGGTGTTTGTGTAGGGTGCGTAGCCAAAATACTTGTCCGCTTGCGTGCGATCCAGAATGATATTCTGCCGAAAACCATTTGCATACCAAGGTGACGAGGGGAGCAATGCCAGATTCAAAGCAAAATGCAATGAGCACCGCATCGAAATCTTGCGCGCTGCGCGCGATGGGAATTGTGAATTGTCTTGGTGTGGGACAAACGCAAGTCTGGCCGCGCTTGCTTGCGAGCGACCAGTCGGGCTTGGTGCGGCGCGATGATTTCATTGTGGGCGTTGATCTTCTCGTCGGAGCGGTGTCGGCCGAGTTACCGGAAATTCCCGCAGTGCTGCACCGCTATGCTTGCCGCAACAATTCACTCGCGCTGTTGGCCTTGCAGCAGATCGAGTTGGAGGTGCGTGCGGCGATCGAGCGTTTTGGGCCGGGACGCATTGGCGTGGTGATGGGGACGAGCACTTCAGGAAGTGCGGAAGGCGAAGCCGCGATCTTGAATCATTATCGACACGGATTTTTGTTGCCGCAATTCGAATATCCACAACTTGAGTTTGGAGGTGCAGCGGGTTTCATTGCGGCGTACCTCGGAGTGCAGGGACCGACATTCGCGCTTTCGACCGCGTGCTCGTCGAGTGCGCGTGCGCTGGCTTCGGCGCGCTCGCTTCTTGCGCTGGGTGTTTGCGATGCCGTGATTGCGGGAGGGGGCGACTCGCTTTGTGGGCTTACGACGCATGGTTTTCAATCGCTGCAAGCGATTTCGGCGTCGGCTTCGAATCCATTCAGTGCAAATCGCTCGGGACTGACACTCGGCGAGGGAGCAGCGATTTTTCTTGTGACACGAGACTGTGACGGAATTCAACTTTTGGGTGTGGGCGAATCGACGGAGGCGCATCACATTTCGGCGCCTGATCCGGAAGGGAAAGGGGCTGAAGCTTCGATGCGTGGCGCATTGCACGACGCAGGGTTGACACCCGAGCAGATCGCTTATCTCAACCTGCATGGCACGGGTACACAATTAAATGACGCGATGGAGGGTGCGGCAGTGGATCGAATCTTCGGTCCGCATTTGCCTTGTTCGTCGACGAAGTCGCTCGTGGGACACACATTGGGAGCAGCGGGTGCGATGGAGCTCGCCTTTTGCTGGATGCTACTTGCTGCGCGACGCGGACCGCGTTTGCCGCTGATTGCGCATTGCTATGACGGTGTGCGCGATCCCAAAATTCCGTCGATCGACCTCGTGATGCCCGGTGCCGTGCGCGAAATTCACGGCCCGGCTTATGTGATGACGAATTCGTTTGGCTTTGGTGGCAACAATTGCACGCTGATTCTTGGCGACGGAGGTGTCGCATGAAAGTGTCGGTTCAGCGTTGGGCGGCCTGGACGCCGAATTGTACGAATCGCGAAGCTTGGGAAGCCTGGGCACGAAATCCCGGCGTGCTTGGCTTTGAGGGAAAACCCGAGGCTGAGTTTTTGCCGGCGATGCTACGCCGACGCTGCTCGCGTTTGACGCGGATGATTTTGCAGGCGGCCTTCGAGGCCTGTGCGCCGCAAGATTTGTCGCAGGTGCGTACGGTCTTTGCGTCGCGTCACGGGGCCATTCACATCGCGGTGCAGATCATCGACACGATCGTGAAAGGTCAGATTGTTTCTCCGATGCAGTTTAGTCATTCGGTACACAATGCTCAGGCCGGTTTGTTTTCGATTGCCACCGGAAATTGTCAGGCGAGCAGTTCGCTTGCGGCCGAGGAGGATACGTTTGGTCATGCGTTTTTGGAGGCGATGTTGCATTTGCAACGCAGCCCGATGCAGCCGGTTTTGGTCGTGATGGGCGACGAGCCTTTGCCGCCGCTCTTCAAGCATCTCATCGAAGAACCTGAGGTGGCCTATGCGTTTGGCATGCTGCTGACATCGGACGGTGTCAGTCGCCCAGGCGGAATGAATCTTGATTTCGCGTTGGAGATCGGTGACTTGCCCCTGCCCAAGCTCGCTTGGCCACAAGCGCTCGAATTTTTGCGTTGGCTCGTGCTCGGTGCGCAGGGGCGTTTGGTGCTCGGCGCTGGCTCGCGCCGCTGGGTTTGGCAGCGCGCTACGCCGTGATGATGGGGCGTTGGGGGTGAGCGTTTTGAGTGTGCGGCGTCACAAAAGTCAAGCTTCGTTGGGAAATTTCAAAGACAAAGGCGAACCGGAAACGAAAGTGCAGACCCGTAGCGGATGGATGGAAGTGGATGGGTGGAAGATCTGCGTGCGTATTTTTCTTGTGGGTATGGGTGGCGAGGGGCTTGCAAAGTGTAGGACCTTCGCCGCAGAGTAACACTGCGCTTTATGGGTTGAAGCCGTGTGGCGGACGCCGTAGCCGGGGGGAGGCGAGCGCGCAGAATTTCAAAAATTAGACGAGGGCAACGATGCGAGGCATTACACTTTTTATTGTAGTTTTGGGCGCTATCGCAATGGCTTTGTTTACGGTGATCGAGACGACCGGCGAAAAGGTTACGCTTCGAACTTGGGATGAATCGGACGTTGGCTTTGAAAGTCGAGTGTGGATCGTCGATACGGCACAGTTCATGTATTTGCGGGCGAACAGCGAGAAGACAGATTGGTATCAGCGGATTCTTGCCAATCCCGTGGTGGAAATTGAACGCGATGGGAAGACCATCCGCTGTCGCGCACTTGTGTTGAGTTCACCGATCGAAACGCAAGAAGTCGACGATCTCATGGCCGAGAAGTATCAGATTGCCGATGAGCTTGCCGCCTTGGTGTATCGGCGTACGAATCCGGTGGCCATTCGGTTGGATACGGATCTTGATTGGTGAGCGATTGCTTTATTGCAGTCCGCCGTTGACGGCGAGAATTTGCCCCGTCATGTAGGCAGCGCCGGGCGAAAAGAGAAACGCGACGACGCTTGCGACCTCTTCAGGCTTTCCAAGACGCTGCATCGGAATCATTTTTTGGATTGCTTCGAGCGGAGCATTTTGCGCCATTTCAGTTTCGATCAATCCCGGAGCAACACAATTTACGGTAATTTTGCGTTTGGCGAGTTCGAGAGAAAGTGCTTTCGTAGCGCCGATCAACCCCGCTTTGGACGCGCTGTAGTTGACTTGTCCGCGATTGCCGAGAATGCCTGCGACGGAAGAAATCGTGACAATGCGCCCTCCGCGATGAGACTGTATCATGGGCATGACGCACGGATGTGTCACATTGTAGAAGCCGTCGAGATTGGTGCGCAGCACGCGATCCCAAGCTTCGCCAGACAGCGCAGGGAAAGGGGCATCGGCGGTGATGCCTGCATTGGAGACGATGCCGTAAAACGAGCCGTGGGCTTTGATTTCATCGCCTAAAATTTTGGCGCAGGCTGCACGGTCGGCGACGTCAAAGCGCAGCAAAGTGGCTGCACCGCCCTCGGAAAGAATACAGGACAGGGTTTCTTCGGCGGCGTGCTGATTGCTTTGATAATTGATCGCGATTTCAAAACCTGCGCGTGCGAGTTCAATAGCAATTGCGCGCCCAATACCGCGACTTGCACCGGTAACGAGAACGCGCGCTTTTTGCGACGGAGTGTGCATGGTCATTATTCCTTGATGGTTTGGATC
>CAYRID010000041.1:0-19908 GCA_964424225.1 uncultured Geobacter sp.
ATTTTCATGCGACACAAGGTTTTGGGTTGTGGCCATACACAAAAAAGCGACATGAAATCAGTAGAAAATTTTTACGAGTTTTTCGCTCGCTCAAGACGCGTGAGTCGCGGCGCTCTTTTTATGCGGGCTCGACTCACGAGCGTTCTGCAATATATCCTGCGTAAATCTTGCAAGCTACAAAGTGACTGCGCGATCTGTGCTTTTGCACAAACTCGTTGAAACTTTGCTCCGAGCCGCGTATTGAGTGTGGCTACGCGGTCGTTTAAAACATCAAACCATCTGCAGAGAAAAAGGAGATCTCCATGTCGAGTCCGAAACGCAGCCGCGCTGCGGCATCAATGTACTACTTCAGTTACTGGATTTTGATCTGCGGCCTTTCGCTAATGCTCGTACCCAAGCTTTTGTTGAATTTCATCGGCATTACGATGACGAACAGTGCGACGGGCGGGCCCAATTATATTCTTGGACATCTTTTTGGCATGGTGCTGGTCTTCCTGGCGTTCTATTACCAAATGATCTCGCGACACGAAGAAATGCGGGAGTTTTATCGCTGGACTACCTACACACGATTTTTAGCACTGCCGGGAGCTGCAGTGTTCGTTCTGCTTCGACTGGGTGAGCCCATTACACTTCTTTTTGTAGTCGTTGATTTTCTCGGTGCTCTTTGGACGACGCTTGCTCTACGCAAAGATGAGTTAGAGCGCGCTAAGTCTGCTTGATGGCATCAATGAGTCCCCAAGCGAGTGCTGTCTTTGCGTCGATGCATTGGCGAGTGAGCGCAAGCCAGGCGGTGCGCTGACGCCCGATGCGTCGTGGAATGCTGACGGTGCCGCCTGCGCCCGGTACGAGACCGAGCGCGACTTCGGGTAGCTGAAAAAAACTGTCGGGTTCGGCGCTGACGAAGTGTGCGAAAGCAGGTAACTCCATTCCGGCGCCGACGCAGGCACCGCGCACGTGAAAACGCACTTTCTCTTTGCAGGCTGTGATGAGGCGTCCCGCGTTTCGTGTCGAACGAATTGCGTGTGCGGTGGCAGGATCGGGAAGCGAGCCGAATTCATCGAGGTCGCCACCGCTGCAAAACGCGGGTCCGGCGCCGGTGATGAACACTTCTTTGAGTGAAGGGTCATGGATTGCGATTTGCAACGCTTCAGCGAGCGCATCGCGCATTGCGGCGGAAAACGCGTTGCGCTTTTCGGGGCGATTGAGCGTTAGACGCAAACAAGTGTCGATCCGTTCAGCGAGTACGGCCGGCTCAAGGTTTTCTTTGCGAGGAGAACGAATTGAGCGTTGTTTGAGCCAATTTTGAAATTCTGGGCCACTTTGTAGGGTTGAGTACACGAGCGATTCAGCGATCAACCCTTCGTGTACACTGAGTGCTTCGCTATGTCGTAAGAGCTGAGCGGCGGCCATTGAAGCGAGTGGAAAATTGCGCACGGATTCGAAGATCGCTTCGAGGTCGGCCGCATCGTCGAGCACGATATCGAAATCGGAAAGCAGTTCGCGCGCAGCAAGAGGAAGTTTTGGAGGTTTTTTCGCCGTGCTTTGGGTGGGCGCCGCCGTAAGTGCCACCGTCGGACAAGGCAATTGTTGCAAGTGGTGACGCGCTGTTTCCAGTCGCAGCGCATCCCGTAAAATCGCCTTGGCGTCCGTCGTGGAATCGCAATGGGTCAAGTCGACGACCAAAACCGGTTCCCCGGTGAGCGGCGAAAACTGTTCGAGCGCAAACGAGGATTCGAGTTGCGTCAGAGCTTGTGCGAGCGAGCGAATTTGCAAGCGACGCTCCTTCCTGCCCTGAACACCCGAATACTCTAAATTGTGTCGGGCGAACGATACGCGAAAATTCAGGCAGGACCGTTCGTTTCGATCGCGAAGCGTGGCCTTCGCGGCTACGACTTCGTGCCGGAAAGCTCAGCGCGCACGACACGTCGCAAAAGTTTTCCAGTCTCGTTGTAGGGCAACTCGTCACAAAACTCGATGCGCTGCGGCACACGCGAAGAACGCAGATGTTTCTTCACCCACTCCTGCAATTCTTCGACGCTGGCTTTGCGATTCGCCTTGAGTACGATCGCCGCCGCGACGGCTTCGCCCCATTGTTCGTCGGGAATGCCGACCACGGCGACGTCCGACACCGATTCGTGTTCGAGCAGAACATCTTCGATTTCGCCGGGCGACATATTCTCACCGCCGCGCACGATCACGTCGTCGGCGCGGCCTTCAAGAAATACATAGCCTTCCGCATCAAGCGAGCCGGCGTCGCGCGTTGGGAACCAGCCTTCTTTATCGACGGTGGAAGTACGGCCAAGGTACTCGCCCGAGACTTGCTCGCCGCGCACATAAATTTCCCCACGCTGATTTGGACCGAGCACTTTGCCTTCGTCGTCGCGGATCTGGATTTCGACGGCGGGCAGCGCGCGTCCGACGGAGGTCAGGCGTCGGCGAATTTCGGGTTGATCGCTTTGCGCAGCCAAGCGGTGATCTTCGGGGCCAAGCACGGCGATCGTCGAACTCGTTTCGGTGAGTCCATACGCATTTGTGAAATCGGTCGTGGGAAAAAGTTTCATTGCACGCTCGATCACGGATTGCGGCATCTTGCCACCGCCGTACGAGATCGCGCGCAAATGCGGCAAATCGGCCGACGCTGCACCTTCAAGCAAATCGATGATCCGCGCGAGCATCGTTGGAACCAAGAATGCGTTCGTGACTTTTTCCTTGCGTGCGAGATCGAGCCAGGCCTCGGCCGAAAAGCTCGGCAGCTGCACGATCCGCCGCCCGGCATACACCGAACTCACGATCGCGGCCGTGCCGGCGATGTGATACGGCGGCACGCAAACGAGCACCGCGTCTTCCGGCGCAGCCGATGCAAATTCGATCGAGCCAAGGATGTAAGAAACAAGATGCTTGTGGCGAATCACGGCTGCCTTGGGCGCGCCGGTGGTTCCACTCGTAAACAACAGGATCGCGATCTCGTCGGCGTCCATACTCCAATCGGATTCGCCCGCGAATGTTTTGCCGAGCACCTTGCCGAGATAGGCTTCGCGCGAGATTGAGCGGATGCCGGAAAGATTTGCGAGTTTTTCGACTCGTTCACCGTCGGTGATTAAGTAAGCCGGATCGACGCGAGTGAGCAAAGCATCGAGTTCGTTTCCCGCCAGGCGGTAATTGAGCGGAACGTACGGAAGCCCGGCCCAAGCGCTGCCAAAGAGCGCAACCGGGATCGCGAGACTGCTGACATCAAGAAGCGCGATGTGCTGGACGTTCGATTTTTTGAACTCTGCCGCGGCGGTACCGGCGGCGGCAAAGAGCTCGGTGTAGGTGAGCGACTCGTCGCCGCAAGTTACAGCGACACGGTCGCCTAGGCCGGAGGCGGCCATTTCGAGGAGCATCATCAAATTCATAAAATCAATCCGAGGAGGGAAGGGCTTTGGCTTCTTTCAAGGTCAAGAGTTCGCCGTCAAGACCAAGAGAGCCCGCTCCAGGCTTCGTGCAAAGAAGTTCGAGTGTGCCCGCTTGGTTGACATAGCGTTTGCCCAGTACGGTGCCTTTCGAAGCGTCGGGTGCCATCGTTGCACCGGCGGGAGCTGCATCGCTTGGGGCAATCATGGCAACGCCGCCGCAAGTGACTTGAATGTCCGCACCGGCGGGTGCGGCGATGACCATGACTTCGGTTGCGCAAACAGCGCTGCGAAGCCGAGAACCTGCCTTTAGTTGAGCCATTTTCTTTCAAACCTCCCGATCAAAACAAAGCGAGACAAAAATCAAACGAAAGTTGCTGCATATTCCGACGCGAGCCGTACTTTGCACTCGCTCTTGCAGGCTCACGCAGTGGAGCACTCTGAGACGGCGGCTGGATACGGTGCGGTCGTTGATGAGCACGATAAGTTTTGAAGCGAAAATACTATCTTCTCACTTCTGGCCTGTCACCTAGGAAAGCTGCGCTTCAACAAGTTGCAAATACGGCTTTCCTGCGTTGCGCATTTTAAGAACGTCGGCTCCACTACGCGGGCGCTTTGAGGGCGTGCGCTTGCTACGCTGCACTTGGTTTCCAGCGAAGCGCGCGACGCGGGCAAAGCCGTGAGTTACCGACGGAGCAAGATGCCGATATCGCTTCAGCAAACAGGTATGCGAAGTCGGCTGAGTTTAGGAATTGAAAATCCATGAATGCATCAAGTCTCTTGCAAGCCGCGCTGATTCTTGGCGGCGTCGGGCTTCTTTTTGGCGCTTTGATTGCGATCGTGCATCGCAAAATGAAAGTCGAAGAAGACCCGCGCATCGATGCCGTCGAGCAGCTTTTGCCGGGTGTGAACTGCGGTGCGTGCGGTACGCCGGGTTGTCGTGCGTTTGCGGAAGCCTTGATTCACGGCGCGAAGCAGCCGGCGGGTTGCACGGTGATGGATAGCGAGTCGATTGCAGATGTTGCCGAGTATCTTGGTGTCGATGTTGGAAAATCGAATAAGCGTGTAGCGCGTTTACTTTGTGCTGGCGGAAGCCATGTCGCTCCGTCGCTTGCGAGCTATCGCGGATTTTCGAGTTGCAAGGCCGCGGCCGCCGTTTCCGGCGGAGGCAAAGCTTGTAGCTGGGGATGCCTTGGCCTCGCCGATTGTGCTGAAGCTTGCGATTTTGATGCGATCACGATGAATGAATTTGCGCTGCCGGTGGTGGATCCCGCGCTTTGCACAGCGTGCAATGATTGCGTCATCGCATGTCCCAAAGACCTTTTCGTGCTGATGCCGATTGAGCAGAAACTCATCGTGCAGTGCAAGAGCTTGCTGGAAGGCGATGCGGCAGTGTCACTTTGCAGTGTAGCCTGCAACGGCTGCGGCAAATGCGTCGTCGATGCAAAGCCCGGCTTGATTTCAATGCAAAGTGGTTTGGCGGTGATCGACTACACAAGAAATGAACTGGCCGGCATTGAAGCGACGCGGCGTTGCCCGACAGGTTCGATCGTTTGGGTGGAAGGCAAGCAGTTTGAGAAGGACACGAAGGAAATCAGGTCATGACACAGAAAAAAGACGCGCTTGATCCGAAATATCCTGGCGAACTTGCGACGGAGGACGGTAGTGCTGCCGTGGTGGCGATGGAAACCGCGGCGAGCGAAGCCGCCGGTGCCTATCCAATTACGCCCTCTACACAAATGGGTGAAGGCTGGGCGCTTGCGATGGCAGCGGGAAAAACCAACGTGAACGGTCGCGCACTTTTGTTTTTCGAACCCGAAGGCGAGCACGCCGCAGCGGGCGTCACGGCCGGCATGAGCATGACGGGTCTGCGCGCGACGAATTTTTCGAGCGGGCAAGGCATTGCCTACATGCACGAATCGCTGTATGCCGCCGTCGGAAAACGCTTGACCTACGTGCTCAATGTGGCCTGCCGTGCGATTACGAAACACAGCTTGAACGTGCACGCTGGCCATGACGATTATCATGCGATCGACGACACGGGTTTTTTTCAGCTCTTTGCAAAAGACGTACAAGAAGCGGCCGATCTCACTTTGATTGCACACCGCATTGCGGAGCTTTCGCTGAATCCTGGAATTTGTGCCCAAGATGGATTTCTCACGAGTCATGTGATTGAAACCTTGCGCATGCCCGAGCGCGAACTCGTGAAAGAGTATCTCGGCGATCCGTCGGATATGATCGATTCGCCGACTCCGGCGCAGCGCATGGTCTTTGGGGAAAAGCGTCGCCGCATTCCAGAACTTTTTGATTACGACTATCCGGCGATGATTGGTGTCGTGCAAAACCAAGAGAGTTATGCGCAAGGTGTTGCGGCACAGCGACCGTTTTACTTCGATCATATTGTCGAGCTGGCTGATTTTGCGTTGGTGCAGTACGCGGCCCTTACGGGGCGGCAGTATGCCCGCGTCACGAACTATCGCACCGACGATGCCGAGTACGTTTTTCTTGGGCAAGGTTCGGTCATCGCGAATGCCGAAGCGGTCGTTGATCATTTGCGCAAAACGCGCGGATTAAAGATTGGTGTCGTGAACGTGACGATGTTTCGTCCCTTCCCTGCCGATCTACTCACAAAAGTGTTGCGTGGAAAAAAGGGTGTGACGGTGCTCGAACGCACGGATCAACCGCTGGCCGTCGATTTGCCGCTGCTTCGTGAAGTGCGCGCTGCCATGAGCAAAGCGCTCGAAAATGCGCAAGCGAAAGGTGCTTTGCCGTTTGCGGGTATCACGCCGTGTCGCGCCGAAGAGATGCCTGCGTTTTATTCCGGTTGCTTTGGGCTCGGGAGTCGCGATTTGCAGCCGGGAGATTTGATCGCTGCCGCCGAAAACATGCTCGCGGAGGGTGCGCAACGTCGCCAGTTTTATCTCGGTATCGACTTCGTGCGCAAAGGGACGCGCTTGCCGAAGCTGCAAATCCATCAAGAGAAAATTCTCGAAAGTTATCCGCGAATTTCCGAGCTTGCACTGGATCGGGCAGCGAATGTGGATTTGATGCCCGAAGGCGCCGTCTCGATCCGCATCCACTCCGTCGGTGGTTGGGGTGCGATTACGATGGGGAAAAATCTTGCGATCACAGCGGCCGAACTTCTTGGCCTACACATGAAAGCGAATCCCAAGTACGGATCAGAAAAGAAAGGTCAGCCGACGACGTTTTACGCAACGCTTGCGGATCAGCCGATTCGCACCAACTGCGAGCTCAAGCATGTGAACGTGGTGCTCTCGCCCGACTCGAACGTCTTTCACCATTCTGATCCGCTCGCGGGACTTTCGAAGGGTGGCGTATTCATCCTACAAAGTAGCGTGTCGTCAAAAGAGCTTTGGGATACTTTGCCGAAACGCGCGCAGCGTAGGATTCGCGAAGAGGGCATTCATTTATATCACCTCGACGGATTTGCCATCGCACACAGCGAAGCGTCGGATCCCGAGCTTCGCTACCGCATGCAAGGCGCTGCATTTCTCGGCGCATTCTTTAAAGTGTCACCGCTCATGAAGCAAAGTGGTCTGACGGCCGAAAAACTTTTCGACGGTATTCATGCGCAGCTCAAAAAGAAGTTCGGCAAGCTCGGCGAAAAAGTTGTGCAAGACAATTTGCGCGTGATCGAACGCGGCTTTCAAGAAGTGCAGGAAGTGCCCGTAGCGAGTCTTGAAGACAGTGGCATCGAGACCAGCCATTTGCTGCAAATTCCAAAGCGAATGGATGGCCAATGCGTGCGCGCAGGCTACGGCAACCCGGGCGAATTTTTTGAACAAGTGAGCACGCTCTACAAGCTTGGCGAAGATGTGCTGGCCGATCCCTTTACGGCGATGAGTGTCATGCCGGCAGCGTCGAGTTCGGTGCGCGATATGTCGGTGGTGCGCTTTTCGGTTCCCGAGTTCATTCCGGAAAATTGCACGGGCTGCAGTCAGTGCTGGACGCAGTGCCCCGACTCGGCGATTCCTGGCGTAGTGAGTGATGTGGAAGACGTACTGCGCGCCGCGATCAAAACTGCTTCACGCAAATCAACACTGAATCGTGTCAAGCAAATTGAAAAGCCTCTCGCTAAAGAAGCACAGCGTATTCTCGGCGCAGGGCCATTCACGAATTTCGAGACGGTGCTTTCGCAAGCCTATGCTGTCGTAGTCGAAAAGCTTGGGCTCGATCCTGAAAAGCGTCGTGAGCTTGATCAAGAATTTGTGTCGCTGTTTTCCGTGCTCGAAGGTTTTCCGCTCGCTAAAACTCGACCTTTCTTTGACTTGCCAGAAAGCAAGGCGAAGGGCAGCGGTGGTTTGCTTGCGATTACGATCAATCCCGACACCTGCAAAGGTTGCGATGTGTGTATCGCGGTGTGTCCCGATGATGCCCTGCGCCCCGTACGCCAAACCGACGAAGTGGAAGGGAAGCTTCGCCGCAACTGGGAGCTTTGGCAAAATCTTCCGGAGACCAAAGATCGCTACGTCAATATCGCAAGTCTCGAAGAAGGGATTGGGGTTTTACCGTCGCTGCTGCTGAAACAATCGAATTATTTTTCGATGATTGGTGGTGATGGCGCTTGCATGGGTTGCGGTGAGAAGACTGTGATTCATTTGGTGGTGTCGGCAGTCGAGGCGTTGATGCAAAAGCGCGTGATGAACCACGTGGCCAATCTTGAGCGCCTCATTGAGGCACTCGACACCAAAGCGCGTACGCTACTCACCTCGGAAGCCGATCTCGATACGATTGCCGATACGATTGCAAACAAAACTGCACTCAGCGTTGCGGTATCCGCTGAGAAAAAGCTGCAACTCGAATTGATTGTAAAGACTTTGCATCAGTTGAAAGACTTGCATTGGCGCTACACAGAAGGCCCGAGTGGCAAAGGTCGTGCGCCGCTTGGCTTTGCGAATTCAACGGGTTGTACGTCGGTGTGGGGCGCGACGTATCCCTACAATCCGTATCCATTTCCGTGGGTGAATCATCTTTTTCAAGATTCTCCGTCGGTGGCAATCGGAATTTTTGAAGGCCATATGCGCAAGATGGCCGATGGCTTTGCGACAATTCGCCGTGCAAAACTGATTCTCGATGATCGCTACGATGCCGAGCGCGACGAGAAGTTCTTCACTTTCTTTGATTGGCGAAAATTTGATACGGAAGAGTTTGAACTTTGTCCGCCGATTTTTTCCGTCGGTGGAGATGGTGCGATGCTCGATATTGGTTTCCAAAATCTTTCGCGCTTGATGGCATCCGGAAAGCCCATTCGAGTCATGGTGGTCGACACTCAAGTGTATTCGAACACCGGCGGTCAGGCGTGCACCAGTGGTTACACAGCACAAGTATCAGATATGGCGGCTTATGGTTCTGGGCAACGCGGCAAAGAAGAAGTGCGCAAAGAATTGGCGCTGCTTTCGATCGCACACCGAGGTGTGTTTGTCGTGCAATCCTCACAAGCATCGGCGTCTCATCTTCTTGGTAGTGTTTTGCAGGGCTTGCAGTCGCGACGCCCGGCGGTGTTTATCTTCAATGCTCCGTGTCCGCCCGAGTGGGGGATCGCCGATGACGCAGCGCCGCAGGCTTCGCGTCTTGCACTCGAAAGCCGTGCATTCCCGCATTTGGTGTATGATCCCGACGGCGGCGAGCATATCTCCGATTGTTTGAGTCTCGACGGAAACCCCGCACTCGACGAAGTTTGGCCGAGTTACGAACTTGTGTATATCGATGACGAAGGGCAAGAAGCGAAGATGACGCTACCGGTAACGATTGCAGACTGGGCGGCGCACGAAGCTCGCTTCCGCAAGCAATTTCGCCCAGTGCCAAAAGATTTAAGCGCTACGGAGTTGGTGCCATTCCACGAATACGTCGCGCGTTCGCGTGAAGAGCGTGAAGGCGTGCAGCCTTTTATTTACACGCTTGATGCGGAGCGCCGTCTTGATCGCTTGCTGGTGTCGGATGCTGTGGTGGAGTTGGCCGAAGATCGTTTGCGTTTCTGGTCGCAGTTGAAAGAGCTTGCGGGTCTCGAGCTTTCGTCGAGTCTGCAAGAAATTGTGACGGAGCAGTTGCAGCGTGAGTACGAAGCGAAGCTTCTCGAAATGAAGACGCGCTATCCGAAGGTCATTGCACGGCGCTTGATGGAAGGACTTTTAAAGTCCGCACAAGACGGCGATGAGCTTTCGGATGTACTGACCGAGACGGACCTCGATCTCGCGTCGCCAAGTGCTCGGGAAGTTGCTACTTCACCCGCGACGACCATTGCTCCGACGACAACACAATCGACACAAAAAAGTGATGATTCCATCAGCATCGCACCGTACATCGAAAGTGAACGTTGCACGAGTTGCGATGAGTGCACGAATTTGAATCCAAAACTTTTTGCTTACAATGCCAAAAAACAAGCTTATATCGTGGATCCCAAATTTGGCTCTTTCAAAGATTTGGTTACAGCGGCTGAGCGTTGCCCGGCGGAGATCATCCATCCGGGAACACCACAAAATCCCAAAGAGAAAAATCTCGATGTGTTGATCAAACGCGCACAGCGCTTCAATTGAGGATGCGATGATTTCGCTTGCAAGTTTTCGACATGGCGTACATCCGCCGGACGAAAAGGAACTTACTGCGAAGCTGGCGGCGCGGCGCATGCCGTTTCCGAAGGAAGTCGTTTTGCCACTGAGCCAACATCTTGGGACGCCCGCCAAAGCAATCGTGCGTGTTGGAGATCGCGTGGAGCGCGGTGACCTGATTGCAGAGCCAATGGGTGCCGTATCGGCACCAGTACATTCTTCGGTGTCGGGTGTCGTGCATGAGATCGGACTTTGGCCACATCCAAGCGGTGCCGTGGCCCCGGCGATTCGCATTGAAGTTTCTCCGTACTCACCGCAAGTGCCGCGCCCGCGACTTGTGCCCGATTGGCAAACACTCGAAACAAAAGAGATTGCCGAGGCGATTCGCCGTGCAGGCATTGTCGGACTGGGTGGTGCTGCGTTTCCGGCGGCGGTGAAGATGAGTCCTCCCAAAGAGCATGCCATCGATGTTTTGCTCGTGAACGGTTGCGAGTGCGAGCCCTATCTCACGGCGGATCATCGCGTGATGCTCGAACAACCCGAGCGCGTATTTTTTGGCATCCGTATTTTGCTTAAGGCCCTTGGAATTCAACGTGCACAGATTGGTGTTGAAGCGAATAAGCCCGACGCAATCGAAGCGCTTCGCGCAGCATGTCCTAAGGATCTTGATGTCATTGTGCAGGCCTTGACGGTGAAATATCCGCAAGGCGCCGAGAAGATGTTGATCAAAGCACTGACGAATCGCGAAGTACCGTCGGGCAAGCTGCCAAGTTCGATTGGTGTGCTAGTGCAAAACGTGACGACAGTGTCGATGATCGGTGAGGTGTTTGAAACCGGTTTGCCGTTGATTGAGCGGATCATCACGGTGAGCGGTCGCGGTGTGCGCAGGCCGGGAAACTGGATTGTTCCGCTTGGGACGAAGATTCGCGATGTACTCGAAATTTGCGGTGGTCTCAGGCCGGAGGTGCAAGAAATTTTGCTCGGCGGACCGATGATGGGCATTGCGCAGAGTAATCTCGATGCACCGATTTTGAAAGGCACTGGCGGTGTGCTGGCGCTGACGAGTGCGGAGTGCAAAGCAAAGGACACTTATCCGTGTATTCGTTGTGGCCATTGCCTTAACGCATGTCCAGTTTTTTTGAATCCGCAAATGCTTGGCAACTTGGCGAAAGCCGAGCGCTACGACGAAATGCTCGAATATCATTTGAACGATTGCATGCTTTGCGGTTGCTGTTCCTATGTTTGTCCGTCGAATATTCCACTTAGTCAGTTGTTCTTGGTGGCAAAAACTTACTTGCGGAAAAATCCGCCGGAAAAATCATGACGCCTACGCCGCAAGCACAATCGATTCAAGTCTTGGCTGCACCGCACTTCAAAGGTCCGGATTCGACGCCGCAAATCATGTGGAACGTCGTCGCAAGTTTGTGTCCCGTCGTAGCGGCCTCGGTTTATTTCTTTGGCCCCAGTGCCTTGCTCGTGATCTTTGCAAGCTGTGCCGGCGTGATGGCGACGGAAGCATTTTTTGCGCGTGACGCAAAGCGCGCGCTGCGCGATGGCTCGGGAATGATTACGGGTGTGTTGCTCGGTTTGACTTTGCCACCGGGCTTTCCGATGTGGATGGCTTTCGTCGGTGGCGCGTTTGGGATCGGCTTTGGAAAATTAATTTTCGGCGGACTTGGACAAAATATTTTTAATCCCGCGCTGCTTGGGCGTGCATTTTTGCAAGCGGCTTTTCCCGTGGCGATTACAACTTGGTCTGCAAGTGCGGAAATTTGGGCGGGACGTTGGTGGAGTTTGCGCGGCGATAATTTTGCACTGCCGCTGATGAGCCCGAAAGTTGTCGATGCCTACACCGGAGCGACACCGCTTGGTTTAATGAAGTTTGAGCATACTGCGACTTCGAATTTGGATTTGTTGCTTGGCTCTGTGAATGGTTCGATTGGTGAAACCTCGGCGTTGATAATCCTCCTCGGTGGTGCTTATCTCGCCTGGAAAAATTTTTTGAACTGGCGCATTCCGGCGAGTATTTTTCTTTCCGTCGCTGTGTTTGCTGGAGCACTGCATGCGCTCGATGCTGTGCGTTATCCAAGTCCAATTTTTATGCTGCTTTCGGGGGGACTCGTGCTCGGCGCTGTGTTTATGGCGACGGACATGGTGACGTCGCCGGTGACGAATCGCGGTTGTTGGCTCTTTGGCGCTGGGATCGGTGTTTTGGTCGTCACGATCCGAATTTGGGGCGGTCTTTCCGAGGGTGTGATGTATGCAATTTTGTTGATGAACGCTCTCGTGCCGTTCATCAATCGTGCGACACAACCTCGTGTTTTTGGAACGAGTGTGAAGGTGCAGAACCGATGAATGCACAAGAGACACCGCCGATGCTGCCGTCTTTGCCGCAAGCCGCAGAAGTTTCGACGGCAAAGCTCATCTTCACGCTTGCGTTTGCGGGCGTGATGGCGGGCGTGTTACTCGTGTTTGCCTTTCACGAAACCTTGCCTCAAATCGAAGCGCACAAAGCCGCTGTGCTTCGTGCGGCGATTGGCGAAGTCTTGAAGAGTCCGGCGCGCTACGAGACGCTCTACGTTTTGCCAAGTGGACTTGCCGCGCAGCTTCCGTCGGGTGCACGCGAAAAAGATTTTGAAAAAATTTTCTACGGTTTCGATGCGCAGAGCGCTCCGATTGGTTTTGCAATTGTGGCAGCGGGTCCTGGATTTCAGGATCAGATCAAATTGATTTTTGGTTTTGATCCGCGCAGCCAACACCTACTGGGAATTAAGATACTCGAAAGCAAAGAGACGCCGGGGCTTGGGGACAAGATCGAAAAGGATTCGGCTTTCGTGTCGCAATTTTTCGACATGGCTCTGCCACTGATTGGTGTCAAGAAGGGCAAGAAGACGGAGAAAAATGAAGTGGAGATGATCACGGGTGCGACAATTTCGTCGCGAGCCGTGGTTCGCAATATCGATCAAACGTTGCAGCGCATGCAACCGTTGATCGAGGCCTATCTTGCTGCGCAGTCTGCTTCCGCACCGCCAACATCCGCGCCCACGCCCGCGCAAGCCCCCGCCGCGCAGCAGGGGGCTCAGCCATGAGAAAGACGACGGCACAAGAAGATTTCGTGCGCGGCATTTGGCGTGAAAATCCGGTTTTGGTGCAAGTGCTCGGGCTTTGTCCGACGCTCGCTGTCACAAACACCGTCGAAAACAGTCTCGTAATGGGAATTGCCACGTTCGCAGTGCTCGTCGGATCGAGCTTCTTCGTTTCGTTGTTTAGACGCTTCATCCCCAATGAGATTCGCATTTCAGTGTATATCTTGATCATTGCGACTTTTGTAACTGTCGCAGAAATGTGTCTTGAAGCAATTGTGCCCGAAGTGCACAAGGCGCTGGGTGCTTTCATTGCGCTCATCGTCGTGAACTGCATCATTCTTGGCCGCCAGGAAGCCTTTGCTTCGAAAAATACGGTTTGGCGTTCCGTGCTCGATGCCATTGGTTCCGGCATTGGCTTCATTATCGCGATGCTCTTGATGGGCGGTTTTCGCGAAGTGCTGGGCTACGGCACCTTCTTCGGCATTCCGCTCTTTGGTGCTTCTTACGAACCGTGGGTCGTGATGATTTTGCCTCCGGGAGGCTTCCTGACATTGGGCGTGATTTTGCTGACACTGGGATATGTTGAAGAGCGTCGGCGTGCACGGCATCAACGTGTGCTGGCAACACAGGAGAATCCGCGATGAGTGATCTCATTTGGATTTTTTTCTCGGCGATGGTCGTGAATAACTTCACGCTGGTACTTTTTCTCGGGCTATGCGCCTTCATGGGCGTTTCATCGCGTGTGGAAACAGCATTGCGTATGGGGGCTGCAAACATTTTTGTGTTGGTTCTGACCTCGCTTTCGGCATGGGCCCTCAACACTTTCGTGCTCGAAGCGGCACCTTACCTGCGCATCATTTCGTTCATTATTGTGATCGCTTCGCTCGTGCAGATCGTGGAAATGACGATCAAAAAAGTGAGTCCGACGTTGTTTCGCCAGCTTGGCATTTATCTGCCACTGATTACGACGAACTGCGCAATCCTCGGATTGGCCATCTTTCAGACGAATCGTGGCTATGGCTTTTGGCAAGGTTTGTTCTTTGCGCTGGGTGCGGGTGCGGGGCTCACGTTGGCGCTCGTGCTGATGGCTTCGATTCGTGAGAGCACGGAGTTTTCGGATGTGCCGTCGATTGCGAAAGGCACCGGTTTGGTGTTGATCATCGCCGGTAGTTTATCGCTGGCCTTTATGGGCTTTGCGGGATTGTTGAGTGGAACATGAACGAACTTTGGATCATCGGTGCCGTCGCGATTTTGTTTGTTTGTTTTGGCCTTGCAAGGCGCGGTCAAAGCGCAGGGAGCTGTGGCTGCGCAGCGGGGGTGTGCGAAGGCGCAAAAAAGAAAAATACGCGTAGCGTCGTCTGCCAAGAAACGCGTGCAATCCGCGATGCGGCCTGCTGCGATGTTTCGGATGCGACGCAAAAAGAAAACGTGGAGTAAAAGATGACGAACCAAAATCTCAACGCGCAAAATACTCAAAAAGCAAAAAATGAGGCAGAGAGTATTCTCAGGGAAATCAACTCTTTTTTGTGTCGGTCGAATTTGCAGCAAGTCGCGCGTCGTGAGTTTCTCATTCTCGGTGCCGGCGCACTTGCTGTGGCAGCGTTGCCGTGGATGACACGCCGACGCGAACAGCTCTTTCGACGTAGCTTACCGGTGATGGGAACCATCGCTGAGATTGGCGTTGTGCATGAAGACGAACGCTTTGCGCAAAGCGCGATGGATGCTGCCTTTGCTGCGCTGTATTCCGTTGAGAGAGCGATGACGCGCTTTGACATCAACTCAGAGGTGGGGCGGGCCAATCGTTTTGCTGCATACGATCCAACGCAAATTAGTGTCGAAACGGCACAGGTGATTGAAGCTGCTTTGTGCTGGGCGCAGACGAGCGGTGGTCGCTTCGATCCGGCCATCGGAAAACTCATGACACTTTGGGATGTCAATCATCGGCGAGTGCCACCGCCGGTCAAGGCAGTGCAGCATTTCGCGGGACGTGGCCTGTACCGCGCGGTCGATGTTTCACGCACTGCGACGCAGGGTTGGGTGCGTTTTTCGGATGCTGAGGTTGCGCTGGATCTTGGCGGCATTGCCAAGGGGTATGGTGTTGATTCTGCCGTCGCTGTGCTGCGAAAGCTCGGCGTGAAGGCGGGGCTCGTCAATGTGGGCGGTGACCTTTATGCGCTGGGGCATGCCGTGCCGGGAGAAGGCTGGCGTGTTGGCGTTCTCGATGCACGACGACCGGGGCAAATCGCTCAAACTTTCGAAATTGCCGACGCTGCGGTGGCGACTTCTGGCGATTACTTTCAATTCTTCGATTATCAGGGCCGGCGCTATCACCACTTGCTTGATCCAAAAACCGCTTCACCACATAAAAGTGTACAGCATAGTCTGACTGTGATGGCGGAGCGTTGCATGGATGCCGATGCGGCGGCCACGGCACTCTTTGGCTTGGAGCGCGCGGAGGCTTTGCGCATTTTGCAAACGCGCGCGCCGGATGCACGAATTCTTGCCGCAGACTTCCTGGCGAATGTGTGATTCGATACGTCGCGATTATTCCGTGCGCAGTGCTTCCACCGGTGTGAGCCCTGCTGCGCGCCGCGCCGGCGCTACACCCGAGGCGATGCCGGTGGCGACGCTCATCGCGAGCGCGCCCAAGAGATAGTGCAACTGCACTTGTACGGGTAGCGCCGGAAGAACACTACGCAAGAATGTCGTCAGGCCGATGCCAAGGATTGCTCCAACGACACCACCAAGTGTCGTAAGTAAAATGGCTTCTATCAAAAACAGACGATGCACTTGGTGCGGCGTTGCGCCCAGGGCGAGCAAAAGACCAATTTCCGAGATGCGCTCTCCGACGGAAATCCACATCATCGTAAAAATTCCTACGGCACCGACGAGGAGCGAGATGCCTGCAATGAAGCTCACAGCGAGCGTGATGCCACGGATTACTTTGTCGAAAACTTCAAGCATGGCTGTTTGTGTTGTGATCGTGAAATCTTCGTGATCGCGGTGGCGCTCGATTAAAAGTTTGCGCACGTCCTCTTTGACTTGGTCAGCGAGCCCGCCATGCGCAAAGGAAACGTCGATTTCATTTAATTCATCGAGATTAAAAATTCGCATGGCGAGCGCGACGGGCAAATACACGGCGTCGTCGAGATCAAAGCCAAGCATTTGTCCTTTGGGCGCCATGATGCCGATGACGCGCAAACGGTAGCCGGAGATACGCACGGTTTTTCCGAGCGCATTTTCATCCCCGAAGAGTTCCTGTTTTACTTTGGGTCCAAGCACGGTAACTGACATTGCTCGGTGTAGGTCAATCTCGGGAATGAATTCGCCTTGCCCAAGTTCGAAATCGAAAACTTCCGGCAGAGCACTGCTCGTGCCATACATCATGACACTTCGCCCACGTCCTTCGGCTTCGACCCGAGCGAGGCCCATGGTCATGGGTACGATGCGTTTTACGCGTGGCAAGCGTTCGAGGGCGAGCGCATCGTCGATCGTGAGTTTGCGTGTCGTACCGCCGAAAATACCGGGGATGCCTTGCGTTTCGGTTTTGCCAGGATTGATGGTGAGGATATTTGTGCCGAATTGGGTGAACTGTTTCAGAATGTATTGGCGCGTGCCTTCGCCGATCGACGTAAGCAAAACCACGGCGGCGACACCGATTGCAATGCCGAGCATGGACAAAACCGAACGCAGCGGATTGGAGCGCAAAGCTCCACTACACATTTTTAGGTAGTCCTGATTGTCCATGCTTACGTTCTTTCTATTTTTTGCTCGACAAGGCTTGAATGGGATCCAGTCGCATCGCTCGCCCTGCCGGCAGCACACCGAAGAACACACCCGTGCCGATTGAAACGAGCAAAACCGCAAAGACGACCCAGGTCGGCGCTTGCGCGGGCAAAACCGGCAAAAGTTGCTTGAGCAACTGCACTGCACCCAACCCAATCCCGAGCCCAAGAATGCCGCCGCTGAGTGAGATCAAAATTGCCTCGGCTAGAAATACGAAGAGCACTTGTTGTCGCGTGGCTCCAATGGCTTTTAGGAGTCCGACTTCGACGGTGCGTTCGGACACCGCGACCAACATGACGTTCATGATTCCAATGCCAGCGACGCAGAGGGAAATCGCTGCGATGCCGGTGACGACGAGCGTGAGTGTCCCCAAAATGGAAGAGAGCGAGCTCACGACCGAATCCGGTGTTAGGCAAGTGATGTCTTCTTCGCCGTGACGATCGATGATGATTTCTTTGATCTTGCGTTTGGCATCATCAATATTTTGAAAACTTCGCAATTGAATCATGATTCGAAAGAGCGAACTGCGATTGAACATTCGCATTCCGGTTGCGACCGGTACCAAGGCCATCTCGTCGAGATTTTGGCCGAGGTGCATACCGCGCGGCGCGGCTACACCGATGACGCGCATACGCCAGTCGCCAATGCGTACAATTTTCCCGATGGGATTTTCTTCCGCGAAAAGTTCGCGTGCAATCGTGTCGCCAAGAAGTGTCACGCTCGCTCCGCGATCCATTGCGACTCTCGGGAGTGAGCTGCCGCGCGCGATTTCGATGCCGCGCAAATCAATAAAGTCATCGGTCGAGCCGATGATGACGGCTTGGCGCCAGCGCGTGCCATACGACACAGTTTCGTTACCAACGGAAATGGGTGCGGCGCGTACGACGCCAGGTACGTGATGCAGTAAAGCATTAGCATCGTCGAAGGTGAGGTCGTTGGGAACATTGGTGACTCCACCGGGCAGCATTCCGGAGGTTTCTGTTTTTCCGGGCAACACAATAATGATGTCAGTTCCCAGGGACTGGAATTGCTCGACGACGTAGAGGCGTGCTCCTTCACCGATTGCAGTCAAAAACAAGACGGCGACGACGCCGATGACGACGCCAAGCAGGCTTAATCCCGCACGCCGTGGTTGCTGCGCAAGCGCATTCACTGCAAAACGAAGCGTATCTTCGACAGTCACGTTTTTTCTCGCTGGTTTGCGTGAAAATCATTGGATGCAGGGGGACGTGCCACCGAGAGAGGCTCTTGCATTGTCGTCGATTCGAGGTCGGAAAGGGGTGAGAAAAGTGTGGCGAGGTCGGTGATTTCCGACGCGGGCAAACGTCGCAAAATCATGCCATCGCGCAGTACGATCGTGCGCTGCGCGCGGCGTGCCACATTGGGATCATGCGTGACAATTATAAGTGTAATTCCGCTGCGGTTGAGATTTTCGAGCAGATCAAGCACTTGTCGTCCTGAATTGGAATCGAGGTTGCCCGTGGGTTCATCGGCGAGCAAAATTCGCGGTTGCATGACGGTGGCACGCGCAATTGCGACGCGCTGTTTTTGGCCGCCCGAGAGTTCGGCGGGTCGATGTTTTGCGCGGTCGTCGAGCCCCACCGCGCGCAAGGCCTGCAAAGCACGCTCGCGGCGTTCGCTGCGATCGACACCACCAAGTGTCATCGGCAGCTCGACATTGGCGAGTGCATCGAGGCGTGGAATCAGATGGAACGACTGAAAAATAAAGCCGATTTCACGCAGCCGAATTTGTGCCAGTTCGACTTCGCTTAGGTTTTCGACGCGATTTTCGTTGAGGTAATAGGCGCCTTGCGTCGGTCGATCTAGGCACCCGAGGATATTGAGCAGTGTCGATTTGCCAGATCCGGACGGTCCCATGATGGCGACATATTCACCCTCGACAATCGTTTCGCTGACATCGCGAAGGGCGTGCAAAGTTTGCTCGCCCAGGGTGAATGTTTTCCAAACATGCTCGATACGAATCATGCTTTGCCGTCGGGATTTTTGGTTTCGTTTGACACTTTTGCACGTCGACCTGCTTTGACATCGCTGCGGTCGAGGGACGTGACGACTTCCTCTCCCTCTTGCAGTCCGCCGGTGACTTCCACGAAATCCCAGTTGCGTAGACCGGTTTGAATTTCGCGCTCGGTCAGCACACCGCCTTCGATCACCAAAACTCGATTTTCGCGAAATAGTGCACTCGTCGGAATGCGCAGTGCGTTGGGCTTCGCGATGAGGATGACTTCGACATCGGCCGAGGTCCCCGGAAGAAGCGTTTTCGAAATTTCAGGATCGTCAAGTTCAGCTTCAATTTCGACGGTGCGATTTTGTGTTTCGAGGTCGAGAACGTAGGGTGCAATTCGCGTTACATGACCAAGAAATTTTTCATCGGGTCGCGAATCGACACTGATTTTGGTTTTTGCACCAACGGAAATTTTACCGGAATCGACTTCATCCATGGGCGCACTGATGTAGAGCGAGTCGGGATTGATGAGATCAATGATGCCAAGTGTCGTTGGTAGCCCGACCCATTCGCCGACTTCTGTTGACACTTCGGCGATGACACCCGGAAACGGAGCGCGAATCGAAAGCTTTTCGAAATCCGCTTGAGTAACGTCAAGTGCTGCATACGCTTTTTTGCGTTCTGCTTCGGCAGCAACACATACGGCCTGTGCTGAGTCAAAACTGTTTTCGAGTTGATCGATTCTTTCCGCCGATACGATGTCGTGTTCAGCGAGTTTTTGTTTGCGTTCGAGTTCGCGCTTTGCGAAATCGCGCGCAAGATACGCCTCGCGCAGGCGTGCTTCGGCAGCATGTACCGCTTGTTCGGCGAGTGCTTTTTGAGCGCGCAAGGAGTCGTCACTGAGACGCACTAAAGTGTCGCCTTGCGCAACGCTCTCGCCTTTGCGTCGCGTGATTTCGACGATGCGTCCACTAATTTCGGCCGAAAGTTTGGCGCGCTGACGCGCTTTCACCGTGCCCGCTTTCGAGTTCGTGATGGTGGATTCGACAAGGCCGCGTTCGGTGCGCACGACGCGTACGTCGATGGGTTTTGATGCGAAGACGGTTTGCTTCAGG
>CAYRID010000042.1:0-19899 GCA_964424225.1 uncultured Geobacter sp.
AAGATCCACTTATCGCGAAGAAAAAACTGTCCAAACAATGGGGTCCACCGCTGACTAAACCCGACACACCCCATGCTTCGGCCGGAAATACAATGTCAAGCATAAGTCAAGTTTTGAGTCAAGCGCGAAACCCCTGCGGACGCGCGGCGCATGTGCGCCGGATGCGCAATCAGTTGCCTTGCTGCAACGAGAAAGAGGGTGCGGGCGAAACGATCACAGCGCGGCGAATGACATCGATCCATTCGCTACGCAAACGATCGTCGATGCGTGTTGTTTTCGTCGTGAAGGCGAGCCGGTGCACGGCGACTTGACCGAGCTGCAACCGGGAAATTTCATGCTAAGCCGGAAAGCCCTGGCAACCCAGATGCGACCACTCATACACAATACTGTTTCTTGAATCTTCCAGGATGGAAAACTTGAGCGATGCACAATCAACGCTTTTTCGAGTTACTCTCCTCGCAAGAACATGAGCGAAGATCAGGCAAAGAATCGCCACGAAAGAACTCCGGAAAGAATCAGTAAAAGCAGAAACAACAAGGAGCTGGGCGCAGCAGATTTGTCAGTCCCCGACAGTCGACCCACCATGCCCATCAACGGCGCTGGCCCAAACAAAAAACCCAGTACGAACGCCGAAACACAAACCGCCCTCATCCAATGCCAAAAGTCCACCGAGTACAAACCGTGCAGCGCACGACGCGATCCCGCACCCGCCATGAAAACCAAAAACGCACCGACCACCACCGAGGCGAGGAACGCCGAGCAGAGACGGTCACCGAAAGTAAGGCCTGGTTTTTCCGATGGCTGCATCATGCAAACGGCCTCATCCGTTTTCGTCGACCCAATTTTGCATCAGGGTCTTGATTTGGGTTTGATAGCGCAATCCGTGCGCCTTGGCCTTGAGTCGAAACGCCTCGAGCAAATCTTCCGACACTTTCAAGCTGATCAATTTACTCTTGCACGGCTTGGCACTTTGAAGTTTCCGAAAGCTTTCCAGAAATTCGAGCACCTCTTCCGGGCGCAGCTTCTTGCTCTGCTCGAGATATTCATCGCTGAAGAATTGTACGGGCCGCTCTTTCTTTTTCATAACAACCTCTCGAGTGCACGAATGTCGGCAACATCTTGCGGACGGTTCGCAACCTTTTTGACGGCAATCAGACTTGGAATATCCAAGATTGGGATGACACTGCGTCCGACTCGTACTTGTGTCGTCTTCAACTTGCGAAGATCATGGGTAATCAAAATATCGACGAGTTTGCCCGGATCATTGGGATGGTAAAAATTCCAGGCGATGAGGTTGCGATTGGCGATGTATTCTTCGCGAAAATCGAAAACCTGATCGGCCGTCACCGGAAGCCGCGAAACCAAGCCAAGCGACAAAAGCGCTTTTTCCGCAGCACGCATCTGCTTGCGGTCGAGCGCCAACACGAGATCAACATCGATGGTGCCGCGCGTCGCGCCATGCAGCGCAACTGCATATCCGCCCGCAACCGCAAAGCGGACCCGCGCATTGCGCAAGGCTTCTACGAGCTCGACGAGAAACATGCCTTCAGTATATACTGATATATACTAATGTCAAGCCGATGCCCTGCGCCGGATGTCGGGCTCGATGAAGATCATGCAGCGTGTCGAAGCGGCCGCGCGCAAACGCGTTTCCAGAGCATCGATCTCCTGAGCAAGCTCCGGCAAAGTCAAACGGGAATCGAATTCGAGCTTGGCGGCAATCAAAAGTTCTTCGGGGCCGAGATGCAGCGTGCGCAAATGAATCAAATTGCGAACACTTGGATGTGTTAAAAAAGTTTCTTGCAATTTTTCGATCACTTCGGGGCGCGCAGATTCGCCGATCAACAAACTTTGCATCTCGACCGCAAGCACGATCGCAATGGCTCCAAGCAAAAGCCCGATCGCAATGCTGCCGAGCGCATCGAAGCGCGGATCGTGCGTGAGATACGCAAGACCTACACCAAGAAGTGCTATCGCCAGGCCGAGCAACGCACCGAGGTCTTCGAGCAAGACCACGGGCAATTCGGGATTGCGCGTGTGACGAATGAACGACCACCACGAAGCACTGCCACGCAACGGCCGCGCTTCGTGGATCGCGGTGCGAAAGGAAAGCAACTCGAGCACGATGCCCACGGCGAGAATCGCGACGGCGACGAGCGGCGATTCGAGTTCGTGCGGATGCAAAATTTTTTCGACTCCCTCGACGATCGCAAAGATCGAACCCAGCGAGAAGATCACCAGCGCCACGACGAACGACCAAAAATAACGCTCGCGGCCATAACCAAAGGGATGCGTTGCCGTCGGTGCGCGCTTGGCGCGCCGGCCACCCCAAATCAGCAAACCCTGGTTGCCCGTGTCGGCAAGCGAATGCACCGCCTCCGCGAGCATCGACGCCGCACCCGTCACGGCAAAGCCGATGAACTTCGAAATCGCAATTCCAAGATTCGCAAAAAATGCGGCAATGATCGCCCGATTACTCCCCGTTGCCATCGTTCCGCTCTCCTCCGTTGGTTTCGCCTTCGACTCGCTCGCCGCATTCGCCGCGTCGACACAGTTTCGTTTCATCGTCCACACTTGCATCGGTCTTTGGAAGCACGCCTTCGATCTTGAACACCGGATCGAAGATTCGCGTCGAGCGACATTCGGGGCAACGCCCCGGTGCGTGAAAGTGCTTCCGCTCGCGATCGCGAAACTCGAAATCACACGCGGCACAACGCGAGGCCGCCACCACCACGAGCCGCTCGGGCTTGTGCAGACTTTTCTGCACATGACTCAATTCTGCGTCGAGATCGCGCACCGTACCGCCGACTTGCTCGCGCAGCGCACCAAAACTCAGCGCCTCCTCGACCAACAATTCTTTGATGTGTTGCCGGCGCGTTTGCAGTGCGGCGCGCACGAACGTAGGTTTGCGCTGCTTCGGTTTCCGCGTTCGATTTCGCAAATCGTCTCGCATTTTCGTCTCGACCCTCGTTTTTTAAAAGCGCACTCGCGCAGCGACGGAAAAGTTTTATCCGACACCCAGCACGGAAAGCTTGGCCCCCCAGCGAAGCTCCACCGCACGCGCAAGTTCCGGTTGCTTTTTCAATTGCGGATCTTGCTTCACGGTTTCGGTCGCCGCACTGCGCGCCACGGCGATCCAACGCGAATCGCGGAGCAAGTCCGCAACCTTGAAGTCCGGCAGGTGTCCGCTTTGGCGCGTGCCGAGAAATTCACCGGGCCCGCGAATCTTCAAATCCGCATCGGCGATCTTGAAACCATCCGTCGTCTCGATCATCGCGCGCAAGCGCGCCTCACCGTCTTCCGTCACCTTGCGCGCGATGAGCAAACAAGTGCCGGGCTTGGCACCCCGCCCGACGCGACCGCGAAGTTGATGGAGCTGCGCCAAACCAAAGCGCTCTGCATGTTCGACAATCATCAGTGTCGCATTGGGAACATCGACGCCAACTTCGATCACCGTCGTCGAAACAAGAATTTGTGTCTCGCCGCGCATGAAGCGCTCCATGGCTTCGGCGCGCTCGCGCGCATCGAGCCGCCCATGCACGAGATCGACACGCACCTGCGGAAACGCCGTCTTGATTTTCTCCGTCGACTCCATGGCCGACCGCAGATCGATCTTCTCGGACTCCTCCACCAACGGATACACCACATAAACCTGCTCAGCGCGTGCGAGCGTCGCGCGAATCATCTCGACCACGCGCGGGCCTTCGCCCGAGCGCAGTACATCCGTCACAACGGGGCTTCGACCCGGCGGAAGTTCGTCGATCACGGAAAGATCGAGATCACCATAAAGTGTCATCGCGAGCGTGCGCGGAATCGGCGTTGCCGTCATCACCAAAACATGCGGCACCAAGGCATTCGGTCCCTTCTCCATCAAGGCCTTGCGCTGCGCCACCCCGAAGCGATGCTGCTCGTCGATGACACAAAGCGCGAGCCGCTTCCACTTCACATCGTCTTGGATGAGCGCGTGCGTACCGATCACGAAATCAATCTCGCCGCTCGCAAGTCGCGCGCGAATCGCGTCGCTCGCGTCGCGGCCCCGCGACGCCGTGAGGCACGCCATACGCAGTTCGGTTTCACCGCAAGCTTGCGCGAGTTTGCGCAGACTGCGTTCGTGCTGCTCGGCGAGCAACTCCGTCGGTGCCATGAGTACTGCCTGATAGCCGTTCGCCACCGCAGCGAGTGAGGCCAAAAACGCGACGGCGGTTTTTCCGCTCCCGACATCGCCTTGCACCAAGCGATGCATCGGATGCGGCTGCGCGAGATCTTGCGAGATCTCCACAAGCACGCGACGCTGCGCCGACGTCAGCGCAAAGGGCAAATTCTCCAGCGCCCGCGACACACGCGACGCGTCGCGCTCGAAAACAATGCCCGGCTGTCGTTTTTGTTCGGCACGCCGCAGCATCAACCCCACTTCGAGCAGATACAATTCTTCGATCACGAGTCGCGCGTGCGCCGGTGTGCGCCGCTCGAGCAACGCTTCGAGATCCACGTCGACGTCGGGCAAATGAATTTCCTTGAGCGCATCCGCCACGCTCGGAAGCTCGTGTTTGTACACGAGCGCATCCGGCAAATGACCCGAAACGAGATCCGCATACTGTGTCACGGAATTGTGTATCAAGAAACGCAGCCCGCGCACGTTCACGCCTTCGCGGCTCGGATAATCGGGCGTCACTTGCCGAAAATCCTGCAAGCCCACTTCGGACGCGGAAGCCGACTCGGCTTCGCCTTCACTCTCTCCCGCGTCGATGCGCTCGACCTCGGGATGAATGATTTCTTTGTGGAAGCGATAGCGGCGCACATCCCCCGTCACGCGCAGCGTCACACCGGGCGCCACGACTTCTTTGATCCGCTCGCCGCCGTGAAACCACTTGAGACGCATCGTTCCCGTTTCATCACCGACGGTGGCTTCGAAAACACGGCGAAGTTTTCCGCCGCGCATCCGCGAGGGCGTGAACTCCGCCACCTGCACTTTTGCGATGAACGTCGCATGCGCGCCGACTTGCAAATCTCCGACACGCAAAAGTGATCTCCGATCGTCGTAGCGACTCGGCAAGTGAAACAAAAGATCGCTGATCGTGGAAAAACCTTTTTTGTCGAGCAACGCCGCGCGCTTGGCACCGACGCCCTTCAAAACCGAGAGCGGGCTTGCGAGTGCACGCTCGCACCACGTCGAATCGGTAAACGGTGCGAGCAATTCGAGCACCGACGCAATCGTCGTTTGTGCATCGCGCGCCGCATCCGCAGTTTGTGCGGCTTGCGCCGAAGCATCGAGTTGCTCGATGCGCTCGAGCGCATCCGCGAGCGCCTTCTTCGCCGTCGCGGGAATGAAAAGCGCATTGGCTCGCGCGAAGGCAGCACGCAATGGCGGATCGAGCCGCAGCGCTTGGTTGGCGCGGTCACGCAAGCGATCGCGAATTTCGAGCAAAGCCGCAGTGAACGGAGAAGCGCTCATGAGCCTCCGGCGGGCGACACTACCCTGCGTGAATCTCTTGCAAAGATTTCACGCCAATCGATTCCTTTTGCAAAGCGCGAATCGCACCGACGGCCGCACAGGCCGCGGACGCCGTCGTAAAGTATGGAAGCCCGCGCTGCAACGAAGCACGCCGAATCGAAAACGAATCGCGCACCGATTTCACGTCGGCACCGACGGTATTTACGACCACATCGACATCGCCGGCATGGATGCGATCGACCGTATTGGGCGAACCCTCGCCGCATTTGTGCACGCACTCGACTTTGATCCCAAATGCTTGCAGCGCCTTGGCGGTGCCCTCGGTGGCGATAAACTCAAAGCCGTTATCGAAGAGTTCTTTCATGGCCTTCGCTACGCGTGCATGGTCTTCGTCGCGCACCGAGACCAGTACACGACCTCGTGTCGGAAGACTATTGCCCGCTTGAATCTGCGATTTCGCATAGGCGCGGCCAAAATCCGAATCAATACCCATCACCTCGCCCGTGCTACGCATCTCGGGGCTAAGCAAAGTATCCACGCCCTGGAACTTCACGAATGGAAAGACAGCTTCTTTCACAGAAAAGTGTCGCGGCCAAATCTCCGACGTAAAACCAAGCTCGTCCAACGCTTTTCCCGCAATCACGAGCGCAGCGAGCTTCGCCAGCGGACGTCCAATAGCCTTCGACACGAACGGCACCGTGCGCGAGCCGCGCGGATTGACTTCCAACACGAACACGTCGTCACCCTTCACGGCATATTGCACGTTCATCAAACCACAAACCTCGAGCTCAAGCGCGAGCTTCCGCGTTGCACTGAGGATGCGATCAATCACGGACCAAGGCAGTGAATACGGCGGCAAGGAGCACGCACTGTCTCCCGAGTGAATGCCCGCCTCTTCGATGTGCTCCATCACGCCGCCGATCACGACGCGTTTTCTATCGCAAATCGCGTCCACATCGACTTCGATCGCGTCGGACAAGAAGCGATCTACGAGTACCGGATGCTCGGGCGAAGCCTGCACCGCCTTAGCCATGTATTCGCGCAAGTAATCGACGTTGTGCACGATCTGCATCGCACGGCCGCCGAGTACATACGACGGGCGCACGAGAACGGGATAACCAATGCGGTTTGCAATTTGCACCGCTTCGTCGGTGCTGCGCGCAATTCCGCTGGCAGGCTTGTCGAGGGCAAGCTTTTCGAGCAACACATCAAAGCGTTCCCGGTCTTCTGCGCGATCGATCGAATCGGGCGTCGTACCAAGGATGGGAACACCCGCCTTTTCCAGCGCCACTGCAAGCTTGAGCGGCGTTTGACCACCAAATTGAATAATCATATTTTCAGGTTTTTCGATATGTATGATTTCAAGTATATCTTCGAGTGTCAGGGGTTCGAAATACAGGCGATTATTCGTATCGTAATCCGTTGAAACGGTCTCCGGGTTGCAATTCACCATAATCGTTTCGAAGCCTGCATCACGCAACGCAAACACCGCATGCACACAGCAGTAATCAAACTCGATGCCTTGACCAATGCGGTTGGGACCGCCTCCAAGAATCACAATTTTGCGTCGCGTGCTTGGAAGCGATTCACACTCTTCCTCGTAGGTGGAATACAAATAGGGCGTGTGCGCTTCAAACTCGGCTGCACAGGTATCGACGCGCTTAAAGACGGGTCGCACACCGACGGAATGCCGTAGTTCCCGCACTTGGCCTTCTGTGATTTGCCAAAGTTTTGCCAAACGCTTATCCGAAAAACCGAGTTGCTTCGCCGTGCGTAGCCAATCCGCACGCTCTACCACATCCAGCGCAGCGAGGCGCACTTCAAGTGACACAATATCTTGTAGATTGCGCAAGAACCACGGATCGATCTGTGAACGCGCATGAATTTCTTCGACGGAAACACCGCGACGCATGATTTCTGCAAGCGCCAAGATGCGATCCGGGCGAGGTATTACGATGCGATCCCAAAGATATTCGAGCGCGTCGTGGCCATGCGGAATTTCAAGCTCATCGAGCCCGGACCATCCCACTTCGAGTGAGCGCAGTGCTTTTTGCAAACTCTCTTTAAACGTGCGCCCAATCGCCATGGCTTCACCGACGGATTTCATCTGCGTCGTGAGTTCATCGCTCGCGCCAGGGAATTTCTCGAACGTAAAGCGCGGCACTTTCGTTACGACGTAATCAATGCTCGGTTCGAACGAGGCCGGCGTTTCGCGCGTAATATCATTGCGAATTTCGTCGAGCGTAAAACCAACGGCAAGTTTCGCCGCGAACTTCGCAATCGGAAAACCGGTTGCCTTGGATGCGAGCGCCGACGAGCGCGACACGCGCGGGTTCATCTCGATCACGATCATTGCACCGTCTTTTGGATTCACTGCGAATTGAATGTTCGAACCACCCGTGTCAACGCCAATTTCGCGAATGATGGCCAGCGCCGCATCGCGCATCTCTTGATACTCGCGATCCGTCAATGTCTGCGCCGGTGCAACCGTAATCGAATCTCCGGTATGCACTCCCATCGGATCAAAGTTCTCGATCGAACACACAATCACGACATTGTCGGCACGATCGCGCATGACTTCGAGCTCGTATTCTTTCCAACCTAGCGCGCTTTGCTCAATTAAACATTCATGTGTCGGAGATTGTTGCAAAGCCCAATCGACCAAGCGATCAAAATCAGCCGCTTCAAAACAAATCGAACCACCGGTGCCACCCATCGTAAAACTGGGTCGAATGATCGCCGGGATACCGGTCGTCTTCACAATTTCGCGCGCTTCTTCGACGGAACGCGCGGCGCCCGAAGCCGGAACCTTGAGTCCGAGTTTTTCCATCGCCTGACGAAAAAGTTGTCGATCTTCGGCCTTGTGAATCGACTCGATCTGCGCACCAATCAGTTCGATTTTGTACTTTGCAAGAATGCCCGCCTCGTGGAGCTGAATGGCGAGATTGAGCGCAGTTTGTCCACCAAGCGTCGGCAAAATTGCATCCGGCTTTTCGCGTTGAATAATTTTTTCGACAGCGTCGACGGTCATCGGCTCCACATAGGTACGATCTGCGGTCTCCGGATCGGTCATGATCGTCGCCGGATTCGAATTGATCAGCACCACGCGATAGCCTTCCTCGCGTAGCGCTTTACAGGCTTGCGTTCCGGAGTAATCGAATTCGCAAGCTTGTCCAATCACGATCGGTCCCGAGCCGATGATCAAAATCGTTTTGATATCAGTGCGTTTCGGCACGCTTCACTCTCCCTTGGCAATCTGTGCGCCCGTTACGAGATGACCCGCGCGATGCAGGCGGGTCATCTCGTAAAAGCGTTGAAAAAAGTAACGCGCATCATGCGGACCTGGCGCCGCTTCCGGGTGATACTGCACGGAAAACAGCGGGCGCTTGCAGTGAGCTATACCTTCAACTGTGTTATCGTTGAGATTGCGATGAATAATCTCGACCGGTTCTCCGGCAGCACGCAGCGAATCTGCATCGACCGCATAGCCATGATTCTCTGCACAGATCGCAACCTTCTTCGTAAACTGATCTTGCCCCGGCTGATTGCCGCCGCGATGGCCAAACTTGAGTTTGCGTGTCGTGCCGCCGAGCGCGAGGCTCAAAATCTGATGACCAAGACAAATGCCAAAAATCGGTTTGTGCTCGACGAGCTCACGCACGATCGACGGTGCGTCTTTGACGGCCGACGGATCACCCGGGCCGTTCGAAAGAAAAATCGCATCGGGTTGCAAGGCCAAAGCGTCCTTCGCTGGTGTATGGGCCGGCACCACCGTGACATCGAAGCCATAGTCATACAATAAGCGCAAAATATTCTTTTTCACGCCGTAATCGTAAGCAACGACTTTCAAGCGCTCCGTCGGCGCGGTGCGCCGCGGAAGTTGTCCGTCGACACCACGCCAATCTCCTTCGCGCCACACGTACGGTTCCCGACAAGTTACCTTTGCAACCAAATCTTGTCCGTCGAGCGTCGGTGCAGCCTTCGCGATCTTCGCCAGATGCGCAACATCTTGCTGTGCGGGATCCGTCGAAATCACACCCATCTGAACGCCACCGTCGCGAATACGTCGCACAATCGCGCGCGTATCCAGATTGGAAATTCCTACGACACCGTATCGTTTCAAGTAAGCGTCAAGCGATTCCTGCGCGCGCCAGCTGCTTGGCACGTCGAAAACTTCTTTCGCTACGAACCCAGAAAGAAAGGGACGTGCCGATTCCTCGTCCTCGGCATTCACTCCTACGTTACCGATTTGTGTGTAAGTCATCGTCACAATCTGCCCGGCATACGACGGGTCGGTAACGATTTCTTGATAACCTGTCATGCTCGTGTTGAAGCATACTTCGCCAATGCCAACACCGCGTGCACCAAAAGCGCGACCGCGATACGCCGTTCCGTCGGCTAACACGAGCAAAGCAAGATTTCGATTCACAGACTCCATCACGGATGCAGCACTCCTCGTTCGACGTCGTACACCAAGCGGCCAGCGACGATCGTAGCTACGGCTCGACCGCGCAAACGCGCGCCCGCCCACGGCGAATTGATGCTCTTCGAATAACCTTTTACGGGGTCGTACGTCCATTCGCGCTCGGGATCGATCACGACAATATCTGCCACTTCACCGACGCAAAGAGAACCGCCGGATTGCTTTAAAATTTGCGCTGCATTCGTCGACATCGCACGCACCCATGCAAGCGGTGAAAGTTTCCCCGAACGTACAAAATCAAGTGTCACTGGCAGCGCCGTCTCAAGCCCCAGCACACCGCACGGCGCCTCGATGAAATCAACTTCTTTTTCATGAATTGCATGCGGTGCGTGATCCGTAGCGACACAATCGAGCGTTCCGTCGGCGAGCGCTTGCAAACAAGCCTCACGATCTTTCTGCGAACGCAGCGGCGGCGCCATCTTGGCGTTGGTATTGAAACCAAGCGTTGCTTCGTCGGTGAGAGCAAGATGATGCGGCGTCACTTCAGCGGTCACCCGGATGCCCTGCTCGCGCGCACGGCGAATCAAAGCAACGGCTTCCTGCGTCGAAACATGCGCCACATGCAAATGCGCGCCCGTTGCCGCAGCCAGCATGATGTCGCGCGAAACCAACACTGCTTCAGCGAGATTGGGATTCCCGGGCAAGCCGAGCTTTGTCGAAATCGGACCTTCATTCACGACACCGCCCGCGACGAGCGAGCAATCTTCGGCATGCACGATGATCGGCACGTCAATCATCCGCGAGTATTCGAGCACGCGACGCATAACGCTGCTATCCATGATTACCTTGCCATCGTCGCTGAACGCCACAGCACCCGCAGCGCGCTGCGCAACCATCTCGGTCATCACCTCGCCCTGAAGTCCTTTCGTCGCCGCCGCAATCGGATACACACGCGCCGGAGAATTTTCGCGCGCACGCTCCAAAATATACTGCGTCACCGACGGATCGTCATTCACGGGCGAAGTGTTCGCCATGCAAGCCACCGCCGTAAAACCACCTGCAACGGCCGCACGCCCACCCGAACCGATGTCCTCTTTGTATTCTTGTCCGGGTTCGCGCAGATGCACGTGCATGTCAACAAAACCCGGTGCAACCCAACACCCTTTTGCGTCAATCGTTTCGGCCTTGCCCGCCGACAAATTCGAACCAATGCCAACAACGCGTCCCGCTTCGAGCAAAACGTCGGCTTGAACATCGAGCCCGTTCGTCGGATCAAGCACTCTACCGCCGCGGATCAAAATTCGATTCATGAAATCCTCTGTTTTCTGCCTTCAACTCGTCGTGAATTACACTAATTTGAGTAGAAGCTCATTGTTCCGCTTTGCGTCCCGTCAAGAGATAGAGCACCGCCATGCGTACAGCGACGCCGTTGCGTACTTGATCCAAAATCACGCTCGGACGCCCGTCGGCAATCGTCGGAGAGAGCTCAACGCCACGATTTACCGGTCCAGGATGCATGACGATCGCATCGTCTTTCGCAAAGGCGAGTTTCGTCTCGTTCAAGCCAAATGTGGCCGAGTATTCGCGCACGCTCGGAAACAGCGCGCCCGCGAGACGCTCCGTCTGAATGCGCAGCATCATGATCACATCAACGCCCTCGATCGCCTCGCGCATATTCGTAAACGCTTTCACGCCAAGACTCTCGATATACGGCGGAATCATCGTCGGTGGACCCGCCACGCGCACTTCAGCGCCCAGTTTCGAAAACCCATAAATGTTCGAGCGTGCGACGCGCGAGTGCGCAATGTCGCCAACAATCGCCACCGAGAGCCCATCGATGCGGCCCTTCTTTTGACGCACGGTCAATAAATCGAGCAGCGCCTGCGTCGGATGCTCATGCGCACCGTCGCCCGCATTGATCACGGGACACTCAAGTGCGTCAGCAATCCTTCGCGGCACACCCGATACCGCATGTCGCACCACGACCGCATCCGGATCCATCGCCGCAAGCGTACGCGCCGTGTCGAGAATACTTTCCTTCTTCGTCAAACTCGAACTCGATGAAGAAAAATTGATCACATCTGCCGAAAGTCGCTTGCCCGCAATTTCAAAACTCGTGCGCGTACGCGTCGAAGATTCAAAAAACAAATTGATGATCGTGCGACCGCGCAGGCCAGGCACCTTCTTCACTTCGCGTTCACCAACTTCTTTCATACGCTCAGATGTGTCGAGAACCAATTCGATTTCTTCGCGAGTCAGGTCTTCGATGCCAAGCAAGTCGCGTCCGATCATCGCGTCGCCTCCGACGGTGCGGCATCGAGCAGCACGACTTCGAGCGGCCAATCGAGCGCATGAATCGTCCCGCGCAGCACCACATTTTGATTTTTTTGTGTCGGTACGTTTTTCCCGACGTAATCGCAGCGAATCGGCAGCTCGCGATGACCGCGATCGACAAGTGCAGCAAGCTGCACGCTCTGCGGGCGACCGAAATCCATCAGTGCATCCATCGCTGCACGAATCGTACGGCCCGTGTTCACGACATCGTCAACCAAAATCACGATTCGTCCGTCCACTGCCGACGGCATCTCGGTAAGTCGAATCGCCGGACGCGCACTACTGCGATCTTGCAAAAGATCATCACGATAAAGTGTCGTATCGAGAACACCAACAGGTGTCATCACACCTGAAACTTTCTGCAATTTCGCTTGCAAGAAACGCGCGAGGGGTACACCACCATTTGGAATCGCAACGAGATACAAGCGCTCAGCACTCGCATTGCGTTCCATGATTTCGTGCGCAATACGCGCAAGCGCACGTTGAATGGCGGCTTCGTCGAGTACAACACTACCGACCCGCCCATCTGGGCCGGATGTCGTAAGGAGCTGTGCTTCGAGAGGCGAAGAATCGTCTGAGGAATTCGATATGGAAGAGTGGGATACCGTGGCAACGCTCGCTGTCTTTGCGCACGTATTTTTCGAGTTGGAATCCGTCGGCGACGGCGTTCTCGACATCTTCACACCCACCCCACCCTTCACCCTTTTTCGTCTCACAGGACGAAATTAAAAGGCTAACCCTGAACCGGGGCGGAGCATAACGGGCACACTCGTCCGTCGTCAAACGCTTCGTCGAAAGAAAAGTGATTTTTTCAAGCAAGCCAGGTGTCGTTCAAAAAATCCAGTCCGAACTCAAGGCGCCATCTCGTGCGCAATGCACGACGACCCGCGCGCCCAAGGTGCAAGAAAGCAACTCAACACAATGAAAAAACGCAGAAACCAAAAATGCTATTTCGCCTTGACGGCGTTCGAGGCAGGCGGCGTCTTGGGCCAGTTGCAGTCAAGCGGCTGACCCATTCGCTCCCAGCGCATCTTCTGCGTAAGAAGGTTCCACCAAGTCACGGGGTTCAGAAGCATGGCCCAGCTTTGCGGTGGCTCCCACGACCAGTACATGAAAGCCACCGGCCCTTTCATCTCGTTCAAGCGAATCGTGCCCCAAAAGCGACTATCGTTGGAGTGATCGCGATTATCACCCATCATGAAATAGCGACCTTCGGGCACCGTAAATTTGTCACGCGGCGGTGTTGGCGAATTCGGATCGTCGGCAATCCAGTACATGCATTCGCCATTCTTTTCGTTCGCTACTTCCAAAAGCCGTCCGTCGCTATCCTCAAAGTTGTGTCGCTCGGAGTCTTGAATCACCGCGACATCGTTCACGAAGAGCACGCCGTCGCGCACTTCGATCGTATCGCCAGGAAGGCCCACAAGACGCTTGACGAAATTTTCCGAACGATATTTCTCCGGGCATTGATCGACCGGACAAATCCCCGGCGGCGCCTCCATGCGGCCAACTTTGAAGACGACGACATCGCCGCGCTGCGGCGCACGTACCGCTGGCAAGCGAAAAGTCGTGAATGGAATTCGTGCACCATACGCAAATTTGTTTACAAAGAGATGGTCGCCTTCGAGCAGCGTCGGAAACATTGAGCCCGACGGAATTCGAAACGGCTCGACAACGAGCGTGCGGATCAAAAGTGCAATCAAGATCGCTACGACGAGCGTGCCGAACTGATCCCCTTCTTTGGGAGTCTTACCCTCTGATCCAGCGCCCGAAGCGTTGACGTTGTCCGCTTCGCCATCGCGGACTGCCGCGCCCTCGGAAGTCACGCTTGCGTTGACAACTTTTTGTGTCGGTTTCGACTCGCCTTGCCTTCGTTTCTTTTCGCTCATTCATCACCCAGCTTCAATGCCGCAAGAAACGCCTCTTGAGGAATTTCGACGGAGCCGACCATCTTCATGCGCTTCTTACCGGCTTTTTGTTTTTCGAGAAGTTTGCGTTTGCGCGTAATATCACCGCCGTAGCACTTCGCAATCACGTTCTTACGCAACGCCTTCACCGTCGTACGCGCAATCACGCGTGCGCCGATCGCCGCTTGGATTGCGACGTCGTACATCTGGCGCGGAATAAAATCCTTGAGTTTCTGCGTGAGCAACGCACCGGAGTGTTGCGCTTTGCTGCGATGCACAATCAACGACAGCGCATCGACAGGATCGCCATTGACGAGAATATCGAGCTTCGCAAGATCGGACTCACGATATTCGAGAAATTCATAATCGAAAGAACCGTAACCGCGCGTGATGCTCTTGATGCGATCGTGAAAATCGAGCACGACTTCGTTCAAAGGCAGTTCATAACGCACCTGCACGCGACTGCCGTGCACCACCATGTCGCGCTGAATACCGCGGCGATCTTGGCAAAGCGTGAGCACGGCACCGAGATAGTCGTTGGGCACGTGCACCGTCGCAACGATGTACGGCTCTTTGATGTGATCCACTTTCTGCAAATCGGGCAACGCGGCCGGACTTTCGATTTCAATCTGTTGCCCGTCGGTCGTCACGACTTGATAACGCACCGTCGGACTCGTCGTAATCAAGTTCAAGTTGTACTCGCGTTCGAGCCGCTCTTGCACGATCTCGGAATGCAAGAAGCCGAGGAATCCACAGCGAAAACCAAAGCCCAAAGCGGCACTCGTCTCCGGCTCGTACACGAATGACGAATCATTGATGCGCAGTTTTTCGAGTGCTGTTTTGAGATTTTCGTAATCGTCGGAGTCAACGGGATACAAGCCGGCAAAAACCATCGGCTTCACTTCTTGAAACCCTGGCAAAGGTTCGCGGCAGAGGCGATTTAGATCTGTAATGGTGTCGCCAATTTTCACGTCTTGCAACGACTTCACACCGGCGATCACCACGCCCACCTCGCCCGCCCCGATACGATCGACGTTGCGCGGGAATGGATCTACGACGTGCAATTGATTGATCTCGCGATCCAAATTCACGGCCATCAAACGCACCCGCATCCCCTTGCGAAGTTCACCGTCGAAAACACGCACGAGCATCGCAACTCCGACGTAGGGATCAAACCACGCATCAAAAACAAGCGCACGCGTCGGCGCATTCGGATCACCGCTCGGAGGCGGCACTTGCGCGACGATGCGTTCGAGCAACTCGGGAATACCACGGCCATCCTTCGCGCAAACCGGAAGCACATCGGCCGCATCGAGCCCCAGCACGTCTTCAATTTCTTGCGCGCGTCCAACAGGGTCTGCCGCCGGCAAATCAATCTTGTTCACGACGGGAATGATCTCGAGACCTGCATCCACAGCGAGGTACGCATTGGCAAGCGTCTGCGCTTCAATGCCCTGCGTCGCGTCGACGACGAGTACCGCTCCTTCACAGGCTTGCAACGCGCGCGACACTTCATACGCAAAATCGACATGCCCCGGTGTATCGATCAAATTCAGCACGTAATCTTTGCCATCTTGCGCGCGATAATGGATGCGCGCCGTTTGCGCTTTGATTGTGATGCCGCGCTCGCGTTCGATGTCCATTTTGTCGAGAAATTGATCTTTCTTCTCGCGCACCGAAAGCGAACCGGTGACATCGAGCAAGCGATCTGCGAGCGTGCTCTTGCCGTGATCGATGTGGGCAACGATCGAGAAATTGCGAATTTGACTTTGCTCGATCACCGGGCGTCCTTCTCTTGCGCGAGCTCAGCTTGAAAATACGCACAAGTGCGTTGCAAACCTTCTTCGACCGAAACCTTGGGATGCCAATCGGCAAGCACTCTGCGCGCAAGATCAATATTGGGGCGACGCACTTTCGGATCATCCGGCGGAAGGGGCTTATACACGATGCGACTCTTGCTCCCCGTCACTTCAATAATCTTCTCGGCCATACGCAAAAGTGTCATTTCATTGGGATTGCCAATATTCACAGGACCAACGTGATCGCAATTCAGCAAGCGCCAGATTCCTTCGACGAGATCTTCGACGTAGCAAAACGAGCGCGTCTGCGAACCGTCGCCATACACGGTGATGTCTTCACCGCGAATCGCTTGGCGAAAAAAATTCGGAATTGCACGACCATCGTTGAGTTGCATACGCGGGCCAAAGGTGTTGAAAATTCGCACGATTCGCGCATCGACTTGATGATGTCGGTGATAAGCCATCGTCATCGCTTCAGCAAAACGCTTGGCCTCATCGTACACACCACGAATACCGATCGGATTCACATTGCCCCAGTAACTTTCCGGCTGTGGATTCACTTCGGGGTCGCCATAACACTCTGAAGTGCTGGCAAGCAGAAAACGCGCTCCCTTGGCCTTGGCCAATCCCAGCGCTTTGTGTGTACCCAGCGAGCCCACCTTCAAAATTTGAATCGGCAAACGCTCGAAATCCGCCGGGCTTGCCGGCGATGCAAAATGCAAAATCGCATCGAGCTTGCCTTCCACATACAAATAGTTCGTCACATCGTAGTGTTTGAAGCGAAACTTTGGGTGCCCAAGTAGCTCTTCGATGTTACTCATCCGTCCCGTGAGCAAGTTATCGAAGACCAAAACCTCACAGCCTTCTTGCAACAAACGCCGGCACAGGTGCGAGCCAATAAATCCGGCTCCTCCCGTCACGAGTACGCGTTCAATCTTACGCTTCATTGTGTCAATCTCCTTGTGAGCTTGTTTTTGCATCACGTGCTGCGCACCAGGACAGCGCCAGTGGCTTCAACGACTGTGCAAGGGCGAGGCCGACGATTCCAAATACGCTGCCAAGGCCTCAGGCCACGGCCGCAAAACGACCCCAATGCTAGCTGCCTTTGTGCAATCGAGCGCGGAAAACAGCGGCCGTTTTGCGGGCAAATTGAGATCCGCAGTTTTGATTCTCTCAATCGCGAGGTCGGAAAAACCGCCTCGGTCCAGCGTCGCACGCGCGACATCCCACCAACTCGCAGTCCCGGAGTTCGTCAGGTGAAACAATCCGTGTGCGCCCTTTTCGACGAGCGCGACAATCCCCTGCGCGAGGTCGAGTGCATACGTCGGACACGAACGCTGATCATCGACGACGCGCATCGGCGCTGTCGCCTCCCCGCTGCGACGAAGCGCGGCTTGGCGCAATATGGTTGCAATGAAATTTTTTCCCGGTCCAAAAACGCTGCTCGTGCGCACGAGTAATGTGCCGCGCTTGGCTTCGAAAACGCGCGCTTCGCCCGCGAGCTTCGAGCGGCCATATTCACAAAGCGGCGCCGGCGGCGATGTCTCGGCATAGGGCTGCGTGGCCATGCCATCAAATACATAGTCCGTCGAAATATGCACGAAGCGCGCACCCAGTTTCTTCGCCATCTGTGCAAGCTGCCCCGGCGCCACTGCATTCACCATGTGCGCAAGCTGCGCCTGCGATTCACAGAGATCCACCGCCGTAAAGGCTGCGGCATTCACGAGTACATCCACGCCCTCTGGCAAGGTCTTGTAGACGTGCTCGCATGCAGTAGCGTCGGAAATATCAAATTCGGGCAAGTCGGCAGCGAACACTATTTTGTGTCGAGGCGAGGCACATAGCACATCTTGCAAACAGAGTCCAAGTTGCCCGCGACTACCGGTGATCATCCAGCGCATTGTTGACCAATCTAAATTACGTCAAAATGTGTCAAAAAAAATTCTGTCGCGACAACCATCCGAACGATTCATTTTGCACGCACGGTTCAGGTCTTGATTCAACAGTTTTGAGTTTGAACTTCCATCTCGTCTCAGACGACTGACTTCATGCAAATTACTCGGCCAAAATCCAAGTGGGCAATTTTTCCTGCTGTTTGAGCTTGGTTGCCATTTGTTCTGCAACCTCACGACTCTGAAACGGGCCAACTCGAACGCGCCAGCGCGCATCGCCGCCCTCTCCCGACGCCACGAACGAGTCATAACCCTTACCCTGCAGCCGCTTTACCATCTCCGCAGCTTGGGTGTCGTTTGAAAATGCTCCAACCTGGATCACAAACTTTCCCGTTGCGACAGATGTCCCTGTGTCCGACTTTGCTGCCGAAACAGCAGGCAGCAATGCGCCTTTGGCAGCACCACTTACCACATCACGCAACGCTACAGAATTTTGCGTAGGATGCGCAGAAGGCTTGGCCATCGACGTCTGCGGCGCCTCCGCCTTGGCGACAATCTCTTCTTCGCGACTCGCATCGCGCGGAGCAACCGGCGCAGTTACGGGCTCGGTCGGCGCCTCGATCTTTTCGTTCGCCGGCTTTTCTTCCGACGGCGTAGTAGATTCCAGCCGTACTTCTTGCGAATCGCCGGCCATGTGCCCCACCAAAAGGTTTGGCTCTTCGAAGAGCACTCCAATCAACACGCCAAGACCAAAACCGAGGAGACAGAGCACCGCTCCTCCCCCGATCAACGGCAGCCAAAAAGAGCGCTTCTGCCTCGAAGTACGCGTGGGCTGAAATTCCTGATCATCGCGATCGTCGTTCGCCATCACATTCTCTCCGGTGTGGACACTCCAAGTAAACGAAGCCCATTCGCCAATACAGTTCGCACCGCAAGCACGAGGCCTATTCTTGCATTCGTAAGTCCAACATCTTCCGACAAAATACGGTGATGCTTGCCATCCTGGTGATAAGGATGCCAGAGCCCCGCCAAATCGCGCAGATAATACGCCAAATGGTGAGGTTCACGCGACTTGGCTGCTTGCGCGATCACATCTGGAAATTCAGCAAGTTTCTTGAGGATCTCAATCTCTTCCGGCAATTCGAGACGGCTTGCATCCATTTCATTGAGCGTGGGCATCGCACGCTGATTTTCTGCAGCCTTGCGCTCAATACCATGCGTACGCGCATAGGCGTACTGCAAATAAATCGCCGGATTCTTGCTCCACTCCGGTGACTTAGCGAGATCAAGGTCAAAATCAAGATGACCTTCGGCCTTACGCTGCACCATGAAGAAACGAAACACATCGACGCCAACATCTTCCACCAACTCGTCGACGGTCACGAAGGTGGCGCGCCGCGTTGACTGCTTCACCTGCTCACCGTCACGCGTCAGTGTCACGAATTGATGCATCACGAGCTCGATGCGTTCCGGATCACAGCCCAGCGCTGCGGCGGCTGCACGCACAAACGGAAACTGCTCGATGTGGTCGGCTCCCTGCACATCGACGACGTAATCGAAACCGCGCCGAAATTTTTCACAGTGATAAGCGATGTCCGGCAAAAGATACGTCGGCTCACCCGTGCGCTTCACAAGTACGCGATCGCGATCAAGGCCGAGCTTCGTCGCACGAATCCATACCGCACCGTCCGCCTCGTAGGCCAGATCTTGAGCGCGCAACGCCGCGAGCGTCGCCGTGAGCTTACCTTCTTCATAAAGTGTTGTTTCGTTATAATACACATCAAAGTGTATTCCGAGACGATCGAGCGTGGCACGAATCTCTGCAAAAATCACTTCCTGCGCAACCAAACGAAAACCCTGATCTTCGGGCTCATCAATCCACGCCTCTCCATGCACATCGAGCACCTGACGTGCAATCTGCACAATGTACTCACCTTGGTATCCGTCACTTGGAAATACAACGGGTAAACCATTATGTGTCGGGCGCCAGCAATTCTCTGGATCATCGAACCACTCCAACGGAGGCGCTGCGACTTTCCCAAGAAGCTCGAGATAGCGTGCCTTCACCGAATGCCCAAGCACACGCATCTGA
>CAYRID010000043.1:0-19497 GCA_964424225.1 uncultured Geobacter sp.
AAAAAAGCAAGATTATCACTTATCCACCTGTCCAGTTTTCCGGGGCCACCTCACATCACGAACCCCAACGGACAAACTGTCATCGAGGAGATTTGTAGGATGAAGACTTTGAAACGGATGCCGATCGCGAGTGCGATTTTTACGTTCTTCCTTTTGATTACCGCGGGCTACGCCGGGGCGGAAGATGCTTTGCAGAAACAGGCGCAGCAGATTTTTGGAGTGCTCCCGAAAGAAGTCATTCGCGACGATAATCCGCTCACCGACGCCAAAATTGATCTTGGTCGAAAGCTCTATTACGAAACCAAGCTTTCGAAGGATGGCGATATTTCGTGCAATACTTGCCACGACCTGACACGTTTTGGTGTTGATGGGGAACCGACTTCACCGGGGCACAAAGGTCAGCGTGGTGCGCGAAATTCTCCGACGGTGTACAACGCGGCATTGCACTTCGTGCAGTTCTGGGATGGTCGTGCGGCCAACGTCGAGGAGCAGGCCAAGGGGCCGATTTTGAATCCAGTCGAGATGGCGATGCCCTCGGAAGCGGCGGTCGTACGACGCTTGGAGAAAGATCCGCAGTATGTCGCGCTCTTTGCGAAGGCCTTCCCGGGAAAGAAGCATCCCATCACTTATAACAATCTCGCGCTTGCGATTGGTGCTTTCGAGCGACGCTTGATGACGCCTTCGCGCTTCGATGCCTATTTGGCCGGAGACACCAAAGCGTTGTCGCGCAAAGAACGCAAAGGCTTGAAGACGTTCATCGCCAGCGGGTGCATTACTTGCCATAACGGTCCGGGTGTCGGTGGAAGCATGTATCAGAGGCTTGGTCTTGTACGGGCGTTTGAGACCAAAGACCATGGTCGTGCGGATGTGACGAAGGCGGCTACGGATGAGAAAATTTTCAAGGTTCCTTCGCTGCGCAACATTGCGAAAACGGCGCCGTATTTTCACGATGGCAGCGTCAAGACGCTGGATGATGCCATTCGTTTGATGGCGGCTCATCAACTTGGCAAAGATCTGGATGAAGGAACCGTGGAGTCGATTGCCGTGTTCTTGAATGCACTCACCGGCGAGGTGGATACGGCTTATATTCAACCGCAGTAGGCGCTGCGTGAATGTGTATGTGCCGGGCCGCTTTGCACTCGCTTGACGGCATGTAAGAACTTGCGATCTTCGCCGCATGCGAATCGCGCTCGCGCAGCTCAATCCCACGATCGGTGACTTTGTAGGCAATCGTTTGCTCATCGAGCAGGCTGCGCGCAAAGCCGCCGACGCTGGCGCAAAACTCATCGTGTTTTCGGAGATGGTGCTGACAGGTTATCCGCCGCTCGATCTTCTCGAGCGGCGGAGTTTCATTGAGGATCAACAGCGCGCTCTCACGGCCTTGCTGCCGGCGTCGCAGTCGATTGCAATGGTTCTCGGTGTTGTGTCGCCCGTGTCGCAAGCAGGACCGCGCCATCTTGCGAATTCCGCCGTTGTTTTGGCGGGCGGCGCGCAAGTGGCCGTGCAACACAAGACGCTACTTCCTGCATACGATGTCTTTGATGAAAATCGCTACTTCATTCCGGCGCATAAGCGAACTCCTATAACACTTTCGGGTGTCGATATTCCTATAGGGATTGCGCTTTGCGAGGATAGTTGGTCGCGTGCACTGGGCTATGAGACAGATCCCGTTGCAGAACTGGTGCAAGCGGGGGCGGGTTTGATTTTGAATCTCGCGGCCTCGCCGTGGCATGTCGGAAAGCCACGCTTGCGTCGACACATTCTTTCGGAACTTGCGCAAAAACACCGCGTGCCGATCGTGTTCGTGAATCAATGCGGTGGCAATGACGAATTGATTTTCGACGGTGGCTCGTGCGTCGTCGATCGCAATGGACATTTGCGTGCCATGCTGCCGCTCTTCGAAGAAAATCTGACGATTCTCGACCTCGACGCGCCACCGCTTGATCTTGCACCGGAGCAAATCATTGACATGACCGAAGTCGAGCAGCTCGAGACGGGGCTCGTGCTCGGTGTTCGCGATTATTTTCACAAACAAGGTTTGCCGCCGCGCGCCGTCGTGGGACTTTCCGGCGGGATTGATTCGGCGGTCGTGGCGTACTTGGCGGTCCAAGCGCTCGGTGCCGAAAACGTGCTTGGCGTTTTGATGCCAGGACCTTTCTCGTCACAACATAGTGTCACCGATGCTGAGGCATTGGCGAAGAGTCTTGGCATCGAAACGCGAACCGTCGATATTCGTCCGGTCTATGAGCAGTATCTTAAGATTTTCGCTTCGCTCTTTGGCGCGAAAAAAGATTATGGCCTGGCAAGTCAAAACATTCAGTCGCGTACGCGCGGTGCGATTTTGATGGCGCTCTCGAACGCCGAGGGAAGGCTCGTGCTCGCGACGGGAAACAAGAGCGAACTTTCCGTCGGATATTGCACGTTGTATGGCGACATGGTGGGTGGACTATCCGTACTCGGAGATGTGTATAAACGCGATGTGTATGCGCTGGCACGCCATGCCAATCGCGAGCAGGAGTGCATTCCACGGGGCAGCCTCGAGAAGCCGCCGTCGGCCGAGTTGGCACCAAATCAACGCGATCAAGACGATTTGCCGCCTTATGAAGTGCTCGATCTCGTTTTGCATCAAGCGGTTGAGCTTGCACGCAGCGGGGCAGAGATCGTCGCGCCTCCTGGCCAAAATCCACAACTCGTGCGTGAGATTGCTGCGCGCCTTGATCGAAACGAATACAAACGGCGCCAAGGTCCGTTAGTGCTACGTACGTCGCCCAAGGCGTTTGGCAGCGGGCGGCGTTTTCCCATTGCGCATCGCTATTGCCCCGACACAGATCGCTAGGGGACATACTTTATTGCTATAAATCAACACATATTTTTGTATGTCGATTATTTGTGCAAAAATGCGACGACGTTTTGCGCGACGTGCTCAAGCTGTTCTTGGGTCAGTTCGGGAAAAATCGGCAGTGCAATGGTTTCACGCGCTGCAGCTTCGGATTCCGGGAGCGAACCCGCTTTGTATCCGAGATAGGCAAAGCATTCTTGTTGGTGTAGCGGAACGGGATAATAAATTTCCGTCCCGATTCCGTTTTCTGCGAGCGCCGTGCGAAGAGCGTCTCGTTTTTGTGACGGAACACGAATTACATATTGATTGTAGATATGCGTTGCGGGCGACGTAGTGCCTTTGGGAATGCGCAGGGCAAGCTTCGAGTTTTGCGCGAGGGGCGTGCTTGTATCCTGGGCGCCCGCTTCAAGGAAAAACCGGTCATAGAAAGCGGCGTTTTTTTGCCGCGCGTGATGCCAACGATCAAGGTGGCGTAGTTTGACACGTAACACTGTTGCTTGTAGGGCATCGAGGCGCGAATTGATGCCAAGATGCGAGTGATAATATTTGGGCTCCATGCCGTGTACGCGTAAAATCTTGAGCTTTTGGGCCAGTGTTTCGTCTTGCGTCGTCACAATTCCACCGTCGCCAAAGCCGCCGAGATTTTTCGTCGGAAAGAAGCTGAAACACCCGATGGCTCCACGTACTCCGACGCGAATACCACGCGCATCCGTGGCGCCAATGGCCTGCGCTGCGTCTTCGATGACGGGCACGCGGGCTTTGTTGGCCAGTGCAATCACAGCGTCGAGATCGACGGCTTGCCCGTAGAGATGCACGGGAATGATGGCCTTGAGCTGCGTGCAACTCGCGATGGCTTTTTCGAGTGCGGCGATGTCGAGGTTGTACGTTGTGGGCTCGATGTCGATAAAGACAGGGCGTGCGCCAAGGCGTGCAATCGCTCCGGCGGTTGCAAAAAATGTGTAGCTTGGGCAGATCACTTCATCGCCGGGGCCGATGTCGTAAGCCATGAGCGCGAGCAAAAGTGCGTCGGAGCCAGAGGCGCAACCGATCGCATGGCGCGCTTGGCAATAGTCGGCGATTTCTTTTTCGAGTTCATCGACCTGTGGGCCGAGGATGAAATGTTGGCTTTCGATGACCTCGCGCAGTGCGGGCTCGATCTCGGATTTGAGTTCGGCGTACTGCGTTTTGAGATCGAAGAGCGGGACCTGAATTTTGCGTGTCACGATTTTTTCCTCGTTGACTCATGGCGTGCAAGGCGAAGCAGGGGCTTGTGTCAAGGCTCCTTTACTCGAAACCGGCCGCACCTTAACGCGCAGCTCCGTTAGCGTCAATTCGCGCGCAGGCTGCATCGAACAAGATCGCTACCGAATGCTTTGGTTCGGTTCCCGTCGGAGGAACGGGATCGTTCAGTGCACGGAGCAAAGCGTTGCGTCGAGTGCGTCGTCGACGGTTTCGATGTATTGGATTTCGAGTTTCTCAAGCGTTTCTGCGGGAATCTCTTGGACGTCTTTTTTGTTGCGCTGCGGAAGCAAAACTTTTTTGATTCCTGCGCGTGCTGCCGCGAGCACTTTGTCTTTGATGCCTCCTACGGGCAACACCAATCCGCGTAACGAAATTTCGCCAGTCATCGCGACGTCGCCGCGCGCGTGTTTGCCGGAAAGAGCCGACACGATGGCGGTGGCGAGCGCAGCTCCGGCGGAAGGGCCGTCTTTGGGCACCGCACCGGCGGGAACGTGCAAGTGGATTTCGCCACCTTCGAGTACCTTGGCGTCGAGGTGGAGGCGCTTTGCGTTTGCGCGCACCCACGATAGTGCAGCCTCGGCCGATTCGCGCATCACGTCGCCCAGTTGACCGGTGAGCCGTAAGCGCACGCCTTGGCCGCCCGTCATCGTTGTCGCTTCAATGAACAAAATATCGCCACCGTGATTGGTGCGCGCGAGACCGACGACGACGCCGGGGATTTCCGTGCGCTCGGCCGTCTCGGGTAGGTGCGGCGGTGCTTTCAGGGCTTCCTTCACGAAGGCGGTGTCGATGACAATCGTATCACTTGTGTGTGTTGACGCAATTTGGTGTGCAGCTTTTCGCATTAGTGTGGCGATGAAGCGATCCAGGTTGCGCACGCCGGCTTCGCGCGTGTATTCGTGCACGACACGCTCAATGGCTTCGCGCTGCATGCTCACTTGATCGGCGCTAAGGCCGTGTGCTTCGAGTTGCTTCGTGACGAGGTATTTTTCGGCGATCGCGAGTTTTTCTTGCTCGGTGTAGCCCGGCAGTTCGATGATCTCCATGCGGTCGAGCAGCGTGACCGGAATCGTCGAGAGCGTGTTCGCCGTTGCGATGAAAAGCACGCGCGAGAGATCGAACGGCACTTCGATGTAGTGATCGCTAAACGAGTTGTTTTGCTCGGGATCCAAAACTTCGAGCAGGGCCGACGAGGGGTCACCACGAAAGTCCGCGCCGAGCTTGTCGACTTCGTCGAGCAGATACACAGGATTGCGTGATCCCGCACGGCGAATGTTTTGCAAAATTTTTCCAGGCATCGCGCCGACGTAGGTGCGGCGATGTCCACGAATCTCGGCTTCGTCGCGCACACCGCCGAGCGCCGCCCGCGTGAACTTGCGATGCATCGCACGCGCAATCGACTTGCCTAACGACGTCTTGCCCACACCCGGTGGTCCGACAAAGCACAGGATGGGAGCCTTCGCATTCGGCGCGAGTTTTCGCACCGCTAAGTATTCCAGGATGCGATCTTTGATTTTTTCAAGGCCGTGATGGTCTTCGTCGAGCACGCGGCGTGCTTCATGAAGGTCGAGATAATCCTCGGTTTCGACGGACCACGGCAAATCCGCCATCCACTCAAGATAGGTGCGAATCAAATGGCGATCGGGAGCGTGTTGAGGCAACGCAGAAAGGCGTCGCAGTTCGCGCTCGGTCTGTTTGTGCGCTTCCGGCGGAAGATTCGCGGCCTCAATCTTTTCGCGCAGTTCATCGACTTCGCGGATGCCCGCGTCGGTTTCGCCGAGTTCTTCTTGAATCGTGCGCATCCGTTTGCGCAAAAGTCGCTCGCGACGTTTGGGATCCATCTCTTCGGCTTCGGAACGCATCGCGTGTTGCGCTTCGGCGATCGTGACTTCGCGCCGCAAATGATCTGCGACGCGGCGAAGCCGCGGCAATAACTGCACTTCACTCAAGAAATTTACTTTTTCGACGGGATTTAACGGCAGCGTCGAAACGATGAGATCCGCAAGCAGCGACGGATTATCGATGCTTGCGACAAAATTTTTCCACTCTTCGGGAATGTCTTCGCGCAGATCAATGACGCGATTGGAGAGCGTGACGATTTCTTCCCACGCGTCGTTCTCCTCGGGATTTACGGCAGAATCTTCAAGCAGCGGATCGACTTCAACCATGATGCACGGCGCCGTCGCCGTCGCTGGCGTCATGCGATTTCGCACTAAGCCGACAACGACAGCGTGTTTGCCTGCGCCCGAGGTGCTGCGCGCATCCATGACTTTTACGATGCGTACGATGGTGCAGACTGGATACAAGTTTTCGACGGTGGGTTCTTCTAAGTTTGGATCATGTTGTGTGGCGACGATCATGTAGCCACCTTCGCCGGCGCGCTCGAGCGCGGCGAGCGATTGCTCGCGGCCGATGGCCAGCGGCGCGGTTACGCCCGGGAAGACGACTGCATCGCGCACCGGCAACACTGGCAAGAAACGCGGAATTTCAATTTCTTCGTTTCCCGAGGTGACGATGCGAATGCGATCGAGTTGGTTTTTGTTCGGCAACTTGAGTTCCTCTTTGGTGAGCGGGTCGGCCTAGCCTAAACACTTCTATCTTTGGGTCAACTTTTTCGAGCGTGCAATCAAGCGGCTGATCACAAAAACTCCAGCTGCAACGACAACCATCGTCGCTCCCGACGGTAGATCGACTGCGGCCGAGGTGAGAAGCCCCGCCAGTGCACTGCCGACGCCCACGGCGATGCTGAGCAGGAAGAAGGGGCGAAGCCGTTTTGCAAAGCGCTGTGCCACGGCTCCGGGAATGACCAAAAATGCAGAAACGAGCAGAAGTCCGACGGTGCGAATGGCCAAGACGACAGTAATCGCCACGAGTAGAAACAGCAGTACGTTGAAGCGATCGGCTGCAATACCCGTGATGCGTGCGGTTTCCTCATCGAACGAAACGAAGAGGAGTTTTCGAAAATTGAGTGCGATGGCGCCGAGCACAATTGCAGCCATCGCAAGCAGCGCCAGCACATCGAGTCGTGAAACCGTGAGGACGTTGCCAAAAAGATAGGTCATGAGGTCAGCGTTGCGGGCGTGGCCAATGGAGGCACAGATGACGCCGATGCCCATGGCGGCGGCGAATGCGATGCCGATGGCCGTGTCTTCAGAGAGGTCGCTTTGTTTGCGCTGCGCGACGATCCAGAGTGCAGTGAGAATCGCAAAGATCGCGGCGCCAAGCAGTGGTGGTAGCTCAAGCATGAGAGCCAGAGCGACGCCGCCAAATGCGACATGTGCGATGCCGGAGCCCGCAAAGGCCATGCGGCGCAAAACGATGAAGAACGAGATCACCGAGCAGACGAGCGCGACGGCAAGCGAGGCGATGAGTGCGCGCTGAAAAAAAGCATAGGTAAAAAAGTCGAAGAGATCGCTCACGCGAGTTTCTCCGTCGGAGCAGGAGGGGTGCGATGAGCGGTGCACGGCGTCGCTCGAGCGTCGCCGTGATGTGCGTGTGTGGATTCCGCGTGCGAGCGCGGCCCCGGATGATGATCGTCGAGCGCATCGAGTTGAACGGGTGTCACCGTTCGGTGTACGATGAAGCCAAGATCGGCGATGGCGAGGGCGGGCCCGGGATGATGCGTGCTTAGCAAAATCGCGGTTTGTTTTTGGTCGCGAAGTTCAACCAAGAGCTCGAGAAGTTTTTCCTGGCTTTGCACATCGAGCCCCGTGGTGGGTTCATCGAGGAAAATGACAGGGGCTTGCATGGCCAGCGCTCGCGCTAGTAACACGCGCTGTTGTTGGCCGCCAGAAAGTTCAGAGATGGGACGATCCGCCAGGGCGAGAAGCGCCATACGCGAAAGTGCGTCGTCGACGATGGCGATGTCGATTGCGGCTTTGGGAGTGCGGCGCACCATGCTGACGACGTCGCGCACGCTCACGGGATAGCGAAAGTCGGCGCGTGTGCGTTGTGCGACGTAGCCCATCGGGAAAGGCTTCGTGCTCGCTATGGCGCCGGGCGCGCGCCAAGCAATTTCGCCGCGCGTGGGAGCAATCAACCCGAGTAGCAATCGAAACAAAGATGTTTTGCCGCCGCCGTTGGGCCCGACGAAGAGTTGAATTTTTGCGGGCATGACTTCGAAATCGACATCATGCAAAACGAGTCGTCCGGCAAGCTCGACATCGACGGCACGACAGCAAATCAAGCTCTGTGGATTGCAGTGCGCATGGTGGGTCGTGCAACAAGGTTGTGTAGGGTTGAGGTAGGTCAAGGTTGAACTTTCGCGTTGTCTCGCGGTGTTCTTGCCACCTTTGCGCCGTTGCGTCTTTTGTGTGTCGGACTTTTGTGTTGCCGACGCGATGTCAGCGCATTGTCGCGTCAGGCAGAGCAAGGCGCGCGCAAGAAGTAGGTCTTGGGTTGATGGATGGTGCCCGGGACTGGGGTCGAACCAGCACGATCTTGCGATCACTAGACCCTGAATCTAGCGCGTCTGCCAATTCCGCCACCCGGGCACGGCGACGAGACTACTCTGCACCGCGTCGGCCGGCAACGTCTGAATGAAAGAGTTCGCCCATCCAGATGAAAAGTTTTATCGAGCGTTTTGACTAGAGCGCACTTTAGAATGAATCTCCACGCCGCCATTCGCCGTACGGTGTTGTGCGCAATCGTCGGTGTAGTGCACGGCGATGCTGAATCACCGTCGGAAAATGCCGGTTTCGTGTTTTGGAGAAATGGTGAGCGAAGTGGACCTGCGCGATGGCGGAAAACTCGTTGCGGGAAGAAGGGACGGAAGGTGAAACGGGATCGCGAGCGAAAAGGTCGAGGCCGATCGGTGCAGCGGCGGACAACGCAGCTTTCGGTGAATGCCGAAAGTGTCCTCGAACTCTTGCGACGCAAGGGCCGACCCGTGCTCAGCTTGCGTGATTTTCAAAGTCGCTTGCGTGCGCACAGCGGCTTGTTACGCCGTTTGCAGCAGATTTTGAAGGACCTCGCGGCGCGCGGTGAAATCGAAATTGCTGAAGGCGGTTATCGCATTGCGCGAAGCGATGGTTTGCTCGAGGGGCGCATTGTGCTTGCAGGCCAGGGTGGTGCGGTGCCGTTGCATTGTGTCGAAACGGCAAATGGTCTTCGCTGGCAAGTCGATGACATTTTGCACGCGCGGCTTGGCGACCGTGTGTTGATCCTCCCGCAGCAAGTCGAAGAGCGCGAAGATCGAACGCAGCGCGTTGCAACGATCGTGCATGTCGAGCCGCGCGAGCGCGAGTACTGGCTTGGCATCGTTTCGCGCGAAACAACCAACGCTTTTTTGGTGCCGTACCGAGACGATCAAGAGTGGGGGATATCGATTCCGCTCTCGGAGCTTGCGGGCGCGCGCGACGGCGACGTCGTCATCGCAGAGCCACTCTCGCTTGCGAGCCAAACTCGCACGGGTCGGCGCAATCGCGGGCTTGGCCCGCAGGCTCGGGTGGTCGAGGTGCTTGGGCGACCGGGTGATCCCGAAGCCGATTTCCAGGCCGTGGTTTGGCACTACCGCCTGCCCGTCGAATTCCCGAAAGAGGCGCTGGCCGAGGTCGAGGCCCAGGCGGCGGAACTCGCGCCAAGCGAGATTGCGCGCCGGGTGGATCTTCGGCATTTGCCGTTTTTGGCCATCGATCCCGAGACGGCACGCGACCATGATGATGTCGTTTGTGTTGAAGTTGTTTCAGAAGCAAAAACAAGGCTTTGGGTTGCTATTGCAGATGTATCGCATTACGTGCAACCCGGCTCTGCGCTCGATCGCGAGGCGCTGGTTCGAGGCAACAGCGTGTACTTTCCGGACCGCGCGATTGCGATGCTTCCCGCTCGACTTTCGGGCGATCTTTGCTCACTTCGTCCCGAGGTCGATCGTCTGGCCATTGCGGTCGAACTCGTGATCGATTCTCGCGATGGCAGGGTGCTTTCACAGCATTTCCACGAAGCGGTGATTCGCAGTCGGGCCTTTTTGACTTATGAACAGGCGGCAGCCGTGATGGAAGGTCAATCTGATGGCGGAATCGAGTCAAATGAAATTCGCGAGCAACTTCGGGCGATTGCTGCGGTCTCAAAGGTTTTACTTGATCGGCGCCTTCGCGCTGGATCGGTCGATCTCGAAATCCCGGAAGCCAAGGTCAAGCTCGACGCAAATCGAATGCCCTGCGATGTGGTGAAGGTCGAGCGTCGGGTTTCGCATCGCGCCATCGAGGGGGCGATGCTCGCGGCCAATCGGGCGATCGCGACAGCGCTCGATACCGCAAAGAGCCCTGCGGTGTATCGCGTGCATGAATCTCCGGACCCCGAGGTAGTGGATGACTTTCGCGACTTGCTCGAAACCTTCGGTTTGTCGGAGAAGCAGCGCGGCGCACCGGTGACTTCGATGGAGTTTGCGGAGGTTGTCCGCCGCGTTGCGGGTCGACCCGAGGCGACTTTGGTCAACATGATGGCGCTGCGCTCGATGAAGCAAGCTCACTATGAGGAAAAAAATCGCGGCCACTTTGCGCTGGGATTTGATTCATATACGCACTTTACTTCGCCGATTCGACGCTACGCCGATCTCGTTGTGCACCGCTCGCTGAAAGGCCTGCTTCGCCGCACGGATCGTGGCGGACGCGGGCGTAGCGGCGCAGAGGATGCCGAGCGTGGGCGCGCGGGCGATATGCCGGGCATCGCGGCGCGTGTTTCAATGCGCGAGCGCGTCGCGCAAAATGCCGAGCGCGAGATGGTCGATCTCAAAAAATGCGTTTTTATGAAACCCTTCGTGGGGGAGGAGTTTCTGGGCGTCGTGAGCGGAGTCGCAAAGCACGGGCTCTACGTGACGCTCGATCGTTACTTCGTGGAAGGGCTCGTGCATGTTTCCGACTTGCCGGGCTTTTGGGAGTTTGACGAGACGCTTCTCGCGCTCGTGGCGCGACGCTCGAAACGGCGCATCACCGTCGGTGAACGAGTGCGTATTCATGTCGATCGCGTGGACTTGATTCGCGGCTGGATCAATTTTTCGCTTGTCGAGCCGGAGGCGGAGAAGCGCGAAGTGGCGGAGAAGCCTTCGCAGCGACGGCCGGCTTCCCCAAGGTTTCGGCGCGATCGCCACCGCAAACGCTAAAGAATTGCGCCGCACTCGCGAGGCCCGGACGGGCGTTGGGCAAGTGCGGCGCAGTGTTTTGATCTCGCGACGTTGATCGCGTATCGTTTCCTACACAAATTAGCGTTGCGTAGACTGTGGTGGCGGCGGTGCCGTTGCTGTTTGGAAGAGCGACGCGAGTTGCGGCACCTGCGCGGCGAGCGTCCAGTCGGACATTCCTGGCGTCCAGACGAGCGTCGCGAGCGTGACGCGTCCCGCCGTATGCGCTTCGGCAAGTTGTTGCAGCGTGACGGGGCCAACACTCTGATCGTTTTCGGCAAAGTGCCAGACGGCCGGTAGCAGCGGCGGCGGCGTGATGGGCGCAGGTGAACCGGATGTGTGTAGGCCGCCGGCCATGGCCATTCCCATTCCAAGGCCGACACCGGCACCGGCAAGGCCGCCTGCCGGATTGGCGGCAGCGACGGGAATGGCGTGTCCCATTTGAAATTGCTGGTAGCGCGCCATGTCGCCAATCACGTTCATGCTCGTGCGCTCATCGAGCGCCTTTTCGACTTCCGCCGGAAGCGAGATGTTGACGATGTGGAGCTGTGGAATGTCGAGGCCGTACTCGTCATCGATGCGCTCGATTGCAGCAAGTCGCACGCGCTCGGCGAGATCTGCATAGTTCGATGCGAGATCGAGAACCGGAATGCCTGCGCTGGCGATGGCGTCCGCAAAGGCCGCTTGAATGTTGGCACGCAAGAGCTCCATGATTTCTTCCGAATCAAATGCGCTGTTCACGCCGACGAGCTCCTTGAGCAAGGTCTTCGGAGTGATCGCCTTGAGTGTATAGATTCCGAATGCGCGGATGCGAATGGGTCCAAAATCTGCATCGCGCATCATGACCGGATTGGGTGTACCCCACTTTAGGTCGGTGAGCTGCGTCGTGCGGACGAAATACACTTCCGAGCGAAACGGGCTATCGAAGCCATAGGGCCAACCGAGTAGCGTACTGAGCACCGGGAGATTCTTGGTTTCCAGCCGGTACTGGCCCGGCTCGAAGACGTCGGCGATTTTCCCATGGCAAACGAAAATAGCGACTTGACCGGGGCGCACGATGAGTTGCGCACCCCATTTGATTTCGTTTTGGTAGCGCGGGAAGCGCCACACCAATGTGCGTTGGCTATCGTCAACCCATTCGATGATGTCAATAAATTCGGCTCTTAGTTTATCGATAAACCCCATTGCAATCTCCTTTGCATTCATTGATTGATCAACCTTGTGTGTTCGTCTCTTTTTTGTGTAGAAAATACGAGTTTAGCCAAGCAATTTGAAGAGCAAATCAACGACCGTGGTGCCGATGTTCCACTCGCCGGGTCGCGCGGAAGAGGTAAAAACTTCACGCTGTCTCTCGCTTTTGATCCGCAAATTTTGAATCTCGACGGAGGCAATTGCAATCGCGATCGACTCGGGTGTTCCCGCGTTGTCCGGCGGCGCATCGAGATACCCGCCGCTGAGGATGAAGCCTGCGATGCGTTCGAGTTCATCGGCGTCAAGCCAAGTGCCATGTTTGCCGCAAGTGTCGATGATGACACCCGATCGCTTGCGGTAGTTACGCCGATACATTTGTGTGTCGCAGATGGGACAGCGTCGATATTGCACGCTTTGCTGCGCGGGATTGGCGCCGGTAACGCGCGGCTTGTTGCCGTCGATGGGCAAGCCGTTGGCATTGACTCGCTTTCGTTGCGCTTCGATGGCGTGTGAAACGAGAAGCTCGAAATTGTCGTCGGGCACCCAAAGCCCATGGCATTGTCCGCACTCGTTGATGCCAATGCCAGCGACACTTTGTGGTGGCATGAGAATTGCGCAAACGGGACAAGGTACTTCTTCGCGATAGCTCTGGATGGGCTCAGGGCGAAAACCGACACCGCAGCCCGTGCAAAAACGTGCGTCTTCTGCGTTGCGTGCAAAGCACTCGGGGCAAATCATACTGAGTTTTCGCAGGTCGCGTTCGATCAATGCACCACAGTACGCACAATTGTGTTCGGCATTATCGCGCTCGATCAATGCACCGCACGCGCTACAGCGCTGCACCGTAGTTTCGAGTGCCGTGAGCTCGCGGTTTTGGATCGTCTCGCCGCAGCGGCACGAAAATTCTTTTGCCACGATATTGGCAACGTCGTACTGCGCATGACAATTGGGGCAGGCAATGAGACGCAAGTTTATATCCTCACAAAGCGCATATTGTTTTTGCGCACTTTTTTACATTGTGGGCGGCAACACGCCGCGCTCGCGCAAACTGATTAGCGCACGATAAATATCTACATCCATATCCGGAATCACGTCGAGCACTGCATCGAGCGTAAACCCGGCGGCAGCATAACCTGCCACTTCTTTTTCGATGGGGTTCAATTGATCCTTGCAGGCGGTGAGCTGCTTTTGATTGACGTTGAGCGTGCTCGTGAGGTCAAAACTTGAAAGATTCATGTTGGCCAGCTCATCCAGTTGCACGGCTGCAATCAACATCGCCTGTTCGATCGCGAGCGGCGGCTCGCCGGTTTCGCGCAGATCGACGCTTGGATGAAACTCAAAGCGCCCCGTCTTCCAACTGAGCATTCGCGATAAGGCTTTCATTCCCGAAACAAGACCAATCATCGCATACAAAATTTTGTTTTCCGAAAATGTAATTTTGCCTTCCTCACTATTGTGTAGGATGGTTAGTGTGCCGAAGGGTGAAGTCTCGACGAAGAGTTCGAGAATCGTTCGCAAATCGCCGTTGTCGAGGCGTCCGGCAATGGTGCCGAGTTTGCGTGCGTGATCGAAGCCTTGCAAGAAGTCGATGAAGCTCTGCACTTCGTCGATGCGATCGGCGGGGTAGAGCAGTTGAATGCCGTGCGCCATCACGCCGTTGTCACAAATGGTTTGGCGCACGACTTTTCCGTCGAGCGTGAGCGCGAGTTCCACCGACGGATCGGCGAGCCGAACGCGCACTTTGGTTTGCAGCGGAATCGAAATGCCTTCGATCATTGCGAGCACGCCCGAGTAGCTGATGTTCGCGGCTTGCCCGGGGAAGGTGCCGTGCGGAGTTTCCAGTTCGACGCTGGCGTGGGAATCTTCGCGCGGAAAAATACGACGATCGTCGTCATCTTGTGCAGGCTCCAAGAATTTTTTCTGTTCGCGCGCAGCGACGGCATTGGCCTGTAACGCCGACTCGGGCGATTCTTCCGTCGCAGAGAGTGCTTGTGCAGTTCGCGTTGCGTTTTCGTGGGCGGGGCTGTCGTCGGTCGGATCCAGGGCGATGCCCGATAGTCGCTCCAAGCGCTTCACCAGCGCGAGTGGATGATCGGCGAGCCGAATCGAAATGCCAGGTGCGGTACCGCTGGCTTTGGCGAGCGCAGGGGTGATGATCGAAACGACTTCACCGACGATCGAAACGGCGGCACCTCCAAAGTCGAGATTCAAAGCGACGTTGACGATGTGGCCCGCATGAAATTCTTGTTCGGTGCCAAGGAAAATCGCGCCAAGTTTTAGGTTGTGTGCGAATTCGCGTTGAAAATCTTGGAGGTCTTCGAAGCGCACATGAAGTGACACACGATTGTTGCACTTTGTAATCTGTGCCAAGGGGATCGGGGGGACGGCCATCTCTCGCATTGCTCCTTCGTCCGGCTCTTATCGGGCGATCCGCGTGAAAACTAAGAAATCTCCCAACATTTCAAAACGCAAGGCGAGAATTTTGCCGATGCGCTGCGGGCCGAGAAAGGTGATCGCGGAGCACGAGAGGTACCGGCACTGTCTTTTTGACCTTTTTGCGTCGAAGTTGCATGCCTTTTGCTACGCATTGCCTTGTGCGGCAAGCGCTTCCCACTCGGCCGTGAGTGCCGCCGTTTGTGTTTGCAGTGCGCTGCGTTCGGTTTCGATTTCGCGGCACGCGTCGGGCGACGAGTACACTTCCGGCTTTTCCAGGCGCTGATCGAGTTCGCGAAGTTTTGCGTCGAGCGCATCGAGTTCGCTTTCGATCTTCGCAATGCGGCGTGTTGCCCGTTCTTGCGCGCGCTTCTTTTCTTGTTCGGCTTGGCGATCGGCCTTGCGCTCGGCAGTGTTTGCGTGCTCGCGCGTTTGCGCTGCTTGGGCGCGTGTCGCGCGTTCGTTCGCCGCGGTTTGACGTTGTGCCTCGGCCTCGGCGGCCTCGATGCGTTCGAGATAAAAATCGTAATTGCCAAGAAAGTTTTCGAGCGTGCCAGCTTTCACTTGCACGACACGTGTTGCAAGCGCGTTGATGAAACTTCGATCGTGCGAGATGAACACGAGCGTGCCCGTGTATTCCTGCAGCGCAGCTTCGAGCACTTCGCGCGCGGCCAAGTCGAGATGATTCGTCGGCTCGTCGAGCACAAGACAATTCACGGGGCGCAGCAACATCTTCGCGAGTGCGACGCGCGCCTTTTCGCCGCCGGAGAGCACGCTGATTTTCTTGTGTACGTCATCGCCCGAAAACAAAAATGCGCCAAGGTGCGCGCGCAGGCGCGGAATATCCCCGAATTGCGCAGAAGCTTCGAGCTCTTCATACACAGTTTTGTTCATATCAAGCGAGTCGAGCTGGTGTTGCGCAAAGAAGCCGACTTCGACGTTGTGCCCGACTTCACGTGTGCCGGAGTCAAAGTCGATGTTGCCCGCAATGATGCGCAGAAGCGTCGATTTGCCGGCGCCGTTGGGGCCTGCGAGCGCCACGCGTTCGCCGCGGCGCACGAGAAAATCGACGCCCGAGTACACCGCTTTCTCGCCATAACTTTTGTGGATGTTCTTTAGCTCGATCACGCGATCGCCAGAGCGTGCCGACGCCGGAATGCGAATTCGCATTTTCCGTTTTTCTTCGACGATCAGTTCCACTCGCTCGATTTTTTCGAGCGCTTTCACGCGGCTTTGCGCTTGTTTGGCCTTGCTTGCTTTGGCGCGAAAGCGCTCGATGAAGCGCTCTGTCTCGGCAATCTTGCGATCTTGCGTGCGCTTTTGCGCTTCGAGTTGTTCTTGGCGCGTGGCGCGCTGTTCGAGATAACGATCGTAGTTGCCTTCATACACAGTAATTTGTTGGTTCGCAAGTTCGGCGATGCGATTGCAGTGACGCTGCAAAAACGTGCGATCGTGCGAAACGATCAGCGCCGCGCCTTTGAATTCGTCGAGCACGCCCTCGAACCAGCGGATCGACGGCAGATCGAGGTGATTGGTGGGCTCGTCGAGCAAAAGTACGTCGGGTTCGCGTAGCAAGAGCTTGGCGAGTTCGACGCGCATGAGCCAACCGCCGCTAAATGTTTTGAGCGGGCGCTGCCGTGCTTCGTTGTCAAAACCCAGACCCGCCAAAATTTGATCCACGCGTGCATGGCGGTCGTAGCCACCCGCGTGCGTGAATTCTTGCTGTGCTTGGTCGTAGCGCGTTGCAATCTCCGTCGGAATCTCGCCGGATTTGATCGCGGCCATCGCATGTTCGAGTTCGCGAAGCTCGGCTTCGAGCGCGTCGAGATGGGCGTATACGGTAGACACTTCTTCGTGTACGCTGTGGCTGCGTGTGGGGTCGATCTCTTGGCGCAGTTGCTCGATGCGCGCACCTTGCGCGACGAAGACTTGACCGAAATCGGGTTTCTCTTCACCGGCCGCGATCGCGAGCAACGTCGATTTGCCGGCGCCGTTGGGTCCAACGAGTCCGATGCGATCGCCCGCGCGAATGCTGAGTTGCACGTTCTCGAAGAGCACGCGCGGCCCAAAGTGTTTTCCGATTTCTTCCAAACGCAAAAACATGCTCATCTCAAAAAGGCCCACAAAAGGCCCAAAACAGCACCAACGCTGCAAACTTCAAAAGTGTTCGATTATAGGCTGCGGCGATCGATGCTCCGCGTTGCGGGTTTCTCGTCTCGGCGGCGCAGGGCCTTGTTTTCGCACTTTGCCAATGTTTTGGCCACACCGGGCACTTTGGCAGGAGTGCAACTCTAGGCCATAGACGGCGATTCAGGCAGCTGATTTTTTGCAACCCGCTCGAAAGAGATTTACCGACGGAGCGCACTGGACGTGACCACAAAGATTTTCGTCAATCCGCCGCCGCCGTCTGCCGAAGAGCAAAACAAGTGGGCCAAGAAGGATAGGGACGGACATGCACTATCTCGGCAAAGAAATTGGCAAAATCGCGATGAGCTTTGCGGAGTCGATCCGTTTCGACACCGAACGCTTGCTTGAGAGCGGTGCGCGCGGTTGCCATGTGCTTTTCGATAACGAGATGATCCTCAAGGCTTACACGCAAGACACGCAACGCTTGTACATGACCCTAGAAGAGCACTTCGACGAGATTCAAGAGTCGATTGCGCTCTTGCTCGATATGGATGCCGCCGACGCGAGCCATTTCTTCGATGCGCTCGCGCCCGAAACGCGCTCGATCATCGTGCTCCTATATTTCGAAATCCTCGACACAAGAATGCGACAGCGAAGCACGATTCACTGATTCGTCGAAGTTCTTGGTCTCAACACCATTGTGCGTAGGGCGAAGATGCCGCCCGCGATGGCAAACAACACGCCGCGTTGCCAATCGCCCGTCGTCCAGGCCGTGACGGCGCCGGTGACGCCAATGCCCAGTGCCGTGATTTGCGATACCGCAAGCAAGGTTTGCGCTTGCGCGCTGGTCGCTGGCGAAAGCGTCGCGATTCGCGATGTCACGATCGAAAGAATGGCGAGAGCCACAGCGGTGGTCAGTAAAGTTTCCGCCGCGATGGGCACGCCTTCGATCGGCTCACGCCCGCGCGCTGCAAAACTTGCGAGCGCACAGACGGCGAGTGCGATCAAATTTCCTTTTCGCCATTTTGAATGCTTGACGCTGAGAGTCGTGGCCTGCATTTTGCCTCCATGCGGTTTTCGATGCAGGCCCAGTATGCCATTTGTGCCGTGTTTGATCTTGCGTACAACGGCGAAAAATCCGCCGTGCAAGTGCGCGAGGTGAGCGTGCGCCAAGGCATCCCGCTGCGTTACCTCGAACAACTCTTCCGTCGGCTGCGGCAAGCAAACCTTGTTACGAGCAAGCGCGGCCCAGGCGGCGGCTACACGCTGGTACGCGTGCCCGAAAAAATTTCGATTCGCGAAATCGTCGAAGCCATCGAAGGGCCGCTTTCCGAAATGGCCGCGCGCTTGCCCGAACTCACCGACGGCGCACCCGTGCATCGCCCCGATTTTTTCTGGCAAGACCTCGCGCAACGCTTTGCCACCACCCTCGACCAAATCTCGCTCGCTCACCTCTGCCGCGAAGCCGCCCGCCACAACATCCCACGCGCGCACCCCGACACAGAATTGAGTCTCATGTATCATATCTAGCCGGCAAGCTTGCGCCCGCCTGTATGCACCGCCGCAATTTTTACGAAGCGCAAAGCATTGCACCGACACTGCACCAAGGGCGCACGACTCGCTGCGCGAAGACTCATTTCAGTCCATGTTTCGACGGAAGAAAGCTTTTGACTTTTTGCAAAGAGGGATGCATAAGTGGGAGCCTTATGGCACTGCATCCTGAATTTCCAAAATCACCTTATGCCGAACTCCTGCCCGACCACCGTTGGTTTCCGGCGGCAGAAGAATTGCGCAACACGGCGTATGAAAAACTTTTGCCACCGCTCGTGGCCAAGATTCGGCACGAAGTCTTCGCATGGCGGGCGGCGGGTTACGCGGGTGCGTCGCCCACTTCCCGCGCGTTGCTCAATTGGTGGTTCCAAACCGAACATTTCGTCGAGCAAGCCGACGGCACGCTCGCACCGTTTCATTATTACTTTGCGCAACGCGAAGCCGTGGAGACGGTGATTTGGCTGCACGATGTGCGTCAAGTGCGCGACAAGCACGATCTACTTCGCTTCGATGCTTCGGGCGCCGTGACACCAAATATGTTCGACGAAGCCTGGCCGCGCTATGTCGTGAAGATGGCCACCGGTGCGGGCAAAACCAAAGTGCTTTCGCTGCTTCTTGCATGGAGTTATTTCCACAAACTTTACGAACCCGATTCGCCGCTTGCGCGAAACTTTCTTGTGATTGCGCCGAATATCATTGTGCTCGATCGCTTGCGCGCGGATTTCGATGGGCTGCGCATTTTTTTCAACGATCCCATTTTGCCGGACAACGGCTATGCCGCTCAAAACTGGCGCGATGATTTTCAGATTGCCCTACACATTCAAGATGATGTACGTGTGATGCGCAAAACCGGCAATTTGTTTCTCACCAACATTCATCGCGTGTATCTCGGGGATGTGCGCGAACCCTCGCTCGAAGACGATGACTTGCGCGATTATTTTCTTTCGCCCTTTGGCAAACGGCCCGTCGGAAAAACCACGGACAGCAAAACGGATCTCGG
>CAYRID010000044.1:0-19482 GCA_964424225.1 uncultured Geobacter sp.
AACAAGCGAATGGAAGCGGATCGACGTTTGAGTCTTGTCGTGGGCGGTTTTGTGCTCGCCAGCCTTTTGGGTTTGGCGGTGGCAGTGCTTTCGCTGACGAACGAGAAGGGCTTTTGGAAACCGCAGTATCGCCTGTTTGCCTATTACGACGATGCACAAGGACTGATGAGCGGCGCTCCGGTTTGGCTTGCGGGCAAGAACGTAGGCATTGTGGAGTCGGTGAAATTTAGTCCATTCGGTGGCGATCGTCCGTCGGTGCAGGTGACACTGCAAATTGATCGCGATGTTCAAGATCGCATTCGAGCGGATTCGGTGGCCAGCATTGGCACGATCGGTTTGTTGGGCGACAAGTACATCGAAATTCGCATGGGTACGCTCGAAGCGCACTCACTCGAATCGGGTGCGGAAATCAAGACGATCGAGCCGATCAATCTCACCGATGTTGTCGAGCGCGGTGCGCAAGCGATCGATAACCTCTCCGAGCTTGCGGTGAATATCAATCGTATCGTGAAAGATTTTGGTGATGAGATGGGCGGTACCAACTTGGCTTCGGCACTCGGAGCTGTTTCGAAAATGGTGAATGAAGTCGAAACGGGCGACGGACTTTTGCATAACTTGATTTATAAGCCGGGCGGTAAAGAGATTGAAGAGATTGACGCATCGCTTGCGCGAATCAATGAGGCGTCGCAGCACTTGAATCAAATTTTATCGAAGGTCGATGAAGGGCAGGGCACGCTCGGGCTTTTGGTGAACGATCCGAGTTTGTATCAAGATTTGCGGACCGTGCTCGAAGATACGCAGCGCATGCTTGGTCAGGCGCGCAAAAATCGTTTGATTCGTTCGTTGCTCCAGTTCTCGTCGGAGAAAAACGAATCCAAGGTTCCTCAAAAGTAGTGGCCACGAAAACGAGAAATCAATTTTGAAGATTGCATTTGTCATTCCGCAGTTTGACCCGTCACGAGGTGGTGTAGAGCGCTATGCGTTCGATCTTGCCGCAGGGCTTGTGCGTCGCGGGCAAGAGGTGCATGTCTTTACGCAGCTTCTTCCGTCGGCAAAATACGAGTTGCCCAAAGGATTGCAAGTAACGCGCGTGGTCGCGCCGGAAGGGTCGAGTTTGGCGCGCCATCGCCGCTTTGATGCTGCAATGCGCACGGGGCTGATCGACCTACATGCCTGGGATATTGTGCAAGGTTTTGGTCAAACGACACTCCATAATGTATATCGGATTGGTGGAGGCACGCATCCGGCTTATTTGCGCGCGATGGCGCCGTATTGGTCGTTTTGGAAGCGAGGTTGGGAGAGAATCAATCCAAAGAACAGGCTACGCATCAAGACGGAACGTCAGATTTATGCGCAGTCGGGCTTGCATTTTATTGCCAATAGCCAGCGCACGAAGGAGGAAGTGTGCAGCGACTATGCGGTTGATCCTGCGCGAGTCGAAGTGATCCACAATGGCACTGACTTGCAAGCGTTTCATCCACGTTTTTGTGCAGAGCGACGTGCGGATGCTCGTCAGCGTTATGGTCTCGACGACGGTGCTTTTGTGCTTGCTTTCGTTGGATCTGGCTTTGCGCGCAAGGGTTTGCGTTTCGCGATCGCGATGACTGCGCGTTTGCGTTTTTTAGGTGTGCCGGCGTTTTTGCTCGTGGCGGGCCGCGACGCGACGACAAAGTATCGTCGTCAAGTGCGGCAGCTCGGAGTTGAAAGTGCAGTGCGCTTTTTGGGGGCCGTGCGCGATGTAGAATCCGTGTATGCCGCGAGCGATGCGTTCGTGTTTCCATCGCTATACGAGCCGTTCGGTATTGCTCCCCTTGAAGCGATCGCGTGCGGTTTGCCACTTGTAATTACGCAAAATTGTGGCGTCTCCGAAGTGCTTTTCGACGGGCGCGAGGGATGTTTACTCGCGCGTCCCGACGACATCGAGCGCGGCGCGGCGTTTTTACTTACGCTCGCACGAGATCCTGTATTGCACGCTGCTTATCGTGTGCGCGCGCGCCAAACGGCCGAAACACTTGATATCGAAAAAAATATCGACTGCGTGCTTGCCTTGTATCAACGCTTGGTTTTGGAACGCGAAAGAACGACATAGTCTCGTTTCTGCGCAAAAACGTCGATGTTTGGCGATGAAGGATAAAATCTTTTGACGGATCTACATTCAAAAGTGTTGGGCGCGCGCCCTCTGCGCATTCTATGGGTTGTTTCGAAGTTTCAGCAAAATTGGATTGGTGGTATTGGTCGCATTGTCGAAGAAGGTTCCGCTGCGCTCGTCGCGCGAGGACATGAAGTGCATGTGGCGGGAACCGCACCTTCGGGACAACCCGGAGATCTACGTGCTGCGATGGGTCATCCATGGCCGGCACGCCGTTGGAAGTTTCAGCAGATCATCCCCTTGTTGAGTTTGATTCGAGAAATTCAGCCCGATGTCGTGCATTTTCATTCTGCCGCACCGCATGGAGCAGTCGTTTTGCCGCTTTTAATGTGGCGTCGGAGGCGAAGCTTTCCGGCGGTGATTTTAACTCCTTATTCGGCTCCGCGCGCAGAACACCCAAATGCGTTGAGTCGATTGTCCTTGCGTTATGCCGACGGCGTGATTGTGTCTTCACATTGGCTTGCAAAAAAGTGTCGCTCTTTTGTTCGTGATCCGAGCTTCTTGCAAGCCGTCTTTGCGGGAGTGGATTCTCCGACGAATCTTACGGATGCACGCCAACCTTTTATTTTCTCTATTTCGAGCCTGAGCTTTCGCAAGGGTTTGGATGTTTTGATTGAAGCGTTTGCCTGCATTGCCGAGGAATATCCAGAATGGACGCTTCGCATTGCGGGAGCGGGCACGCAGGAAGAGGAGCTTCGGCGTTTGGCGGCTTCCAAGCCGTGCGCGGCTCGGATCGAATTTCTCGGCCGACAGATGGGACAGGCAAAAGAAACACTTTTGCGTACGGCAAGCATTGGCGTTGTACCATCGCGACATGACAACCTTCCGGGCACGCTAATGGAATTTCAAGCTTATGGGGTTCCGGTGGTGGCATCCTCGGTCGGCGGTATTCCGGATCTGGCAGAAGAGGGAAGGGTGTCGCGATTGGTGACACCAGAAAGCGTCGAAGCATTGGCGTTTGCGCTAAGGGATTTGATTGCAAATCCTTCCCTGCGCCAGCAACTGGCGCACGACGCACGCGAGGTCAGCGCGAGTCGTTCTTGGGCCAATTATGCAGAGGCGCATGAGCAGTTTTACAACCGCGCACTCCATTACCTTCGTCATTGCTAAGGGATATGGCGGCGTGATTTCGTCGTGCACGCGGCAGTGTTCAGGCGCTGATGCCGTTTTGGATAAAATCCATGAGGGCCGAGACTTCTTCTTCGATATTGGCACTGTTCGTATTCTTTTCGATGCGATCTCCAAGAATCGAACAAAGAAGCTCGGTGATGTAGTAGGCCGTGCGTGCAGTGTCGAGCACGCGAAACTCTCCTGTGTCGCGTCCGGCGATGAGTAGGCGGCTGACAAAAGATCCAAATTCATTGATCTGTTTGCGAATTTGCTCGGAGGCAACGGATTGACCAAAACGGCCAAGATCGGGGCGGCTTCGCAGCGCTGCGAAAAAGCCATGGCGATCGGCGCTGATCGTAAGCGCCACTTGGATGACGGCGCGAAGTTTTTCCGTGCATGTCGTTGCGCTGTCGACGCAGCTCACCAGTTCTGCCATGAGTTCGCGGTGTCCTGCTTCGAATGCGCGGGCCAGCAAGGTTTCTTTGTTGTCGAAGTAGAGGTACAAGGTGCCCTTCGCGACGCCGGCTTCTTGGGCAATCTTCTCCATCGACGCTTCGTCGTAACCTGTTTTTCCGATCACGCGACGCGCTGCCTCGAGAATTTCTTGCGTGCGAAAGCGGCGTAGCATTTCTTCTTTGGTCGGTTGTTCCAAGTTTTGAGACACAGATTTCTCCGCGAAGGCTTGAGGGCAAGAGCTGGCAGGGCTCATACAGTAAACGCCTTTGCCCCGGAAGGCAACGCGCGAAATAGCGCATTGAGCGTTCGCTTTAGTTTGACATCGTGTTTGAGGCTGCGCTGGGATCGAGTGCAACGCGCAGCGCTTTAGCGAGAGAGGCGTCTTGTGTTGTTTCTGCGAGTGCTTGCAAGCGCGTCCAGATGAGTTTCCACTGCGCCGCTTCGGGAGTGTTGCTTTGAGTTTGGGGATTTCGTCGCGCGATTTCGCGAAGCGTGATAGGGGCAATGCGTCGACATCCTGGATCCGAATCGGTTTCCACTACCGTGAGGAGGTGTTCAAGAATGCGTGCTTCCGGGTCAATCAGCGTGGCCATCGCTGTGAGTGCTGCGCGACGCAGACGCAGATCGGTGTCGTGGCTTGCATCGAACATGACTTCGGCAGTTTGTGGATTTTCGGGAGAGAGTTCGCGCAAGCAATACAAAGCCATGCGGCGCAAAAGCGGTGGGTGTGGGGCGCGAGCAAGTCCAAGCAGAAGGGGTTGTACTTCGGGGTGCAAACGACCCGCAGCGACAAGAAAGCGTGCGGCCGTCCAGCGTAAATCGCCATCGACACTTGAAAGTGTTTCAACCAATATGGGCAAAAGCTTTGGAGTGGGTGGCTCGATTTGCATCAAGATATAGGTCGCTCCCCAACGCTGTGCCGCATGTTCGCTACGCAAAAGTCGGTATAACGCAGTGCGTACTTCACGATGAACTATACCAAGCTTCACGAGCGCATCGACGGCGGCATGAATAACACACTTTTCTGTATCGCAAAGTGCTTTTGCGAGGGAGTCGGTGATTTCGGGCGTAGGATTCATCTCTGCGGCTTGACGACATGCCACCATTCGTAGTGCAGAAGAAGAATCGCGAAAGTGGGCCAGTGCAGTTTCGGCCAAGATCCATTCCGCCACGACTGGATCGCGCGGTATGCTGTGCGAAACCGGACAGCGTTGCACGCGTTTTTCTTGTTCGAGTTTGATCAAGTGCGCAGCGACGGATTGCGCTGCAGCCACATGCAGCACTTTGTCCACATCGGCATACACTTTCGTGACAATTTCCGAAACATGCGTGGCTCCCGATTGCAGCGCTTGCACGATTTGCGCTTCGCGATCTCGGCGGTGTGCGAGATATTCGTCGAGCTTGGCGCTGGCATTCTCGACGAGCGGGCCGTGTGCGGGATACAGACGTTTGGGATTTTCGCTCTTGAGGCGCTCCAGAGATTGCATGTAATCGCGCATGCTTCCCGTTTCGGCCGGAATTACGCTGCTCCCGACGCCGAGTACGTTGTCGCCCGTAAAAATCGCGCCTTCTTCTTCGAGAAAAAAGCAGAGATGATCGAGTGCATGCCCGGGAGCAAAGAGGGCGCGCAAACGCGCACCTTCGGTTTCGAGTACTGCACCGTCATCGATGTGCGAGAAGGCAAAGTTGAAAACTCCGTCGCTGGCAATCACTTTTTTGTAGATCGGGATGGCTCCAAATGTTTCGCGTAGTGAAATAAGACCGCCGCTATGATCGGGATGATTGTGCGTGAGCACAATTCCTTGCAACGCTTCACAGCCAATCTCGCGCATGGTTTTTTCGAGGAGGGGAATGTATTGCGCGACGCCATGTCCGGTGTCGAGCAAAAGACGTTGTTTTCCAGTGCCAATCAAATAAGTGTTGGTTCCGGGTCCGACGAAGGGACCCGGGTTGAGGCCGAGTACGAGTGTGACGCGCTCCGACCACGCTGCAGTTTTTGGAAAATCGTCGAATCGTATCATCGCGTATAGCTCCTCAGCTTCCCGCAACCGTCATTTTGGCAACGCGAAACTCAGGCGCTGCAATGCGTCCAAACCAATGCAACTCGCTCGCAATGGCGTCGACGCTAGAGAGCAGGGTGGCGAGATTGCTTGCAATCGTAATTTCTTCGACGGGATAAGCAATTTCACCTTTTTCGATCCAAAGTCCGGCGGCCCCGCGCGAGTAATCGCCAGTAACAGGATTGAAGCCCATGCCGATTAACTCGGTCACCAAAAGGCCGCGTGAAGTTTGCGCGATCATTTCAGTTAGCGAACTTGTGCCCGGTGCGAGCCAGGCATTCGTTGGGGCTGCACTCGGTGCGCTACCGGGCGCGAGCGTGGCATTGCCAGTGCTTTGCAGACCAAGTTTCTTGGCGGAGTAGCTGTCCAGGAGGTAGGTCTGCAAAATTCCTTTTTCGACGATTACATTTTTTCGTGTTGCAAGCCCTTCTCCGTCAAAAGGCTTGCTTCCGAGCCCGCGAGGAAGACGTCCGTCGTCGAAGATTTGAATCAATTCATTGCCGATGCGCTTGCCGAGCTTATCCGCAAGATAGGATGCTTGACGATAGATGGCATAGCCGTTTAAACAGGCGAGCAAATGACCGAGCACGCTCGGAGCTGTACGCGAGTCGAAAATAACGGGAACTTCGCAAGTTGGAATTCGCCGTCCACCCAAGCGCCGCAAAGCGCGCTCTGCAGCGATGCGCCCTACATTTTCAGGTGTAGAAAGTTGAGAGCGCATTCGCGCCAGCGTGAGCCACGAGTCGCGTTGTTTGGAGCCGTTGGCTTCCGCCAGTGGTTCGCAATACAAGGAATGCAAGGCGCTCGTATAGTTCTCAAGAAAGCCGGCGCTGTTTGCATAGAAGATCGTTGAAAAAGTAGAATCGGCTTGTGAGCCTTCTGAATTCGTGATGCGCGGATCCGTGTGCCGGGCTGCGGCTTCCGCGCGCCGGGCAAGATCAATCTGTGCATCAATATCGAAGTTGCGATCGGTGTCGCAGTAGAGTTGCAAATCAGGAATCTCAAGCGCAAATCCGTCGGATGGAATTCCCGCACAGGGATCCTCCTGGGTGGCACGGGCTAGAGCAACCGTTTCTAGTGCCATACGCTTTACTGTGTCAATGCGCAAATCGCTGGTTGACGTCATTGCAGAGCGACGACCACTGCGACCCTGGACTAGAGCGCGGATCCCGAGCGTTTTTTCTTGGGCTTGCTTAATGAAATCGAGATCTTCATGTCGCACGCGAAGTTCGACGGAATCCGAGAGAACCAACACGGCGTCGACTTCGCAAGCTCCGGCGGTCTTTGTGGCTTCGAGAGCGGCTTCGAGGATGAATGTTTCGGACATTTGCATTTTATCCTTCGGATCCACCGACGGTGAGTTGATCGACGCGCAGGGTGGGAAGTCCCACGCCCACCGGTACGCCTTGGCCGTCTTTGCCGCAAGTTCCGATACCCTTGTCGAGTTTGAGATCGTTTCCGATTCGCGACACACGAGTGAGTACGTCGGGCCCGTTGCCAATCAGTGTGGCGCCGCGGACCGGAGCGATAATGCGGCCGTTTTCGATTAGGTAAGCTTCCGTTGCCGAAAAAACGAACTTGCCGCTGGTGATATCGACTTGGCCGCCGCCGAACGAGACTGCGTAGAGGCCTTTTTTGACCGAACGTAAAATCGCTTTGGGATCTTCGCTTCCCGCGAGCATGAATGTGTTCGTCATTCGCGGTAAAGGGAAGTGAGCGTAACTCTCGCGACGGCCATTTCCCGTCGGTGTTTGTCCCATCAACTTCGCGTTGAGCTTGTCTTGTAAGTAGCCGCGCAAAATACCGTCTTCGATTAACACGGTCCGCTGCGAGGGAGTGCCTTCGTCATCGATGTGGATCGAACCGCGTCGCTCAGGCAGCGTGCCGTCGTCGACGACGGTTACACCTGGAGCGGCGACGCGCTCCCCGATGCGATCCGTAAAGGCCGAGGTGCGCTTGCGATTGAAATCTCCTTCTAAACCGTGACCGATGGCTTCGTGTAGCAGAATGCCTGGCCAGCCGGGTCCCAGGACGACATCCATCGTGCCGGCTGGACACGGAATTGCGTCAAGGTTCAGCACGGCAACACGCACGGCTTCTTCGACGAGAGGTTTCCAGTGTTGCGGGTCGGCAAGGCGTGAAAAATCAAAGCGTCCGCCCAAACCCTCATAGCCGATTTCGCGACGCTTTCCCGTCGGATCAATCGCAATCACTTGAATATTGAGACGTACGAGCGGTTGGTGATCACCCACGAGAGTTCCATCGCTTGCAGCAATCAAGATGTTGCGCTGCTGCGTGATGACACTCGCCATGATTTGCTTGACGTTCGGATTGATTTGACGTGCATAAAGATCAATTTCGTTCAAAAGTTCGACTTTGCGTTCGACGGGAACTCCTGCCGGAGACTGCGTAAGAGAATAGAGATCGTGTAGCGGCGAGTGCACGGGTTGCAGCGCCTTGCTGCGGCCGCTTCCGCTTTGCTGTGAAATGGCGCGTGCGGTGCTGGCTGCGAGATCAAGACTTTCGAGTGTGATTTCGTCTGAGTGCGCATAGCCTTGTTTTTCGCCGCAAAGAGCGCGTACACCGACACCTTGCGAGAGATGTCGTGCCCCGGCTTTGATCGTGCTTTCTTCCAGAGTGACTGAATCTTGTGTCGTGTATTCGAAGAACAAATCAGCAGCATCGATACCGCGTTCCAGTGCACGATCTAAAGTCGTTGTGAGCTGCTGAGTATCAACACCAAAATGTGTTTGAAAAAAATCGAAGGCGAGTTTTGAATTGTGGGGCGTACTCATGGGTTACTCTTTCGATCGCAGTTTTCGTTGTGCACGGTATGGCGAAAAAGTGCACGCTTGCACAAATCAAAGCGTAGCAAGAGTTGAAAAAATTCTGAGTGCTTTCTTTGCTGGTATGAACCCTCGATGAGATCATCTCATTGCGCGGGCTTAGCGCAGTGCTTCGATTTCTGCATAAAGCGTGCGCAAGGAATTGTGTTGGCGTACATCGAGTGCGCGCCAGCCGCAAGCGCGCGCAGCCGCGATATCTTGAGTGGGGTGATCGCCGATGTAAACCACTTGCCGATTTGTCAGAGCAAGGCGTTGCAGAGCGAATTCAAAAATCAGGGGGCTGGGTTTGGCGGCGCCAGCTTCCGACGGAAGAATGATCGCCTCGAATTTGGACAGCAGTTTTGTCTGTTCGAGAAGCTTTGGCAAACGGTGATCGAAATTTGAAAGTATGGTTGTGCGTAGGCCGCAATGATGCAGGGCATCGAGTAACCACTCCGCATCGGGTGCGACCTGCCAGGCGTCTGTGCCCGAGTAAAAATTCCAGAGCACGTTAAAAAAATTTTCGAAGCCGTCACGAAAATGCGATTCAAGAATCGTGCTATCCGCAGCGCGAAATGTGCGCCGTACCACTTCACGCCACCACGTTTTTTCGCGGGCTGCGATTTCTTCCTTGGGTTCGCCTTGAAAGACTGGAGTCGGCATTTGCGAAAAGATACGCTGAAATCCGTCGTCAAGTTGTGCAGGCAAAACTGTGACACCAAAGTTTGTTGCAAGCCGCGAATAGACGGTTCCAACGGGCTCGCGTAGACGTAGCAGCGTGCCTGCTGCGTCGAAGACGATGGCCTGCAGATCCTCAGCGCACATCGGGTTCGTATCCCAAGTTGGGTGCAAGCCAGCGCTCGACTTCACGGAAGGGACGCCCTTTGCGTTGGGCATAGTTCTCGACCTGATCCTTTCCAATTGCACCCAGGGCGAAATAGCGCGCTTGGGGATGAGCAAGATAAATGCCGCTGACACTTGCGGGTGGAATCATGGCGCAACTTTCGGTGAGTGTAATACCGACGGACGGAGCATCGAGTAACGCAAAAAGGCGTTGTTTCTCAGAATGGTCTGGACATGCGGGATAGCCGAGTGCCGGACGAATGCCGCGATATTTTTCCTCGATTAAATCTTCATTCGAGAGATTTTCCGCCGTGCCATATCCGCATTCCCGTCGCACACGAGCGTGCAAGAGTTCGGCGAAGGCTTCCGCAAGGCGATCGGCGAGGGCTTTGGCCAGGATCGCATTGTAGTCATCATGATTTCGTTCATAGCTTGCGACGAGTTCAGCGCTACCGATTCCGGCGGTGACGGCAAAGCCACCGGCATAGTCGAGCAGTCCACTCTCGCGTGGCGCTACAAAATCGGCGAGACAGAAGTTGGCGAGATCTGCAGCTTCGCGTTGCTGGCGCAACATCGGAAAGCGTTCAAGCTCTTGTGTGCGCGTCTCATCGGTGTAGAGTACGATGTCTTCTCCGACGGAGTTTGCAGGCCAGAGGCCGTATCGCGCATTCGCGCGCAAGAGTTTCTTCGCGATGATTTCATCCAGCATTTTGCGCGCATCATCGAAAAGTTGACGTGCGGTTTCACCGTGCTGCGGGTGCTCTAGGATCTGTGGGTATTTACCTTTGAGTTCCCAGACGGCAAAGAAGAAGGACCAATCGATATAACGCGCAATCTCTTCGAGTGAAAAATCTTCAAGGGTTTGCAGGCCAAGCGTTTCCGGCTTTGCAATTTGTGCTGGAGACCATTCGATTTGTGGCCGGTGTTTTCGTGCTTCTTCGAAGCTGAGTAGGGGATGCTTTTGTTTCTTTTCATGCAGGCGGCGCAAGCGCTCTTGGTCTTCTTGATTTTTTTGGATGAAAATTTCGCGTTGCTTTGGATCGCGTAAGCTCGCCAGCACGCCTACGCTGCGCGAGGCGTCCAGCACATGGATCGTCGCTGCGCTGTAATGCGGAGCGATGCGGACCGCGGTGTGTTGGCGGCTCGTCGTGGCACCACCAATCAACAAAGGAATGTGTAGTCCTTGACGCTCCATTTCTTTGGCGACATAGCCCATTTCATCCAGGGAAGGCGTGATGAGCCCACTGACGCCAAGAACGTCGGCGTTTTCGCGATTTGCAGTTTCGATAATTTTTTCACAAGACACCATGACGCCGAGATCAATGACTTCGTAGTTGTTGCAACGAAGTACGACTCCGACAATATTTTTACCGATATCGTGCACGTCGCCTTTGACGGTGGCGACGACGATCTTGCCTTGCGCGCGCGACCCGGATTGCGCGCGCTCTTTTTCCATGAGCGGTTCGAGATGCGCCACGGCTTTTTTCATTGAGCGCGCGCTCTTGACTACTTGAGGCAAGAACATTTTCCCTGCACCAAATAAGTCGCCGACGACATTCATGCCGTCCATGAGCGGTCCTTCAATGATTTGCAGCGGGCCAGGATATTCGCGCAATGCTTCGTCGAGATCGCTTTCGATGTATTCGGTGATGCCGTGTATGAGTGCATGGCTCAGGCGTGCGGCCACGGGTTGCTCTCGCCACGAGAGATCGACGACTTTTTTCTTGCCCGCATTTTTCACATTCTCGGCGAACTCGACCATTCGCTCTGTCGCATCTTTGCGTCGGTCAAAAAGAATGTCCTCAACATGCTCGAGCAGATCTTTTGGAATTTCATCGTACAGCACGAGTTGCCCTGCATTGACGATGCCCATGTCCAGCCCAGCTTTCGTTGCGTGGTAGAGGAAAGCGGAATGGATGGCCTCGCGCACTGTATTGTTGCCGCGAAACGAAAACGAAAGATTGCTGATCCCGCCGCTGATGCGAACGCCTGGACAAGCTTCTTTGATGAGTTTGGCGGCATGGATGAAGTTGATGGCGTAGCGATTGTGCTCTTCGATGCCGGTTGCGATGGCGAGCGCATTGGGATCGAAGATGATGTCCGTCGGATCAAAGTCTAATTTTTCGAGGAGAAGTTTGTATGCGCGTTGACAAATTTCTACCTTACGCTCGCAAGTGTCAGCTTGGCCTTGCTCGTCGAAAGCCATGACGACGACGGCAGCGCCGAAGCGTTGTGCGCGTCGTGCGTGATTTAGAAATTCAGCTTCGCCTTCTTTGAGGCTGATTGAATTGACAATAGGTTTGCCTTGAATGCACTTGAGCCCCGCTTCAAGCACCGACCACTTCGAGCTATCGATCATGATGGGCAGTGGTGCAATCTCGGGTTCCGTCGCAATGTAATTCAAAAATGTGGTCATACACGCTTCGGAGTCGAGCATGCCTTCATCCATGTTCACATCGAGGATGTTGGCTCCGCTGCGCACTTGTTCGAGCGCAACGTCGAGTGCCGCCGCAAAATTCTTTTCTTCGATCAATCGCTTGAAGCGCGCCGAGCCTGTTACGTTGGTGCGTTCACCGATCATCGTGAAGTTGCTGTCCTGGCGGATGATGTAGGGATCCCAACCTGCGTATTTTGAAGATGTTGCAGATGCTGACGGTGTGAGCGCACGCGGTGCTAGGTCCGCAACGGCTTGTGCAATGGCGCGAATGTGTGCTGGTGTTGTTCCGCAACAGCCCCCGACGATGTTGACGAGTCCATCGCGTGCAAACTCGGCGACGAGCGGTGCCATGAGTTCGGGTGTTTGGTCGAAACCGGTTTCGCTTAGCGGATTGGGCGTACCTGCATTGGGATACACATGGATGTGGCACTCGGCAGCCGTACTCAATGCTGCGAGTCGAGCACGCATGTCTTCGGGGCCAAGCCCGCAGTTAATTCCGACACTGATCGGTTTTGCATGCGCCACGCTAATCCAAAATGCTTCTTCGGTGAGTCCAAAAACGGTGCGATTGTTGCCGGCCTGAATGAACGTCACAGAAATCATGATGGGCAATTCGACGTTTTTTTCGTCGAACACATCTTTGACGGCCACGATCGCGGCTTTGGCATTGAGCACGTCGAAGATGGTTTCGATCAAAATCAGATCGCAGCCTCCGTCGATCAATCCGCGCACTTGATCTTTGTAGGTTGCATGGAGTTGATCGAAGCTCATTTCGCGATGTGACGGATCGTCAACGTTTTGCGAACTTGACAAAGTTTTGGTCGTGGGTCCAATCGCGCCAGCGACGAAGCGCGGCTTATTCGGTGTGCGCGCAGTCCATTCTTTTGCAGCGGCCTGGGCGAGTTTTGCCGCCGTAAAATTCATTTCATACACGAGCTCTTCCATGGCGTAGTCCGCAAGTGAAATTGCGTTGGCATTGAAGGTGTTGGTTTCGATGATGTCGGCACCGGCTTCGAGGTATTGCTCGTGAATTTCACGGATGACATCGGGACGCGTAAAGAGCAGCGCTTCGTTATTGCCTTGCAAGTCGATGGAATGCTTCACAAAGCGTTCACCACGGAAATCGCTCTCGGAGAGTTTGTAGCGCTGAATCATCGTGCCCATAGCGCCATCGAGGATCAAAATGCGCTCATTCAGCAGTGTGACCAATGGATGTTGGATTTTATTGACACTCATGAGTGTTGCTCCTTGATATCGGTGCGTGTTTCAGGCTTTGACACTTTGGGGTTTTCGTCCCGAGGCAATGAAGGCGAGGGGGAGATCGCGCTTGGCATGGGACGGAGCCTGGATTTCGAGTTGAATTTCAATCAACCCGGCTTCGTGAAACCAGTCGAGTATTTCACTTTCGGTAAAGCCAAGCCACTGTACACCGAGTTCTTCGCGCATCCATGCTTTATCGTGTCGACAAAAGTCGACAACCGTAACGACACCATTTGGTTTCACGATGCGCGCCATTTCTTGCATGGCTTCGCGCGGCGACGGCAAATAGTGCAAAACCATATGCGCGAGTGCAGTATCGACTTCGCCTTCGCGAAGAGGCAGGGCGCGCGCATCGCCTTCGCGGAGTTCGATCTTGGTTTCGAGGCCGGCAGCATGAAAGTTGTTACGCGCTGTGTCGAGCATTCGCGGCGAGGGATCGACAGCGATCACGCGCATGCCGAGACGAGCGAGTTCGCTTGCGAGAATACCTGTACCGGTGCCGATGTCGGCGGCGACTAAATTTTTTGGCAGTGCACGGTTGATCGCGCGCGCACGCAGCGTGTCGTCGTCGAAAACCTTGCGCAGTGTATCCCACTGCGGTGCGACGGCGTCGAACCATGAGCGCGTGTGCGCTTGGCGCAGCGTGAGCACGCGCTCGAGATTTGCCATATCGCGCTGAATCATCGCATCACTATCAAACGATTCCGTGACGAGGCGCCAAGCTTTTTCCCACTGTGTATCAAGTGGTGTGAGCATTCGGTAATACGTGAATGTTCCATCTTTGCGATCGTGCAAGAGCCCGGCTTCACGCAGTATGGCCAAGTGGCGCGAGACGCGTGATTGCGCCATCTCCACGATGTCCATCAAGTCCTGCACGGCCAACTCTTCGCGCTCAAGGAGCGCAAGGAGGCGTACCCGAGTTGGGTCTGCCAGCGTTTTAAAGATTTTCTGAAAGTGATCGACAGCCATTGTTGTATCCGTCAATCAGGATGAAAGAATATTTTTTAAAAATCAAGGGGTTGCACGTATTGTTTTAATAGTTATTCAAGGTCGCGAGCGCGACGTGATCCTTAGAGCGGCTCAAATGCGGAGACCGTAAACGTAACATCGAGTTGTGTTGCTTGGTTGCGGTTGGCTTGGATGCGTAGCGTCTTGATTGAGAAGTCCTGCGCGCTCTCGATGCGGCTCAAGTAATTGATGGCGTCCGCCAGGGCTACACTTTTTAGGTTCACGAGCACTTTGGTTTCGACGTACTTTTCGTTTCGCCCAGCCGATTCGGGCACCATGGAATCGACGCGTATATTCACGCTTTGTGCCAGAGATTCGAGTTTCGAGAGAGCTTGACCACGCGGCCCTTTTTCGATGAGTTGTTTTTTTTGCTGCAAGCTTGCATTCACGGTTTGGTATTGCTGCGCCAGCGCTGCAAAGAGTTGCATTTGTTCCTCGGCATTGCGAACGCGAAGTTGTGCGCGCTCAAGGCTTGCGAAAAGTGGGAGCACGATCAGAAAGATGACAAGTACAAACGCGGAGATTCCTGCTGCCGAGAACACCAAAATGCGTTCGCGTTGAGAGAGAGATTCGAAGGCTGCAATCCACTTGGCGAGGAGATTTTTCATTTTTCGCCCTTTGCATTCGTCTGTGCAGCATCGATTGGTTTTGCGCTTGCTGATTTTGTCGGTGCGTCGGACGTTTTCGCGTCGCTCGCCAGTCCGATTGTCATGCTAAAGACTTTGCCCTCGGCATCGGAATTGACTTCATTCACTTCCGTTTGCGTGAAAGCTTCACATTCGCGCAAGTGTGCTTTGAATTGATCGACAGCTTCAAAACTTACGGCTTGCCCGCGAAGATTGATCACGTTGCGGTTGATGCGCACTTCGCGCAGCAAGACGGCATGATCAGGAGGCATGCGCGTGGCGATTTCAGTTAGTAAATCGAGCGCCGAGCGATCACCACGGTAAAGGCCAAGAAAGTCTGCTTCTTCGTGCGCGCGATCGAGCTCTGCTCGCAAGGCACGCAGTGGATCCGTCGGTGGAGGAGTGTTTGGAAAAAGCTCCTGATAGTTTGCTTGCAACATCGCTTCGATTGAGTGAGCGCGGCTACTGCGCAGCCCAAACATCGTGATGACCAATGCGCAGCACAAAAAGAGGGTGACTCCCGCCAAGATTGCCGTGGAAGCAAAATTTCGCGAAAAGCCCGCGAAGTCGAAGCGATATGCAAATTCGTCTTGCCGGAAGTTGGTTTTCGTTCGCGGTTTTGCGGCGCCACGCAAGCCGAGAGCGAGCGCACCACCAAATGGTGTCGGGTCGCTCAACGCAATAGGGGCGATATTGGACGTTGGGGTTGGGGTGGGAAGTTGCAAGCGCTGCGCGGGGAATCCTGTGCGTTCGCTGAGGTACTCGTCGAGCCGTGGCAATTGTGCACTGCCGCCGAAGATCGAAATTCCTGCGATGCGCTCACTGGCACTACCACCGAGCAATTTTTCGGAAGCTTCGAGCGTGCGCGCAATTTCGCGTACGATGCGGTCGAGGATTTGCAAAGCGCCCGGCGAGGCGCTGCGGAATCCGTCGTGAAAGATGCCTGCATGTTTGAGGCGCTCTGCACTGGCGAGGTCGAGATTTCCTTCGCGTGCAATTTCTTGCGTGATCGCTAGTCCGGCGACGGGAATCGTGCGTGTCGCAATGGGTTGTCCGTTGAGAAGTAGACACAAAATTGTTTTGGAGTGGCCAAGGTCGATCAGCAGGCGTGTATCCGAGAGAGCAAAGAAGTTCGCGAGATTGCCAAGGACCAGCCCTTCGGCTTCGATGACGCTTGGATCAATGCCGGCTTCTTGTAGCTCTGCAAGCAACGCGGCGATGCCGCTACGTCGTGTTAGCGTGGCAAGAACTTGACTTTCTGTTGCGTGCGATTGCACCAGCTCCCAATCGATTACAAAATCCTCGAGATCGAACGGAACGTATTCGGCGAGTTCGAAGGGCACGGCTTGCTTGAGTTTTTTTCGATCATGAAAAGGAAAACTGAGATGTCGGCTCGTCATTTGTGTTGCAGGGATTGCGCACAAAATTGTGTCGGATTCGATCTTGTACGCATCGAATAAAGCTCGCAAGGTGGTAGCGAGAGATTCTTCTTCTCGGCGTGGCATTTCACAAAGTTGTGTTAGTACAAGGCCGTTCCAGGTTTGCTGAAATTGCGCGACCTTGACGGCGTAGCTACCAAGATCGAGCCCCAAAATCTGCTTGAGCATGATTTGTGATCCTTTTAAAGCACGCGCCAGGATAGCAGGAGCAGCTCGGTTGGCTCAGCACGATCGATCACGGCTTCGATCGTTTTTGTGATTTCGCCAACTTTGGCTTCGGCGCGCACGATGAACACGGAGCTGTCATAGCTTGGCGTGGGATAGATCTTGCTGTCGAGTGAGGGGTGGACTTCGCGCAACGCGGTGCAGTTCTCGCCCGAGGTCGGGCAAAAGCGTGTGCCTTCGGCGCGGGCTTGCGAAATAGCGCGCACGATGTCTTCGTCGGCCAAGCGATATTCGTTGATGCCGTCGCGGTAATAGAGCATGCGCAAGACCCACTCCGGCGCCGTGTTCGGATTGATCCCGCGTGAAGACTGTCGTGCGACGTAGGGGTACACCGTGACGTACGGTTCAAGCGCCAGTACGAGTTGTTCGTCGAAGCCATCGATCTTGCGCAGTTCGTCAACGCTCGCGAGGGGACGGTTGGCGCAACGATAAGGCGGATTGAGCTTCGCATAAAGATCGTTTTCGGGACTGCCATCTTTTTCGCGTGTGTCGTTCTTGTCGATGTAATCGACCAGATTCCATACGAGGGCTTCGACGTCGTAAGATTTTTCTTCCGGTTTTCCTGGCATGTCCTCGATGACCTGCTTGAAGAAGGCAGTCAAGAAGCGCACGGCAAGCTCACCGGACGGTGTATGTGGAAGTTCTTCTTTTAAAAAACCATTCAGATTGATGCGTGAAGCGGCATCGCGAATATCGAGCTTCAGTATGCCACCATCTTCCATTTCAAAGTGTGTTGTGCTTGCTCGCGCCCAGACATCGCGCTGTGTTTCGATACCCGTCTCTTGTTGTTGGTTTTGATCCTCGAGCAAGTCTTCGAGCAAAAGCGTTTCGGCAAGGCGTATGCCGCCACGTGCGAGCGCTTCGGCTTGTGCAGCCTGATCGTAGTTTTGCACGATCATTGCATCGATCGTCGAGCGGCGCACAAAAGCCGAGACGCTCGCGGCGAGAAGGATCGTCAAAAAGAGCACGAGCACGAGCACGATTCCCCGTTGGTAAGAATAAACTCTTTTTTGTGTTGCGGGATGGTGCTGCATACTAATTGCATCCCTTCAACGGATAATTCGGAAATTGGTCGCGCCAACAGGCGTCCTTTTGCGCCAAAGATAAGCCGGCGAGGAAAGATCCGCTCCCGGGTTCATTGGGGTGCATGGCGAGACATTGTACAACAGTGACGCATTTTTCTGTAGTCCGTTTCTCCTGTGAGGTTTCGAGCGCTTCGCGCGCCGCCTTGCTGCGCCCGCTGCGTCCGCGACGTTCTTTGTAGATGGCGGACATGTCGAGTGGAGGGACGGGCAAAAGTGCATAGCGCGAATAAGGGCCAAGGAGGACTTCTTTCGCGCTGCGTTCGGCTTCGGGTGGCAAGAGTTCGAGAGTGATTTCAACGGCGAGCGGCAATTGCCCCGATTGTGTTATCTGCGAAGAATCCCACTCGTCTTGCCATTTGCCTTCAAGATCGAGGAAGCGAAATGCAAGCGAGTGGATGTCGTCGGCCAAGGCGACAACGCCATCAGCACTCGGATCTGGAAAATCGCGCTCAAGTGCTTCGGGCATTTGTGCCCGAGACCAACGTAAAAGAATGCGACCTGATTTTGTGTCATCTTCAAGGAAATAAGCAACAAAGGCTAAGTCGGCCTCGTGGGCCGCGCTCGCGCGGGGGCGATGATTTCGAGTAAAGAATTTGATACGCGATGCGGCAGCGTCTCCTCCGGCGCGTTGACCAAGAAAAATCCAAGGCTGAGTCAGAGGGTCTTCGTCAGGGGCCTTGCGCAAGAGATACGCCATTTCGAGATCGCGCGCGATGCGATTGAGAATGGCATTGGCGCGTCGTGCATCGCGTGTCTGTTTTGCAGCAGCATTGCCCGCGTTTGAAAGATCCAGGTAAAAATGTATGGCGACGGTGAGTACGAGAGCCGTAAGAAAAATAGCCGCCAAGGTTTCAATGAGTGTGAAACCGTTTCGTGTCGTATGTGACGCTGCAAAGTTCATTCGCTCTCCGCGTCGAAATCTGCATCTACATCCAAGTTGTCGTCGGATCGTTCGTCTTCGGAAGCTTCGCCGTCGATGTTTTCATCGCCGGGTATTTCCGCATCCTTGCCCAGCAGTCGAACGGGCAGAGATTCGATCCATTCAGCATGCACCGAAGGATCAAAGAAAATCGTGGTGCGCGAGACATTTTGTTGCGAGCGACCTTCGGGCCATTCAACGCGCACGGTCACCGTACGCAGCGTTGCGTCTTTGCCTTGCCCTGCAAGAAAACTCGGACCGTTTGAAGCAGCGGAAGAAGAGGAGCGGTTCTTGTCGCTGCGCGGAGTCCATGCCGGCAGTTCGACGGACAAGGCGCGAACATCAACGGTGATATGAAAATCGTCTTCGTCACTTTCCTGTGTTTCAAGCTGCGGCTTGGAGCCGAGCAAAAGTTGTGCTTCGATGGTTGCAAGTTTATTGTCGGCGAGCGTGGCTGCCTTGAGTCGGCGTGCGGCTTCCCCTTCGGCACCAAGCCCACGCATTGCGTATTCAGCGAGAGCAATATACACAAAAGCGAGTACGGCGACGGCCGCAAGGACTTCGATCAGACTAAAGGCGCATTGTTTGCGTAGTGCAAAGTGAGTGCGAGCAGTCTGCCATCCTGCGATCATGCGTTAGTTTTCCTCGGTAATGCGGATGGCATCGGCGAGTGCTTGCACTTCGAGGCGCAAACGATGCCCCGCATTGTTCCCAAGCACAATCTGCAGCGGATCTGCAGATCCGTCGGAATAGAAATAGATGTAGAGACTGCCTTGCGCATAAATTCCGTCCGGAGTCTCGACGGCAGCGATGAATACTTCGCGTTCGAGTGCCTGCGGCCGACCGAATTGTCCGGGAATAGGCCGATACTCCGCTTCGAGCGAGGCATGCGAAGGAGGGATGAGTTGCACGCTGTCTTTGCGACTGCGCGCGAAGGTCGCTGCGTCATTCTTTTGCTCTAGATTGGACATCGCATTCTCAATGTTTGGTGCAACCCATTCGATGAAGTAAAGATCTGCGATGTCTTGGTTGCGATTTTC
>CAYRID010000045.1:0-8407 GCA_964424225.1 uncultured Geobacter sp.
GGAGATTGCGCGGCGCTTGAAGATGGCGACGTGCGCATGACATTTCGCGAGCTTGCCGATGCAGGGTTGCAAGCGGCGCGCGCGTTCATCGCCGCAGGCATTGCTCCGGGGGATCGCGTCGGAATTTGGGCGCCCAATATTTGGGAGTGGGTCGTTGCGGCGATCGGCCTTCAATCGGCAGGGGCCGTGCTCGTTACGCTCAATACGCGAATGAAGGGTGGCGAGGCGGCATACATTCTACACAAAAGTGGGTCGCGCATTCTTTGTACGGTGACGGATTTTTTGGGCAGCAATTATTTGGCTGCGATTGAAAACGAAGACTTGCCGCAGCTCGAAAAGCGCATTGTGTTGCGCGGCCCCGCGAAGGGCGGCCTTGCCTGGCAAGATTTTCTGAAACTTGGTGCCCGTGTTTCGCTTGCCGAAGCGCGCGCGCGCGCCGAGGCCGTAAAGCCCGGCGATCTTTCCGATTTGCTTTTTACGTCGGGAACTACGGGAAATCCCAAAGGTGTGATGACGACGCATGCGCAAAACTTGCGCGCGTTCAAATCGTGGAGCGAAGTCATTGGCCTGCGTGCGGGCGATCGCTACTTGATCGTGAATCCTTTCTTTCACTCGTTTGGTTACAAGGCCGGCTGGCTCGCGGCGATTTTGCGTGGTGCCACGATTTTACCGCATCCGATTTTCGACGTGCCGCAAGTGCTTGAGCGTGTTGGTAAGGAACGCATTAGTGTGTTACCAGGGCCACCGACGCTGTATCAGTCGATCCTCGTGCATCCTGATCGCGCAAAGTACGATTTGTCGTGCCTGCGGCTTGCGGTCACGGGCGCAGCCGCGATTCCGGTAGAACTGATTGAGCGCATGCGCAGCGAGCTTGGTTTTGAAACGATCATTACCGGCTATGGTCTTACCGAAACTTGTGGTGTCGTAAGTATGTGTCGCTACGATGATGATCCCGAGACGATTGCCAAAACCTCGGGACGTGCAATCGACGACGTCGAAGTGCGCTGTGTCGATGCACAAGGTCGCGAAGTGCCGCGTGGCGAGCCGGGTGAAATCGTGGTGCGAGGCTACAACGTGATGCGCGGTTACTTCGAAGACGAGGCCGAGACGAAGAAAACGATCGACACCGACGGATGGCTACACACGGGGGATATTGCCGTGATGGACGAACGCGGTTACTTGCGTATCACGGATCGCATCAAAGACATGTACATCATGGGCGGCTTCAACTGTTATCCAGCCGAGATTGAAAAAATTCTCTTCACTCACCCCGATGTTGCGCAAGCCGCTGTGATCGGTATTCCCGATGAAAGAATGGGCGAGGTCGGCATGGCTTTCATTGTGCCCAAGCCCGGTCACGCCGCGCCAACGCCCGAGGCGATCATTGCTTGGTGTCGAAACGAAATGGCGAACTACAAAGTCCCACGCGCCGTCGCCATCGTCGATGATTTGCCTCTAAATGCCTCGGGCAAAGTCATGAAATTCGTGTTGCGCGACCGCGCGAAGGAACTCGGCCACGCGCGCTAACGAAACGCTTTGCGCGCGTGGCCTTTGATTTGAGATCTAGGCGATATGCACTCGCGGTAGGGGGTGCCGACTTACTCTTCTCGCGAAACTGTGAGTACGATCTGGGTTTTTCCGTCAGTGTTACTGAGAGAGATGGCTGCAGTTTGGTTGCCCTTTTTTGCAGCGATCATTTTTTGGCCGCCCCAATCCATTTGCGCATCAATGGCCCAGCCGTTGGCTTGTACAGCGTCAACGTAGAATGCGTGCACCTTGTCGAGCGGGTCGGTGCTTTCCAGTGTCAATGAATGCCCTTGTCCTTCCATCTTCATTGCGACGAGCGGTGTAGCGCCACTATAGATCGGGAGATCGGATGGAAAGTCCTCGGGGATCGCGACGTTTTTGCCGGCTTGTCCAGTGACTTTATTTCCCTCGTTGTCGTGGGCCGAGATTTCGATGTCATTGCCGCGGCGTTTTACTGTGGTTTCGCCATCTGCGGTGGAGTAGGTCTTTTCGTCGCTGCACGCAGCAAAGAGCGAGAAGATCAAAATCAACATTACGCATTTTGGTGTTGATTTCCCTAGCGAGTTCGTTGTGTTGGATAAAATGGATTTGGAAAGCATGTTCGCTCCTTGTGCGAAGGACAGGATTGTCGTGAACTTTGAGTGCAATTCGTGCCTCGGCGGGCACCACAAAACGTGCGAGCAGTTTATCACTGACTCTTCAAAAAAAGGAAGGGTGCGTTACGCGGTGCGGACTATTTGCGCGGACGCAGGCCATTCAAGGCGAGTTCGACGGTGGGATCAATAAGTTTGGGATTGATGCGCCCACCGCGAAAAAAGAGGGCGACGGCGATTGGGCCCACGATCAAATCGGCGGCGCGATCGAGATCGAGATCGCGCGCAATCTCACCGCGTTCCACGGCGCGCTGTAAGGCGTCCGTAAGTGGCTGACGCCGTTCGCGTGTCACCAGTTCAAAGAGCGATGCAAGCTCGGGATTATGCGTGCGCTCGCCAGCAAGGCTGGGCAGTACGATGCCAAGCGGTGTCGAGTTGAAGACGTTCACATAGCGGTGCAGCATTTGCTTCAAGTCTTGTTCGAGGGATCCGGTGTCGACTGGTTCAAAACCTGGAAGTTTGCCGAAGGCTTCGATTACGAGAGGAAGCTTTGACGACCAGCGTCGGTAAATAGTGGCCTTGCCGACTCCGGCGCGGCTCGCCACGCCTTCGACGGTGAGCGCGGAAAAGCCGACTTCGACGATCAGGGCAAGGGTGGCATCAAGGATGGCTTGGTGCACTTCTTCACTGCGTGGCCGGCCGGCTCCCGAGCTGCTGGCAACGGGCTCGGGCGGTAGTGATTGCACTTTTGTGTCGGACGGTGCTTTGATGCGGCTCACGGTTCGTGCTGCTTTCTGTAATTTCGATTTGCGGGAGATGTGCAAAAACGAAATCGGGGGCCCCATGCAGGGCATGACCGACGAGGATGCAACGAGTGCTGTGCCTCGTCGGTCATGGAAGGTTAGTCCATGCGCTCGACGATCGTCGTGATGCCCATGCCGGCGCCGATGCACTGCGTGGCGACACCGTAGCGTGTCTTGCTCGCGCGCAGTTCCATGGCCACCGTTGTGACAAGCCGTGCGCCCGTCGCGCCAAGCGGATGGCCAATGCCGAGCGAGCCGCCGTTCACGTTGATCTTCTCCAGCGGAATGCCGAGTTCACGCACCGACGGAAGTACTTGCGCCGCGAAGGCCTCGTTGAATTCGACGCGATCAATTTGTGCCGCCGAAAGTTTTGCGCGCTCAAGTGCAATTTTCGTGGAGACGACTGGACCAAGCCCCATGAGCTGCGGCTTCACGCCACCGACGGCAAAGGACACGATGCGCGCAAGCGGCGTGAGGCCAAGCGCGATCGCCTTTTCTTCGCTCATGATGAGTGCGGCCGAAACGCCATCGTTGGTTGGGCAAGCATTGGCGGGCGTGATCACGAGTTCTTGGCCGCCAAAACTTTGCACGCCGGGGATCGGCTTGAGCGAGGCGAGCTTCTCATACGCACTTTCGCGTACGCATTCATCGCGATCGAAAATCGCCTTCTCTCCGACCGCATCCGCGACCCAGTTCTTGTCCGCATCGAAAACCGGCAGTTCGATTTCGAGTGGAATGATCTCGTCTTTGTAAAACCCTTTTGTGTAGGCCGCGATCGCCTTGGCATGGCTTTCGACGGAGAAACGATCGAGTTCCTCGCGCTTCAGGCCATACACTTCCGCGACGTTCTGCGCGGTTTGCACCATGTTTTGCAACCACGGCGACTTGCGGATGTATTCCGGGAAGGGCACCGAGAAATATTTACCGTGGTTCGGGTCCGGCGCGATTTGCTCGGCGTTGAGTTCGGAGATCTTCGTCGTCATTTGCGTGACGCGATTGGGTTGCTCGACGCCCAAGTTGAGGCCGCGGCCCATTCGCTCGATGCCGATCGCAAGCCCGCAATCGATGTGGCCGACCATGATGCCGAGCGCGATGCGATGGATCGCTTCCATGCTCGAACCGCATTGGCGATTCACGTTGAAGGCGCAGGCTTCGAGCGGCAGACCGGCGAGGCGCTGCACGTTGCCGACGTAGTTGAACTCCGATTTGCCGCCGACGTTGCCGAGGCCGACGTCTTCGATCATCGAAGGCTTGACCTTCGGATTGCGCGCGAGCAGCGCGCGCACGACTTGCGCGCCGGCCTCATCGAGACGGGTCGCAGTGAGTTTGCCTGTGGCGCCGCGGGCAAAAGCGGAGCGAGCACCATCGACGAGAACGACATTTCGGATTTGCATCGGGTTACCTCATTGACTTCAAATTTTTGGATTAAAGCGGGTTCGCTGAGTCGAGCACTTTGCTGCCCGCGAGCCTTCTCTCGGGCAGGGCGATTACGATACTGCACGTCTCGTTCTCGTTCATCCCGTTTTCACAAAGATCGCGTTTTCTTGTGCGCGCACTCTCGATGAAAAGGCCCGGAGTGCCGATCGCTAAGCGTTATATCGACTTGGATATTGCGGTGGGCATAAAATTCGTTATGTACAGTTCGATATTGCGGTTGGTTTTTGCGCTGTTATGGAATGGAGGATCAGTAAAAAATGGAGTTGTTCCGACGGAAGATGTGTTTTGCGAGATGCTTGTGCGCCGTGGGCGTGGCGTGGCTTTGTGGTTCGGTGTCGGCGGCTTGGGCGGCAGATTCCAAGGCGGAAAATTCGCTCTTTGGGCTTGGGGCCGTCGTGCTGGTCGAGGGCAAGCATGTGCAAAGCATCGGCGATGTGGGCGACGAGCAGGTGGCTTCGGTCGTAAGTCGCCAAGAGATGCTGCGCTTTAATCGCGATGACGTGGCCGAGTCATTGAATCTGTTATCGGGCGTTACACTTTCGACGAACTCGCGCAACGAACGCACGATTTTCGTGCGAGGCTTCGATTCTCGCCAAGTGCCGCTGTATATCGACGGAATTCCAATTTACGTCCCCTACGACGGTTATGTGGATTTTGGTCGATTTACCACGGCCGATCTCGCGGGCATTCAAGTTTCCAAGGGATTTAGTTCCGTGGCGTACGGCCCCAATGCGCTTGGCGGCGCAATCAATTTGCTTTCGTACAAGCCGCACCACGCACTCGAGATGGATGCGTCGGCGGGTTGGAGCTCTGGCGATTCTTGGCAGACGGCGCTCAATGTCGGCACAAATCAAGGGTGGGGCTACTTGCAGGCCGGTGCCTCGTATTCAAACAGCACGGGTTTTCCGTTGTCGTCGGATTTTGAGTCGACAGCGACGGAAGGCGGCGGGTATCGCAATAATGCGTATCGCGAAGATGACAAAGTCTCGATCAAGCTGGGCCTGACGCCCGACAACGGCGATGAGTATGCCTTGAGTTATTACAAACAAAACGGCGAGAAGGGGCAGCCACCGTCCACCGACCCTGCGAGCGCGCGCTATTGGCAATGGCCGTTCTGGGACAAAGAGGGTTTTTACTTTGTGTCACACACTTCGCTGTCGAGCGTGGAGTCGTTGAAGCTTCGGCTCTATCACGACACCTACGAAAATGAAGTGACTTCCTTCACCGACGAGAGTTACTCCAAGCTGAAAAAAACTGGCAAAGGCAGCGTGAGCACGGGACGCAGTATTTACAATGACAGCGCAAACGGCGGCTCCATCGAGCTTGAATCCTTGCGCTTCCGCGCTCAGACACTGCGCTTTGTCACCCACTATAAACAAGACAAACACATAGAAACGGATGCCAACTCACAGAAGAATGCCGATTACAAAGATGTGCTCCTTTCCTTCGGAATCGAAGACACGATTCAGATCAGGCCTAATCTCGCGTTGTCACTCGGAGTTTCGCGGCATCAGTTGCGTCCCAAACATGTGTATAGTTGTGGCAATCCTTATTCGAAGCCGGACAAGACCACTGCCTACGATGCGCAAGCTGGGTTGTTTTATGACTGGTCTGAAAATGCGCGCTTATATGCAACCGTTGCGCGCAAGACGCGTATTCCAACGTTGAAAGATCGTTACTCGCAACGCCTTGGCACTTACATCGAAAATCCGGCGCTGGGCGCTGAAGAATCGCTGAACTACGAAATCGGTTATCAGGGTACGCCGTGGGAAGGTGGCAAAGTCGAGGCGGCCATTTTCTACAGCGATATTACGGACAAGATTCAGTCGGTCGCCAATGTGTCGGGAATAAAATCGCAAATGCAAAACGTCGGCAAGGTGCGTATGTATGGTGCCGAGCTAGGCGCGAGCGGCCAAGTGTTGGAATGGCTAGAGATTGGCGGCAGCTACACCTTCATTGATCTCGAAAACCGCAGCGATTCGAGTCAACGCCTTACGGACGTGCTTCAACACAAGGCGATCGCCTACACAATATTGAGTCCGCTTCCTCGTTTGGATGTGATTGCTTTTGCCGAGTACAACAGCAGTCGTTGGGCCTCGAATACGGTCAAGCTGCCTGGCTTTGCGACGCTGGATCTTAAAGTGGCATACGAAGCACTGCCGAACCTCATTGTGGAAGCTGGCGTGACCAATCTCGCCGACCGCGATTACGAACTTGCGGATGGCTTCCCGAGTCCGGGCCGAATGTGGTTCGCCAACGCCACCTACAAATTTTCATTGGATCAGGAGAAAAATAATGCGTCGAAATAAATTACAAACTCTTTTTTGTGTTGTGTTTCTGTTCGTGTTGGCTCGCGCCGGCTTTGCGTTTGCGGGCGACGACGAAGCGGTGCTTGCGCAGAAGAACGGATGTCTTGCGTGTCATCGCGGTGCGGCAGAGCTGAAGGGGCCGCCGTACAAGCAAGTGGCGGCCAAGTACGCCAAGGTCGAGAACGCGGAATCGATTCTCGTCGATCACATTCTTTCGGGTACGGGGCCCGACGGTGTGGGTTGGATGAAAGCGGGCCATGCCCAATTGCCGTTCATGTCACCGAATCCGGTTACACTGCAAGATGCACATCATTTGGCGCGCTGGATTCTCGCGACCCAAGAAGAGATTCCCGACGTTTCTCGCTTCTTCGTGACGGAGACGCTTCGGATTTCAGGGGCGGTCGAGCAGTCTCTGACTTTGACGGTGGAGGAGTTGCGTAAGTTTCCACTGCACGACAATGGAGATGTCGCACTTGTGTGTCAGACGGGTGCGAATGTCGGAAAGGTCGAACCTTTCAAGGGCGTGCGTCTCGTAGATATCCTCACCCAAGCCGTCATCATCGCGCCGCATCACAACGATGTGAAAAAGATGGCGATCATCGCCAAGGCAAGCGATGGCTATCAGGTGGTGTTTTCGTGGACGGAACTCTTCAATTCTCCCATCGGCGATGGCGTCATGGTGCTTTTTGAAAAAGAGGGTCAGCCGCTAAAGGACGATCAGGGACGCATTGCTTTGATCTCGACCAAGGACACACGTACCGGACCTCGGCATGTGAAGTGGTTGCAGGAAATCGAGGTGCGAAAGATTGTCGAATGAGCGGCGCTTGCACACGCATTTCTGCTCCGCGTGGCGCGCAATTCGCGAGCACGGAGATGCGGCAAGTGCGCGCATTTCTTCCTATGCTTCGCCGATCTGCGAGGGGGATGAAATCGATATGCGAGCAAAGAAAAAAGAGATCGAGTTGCACGGTTCGGTTTGGCTCACCGTCGGAAAAGAAAATTTTGGTGGCCTTGGGCGCATCGAGTTGCTTGCCAAAATTGCGGAATGCGGATCGATTACCCAGGCCGCCAAAGAAATTGGGATGAGTTACAAGGCAGCGTGGGATGCGATCGACACGATGAATCATCTCGCAGGCAAGCCCTTGGTCGAGCGAGTTGCAGGCGGAAAAGGCGGCGGTGGCACGCGTCTGACCCAACGCGGCGAACAGTTGGTGGCCAACTTTCGCATCATCGAGCTTGAGCATCGTCGTTTTATTGAACAGCTCGGACAGCAAGCCCACGGCGTGACGGAAGATTATTCCCTATTGAGGAGGATGATTATGAAGACCAGTGCACGAAATCAATTTCTTGGAAAAGTGATTCGCGTGCAAACGGGAGCCGTGAATGATGAGATTGACATAGATTTGTGTGGGCAAAAGCTCGTGGCCATCGTGACGCACGACAGCACCGAGAACCTCGGGCTTCGTCCGGGAATAGAAGTTTTTGCGCTCGTGAAAGCTTCGTCGATCATTGTTGTGACGGACGATGCGGACACGAAGTTTTCGGCGCGCAATCGGCTCACAGGGAAAATCACCCGCGTGCAGCCTGGCGCAGTGAACGCAGAAGTGGTCATCAGTTTGCCGAGCGGAGGCGCAGTGGCCGCGATCGTGACGAATGAAAGCAGGGCTGCGCTTGGCCTTGAAGTGGGGCAAACGGCATCGGCCATTTTTAAGGCATCGAGCGTGATTCTCGGAATTCC
>CAYRID010000045.1:8507-19475 GCA_964424225.1 uncultured Geobacter sp.
TCGCAGCGTTTGCCTCTGGTTTTGTTCAATCGAGTGAACGAGGCGCTGGGGTGTTTGGGGCGAAAGCCGGCGAATTTCGTGGATTCGATCGATGCCTGGCACGAGGCGGCGGCGAAGGCGCTTGGCTTCGATGATTTTGGCACGGGTTACGGCGAGGGTTTGCAGGTGCTGGCGCAGGCCTACGATGTGGAATCGAAACTCACGCCGTTTGGCCGAATGATGGCGCAGCAGGGCATTTTGACGATTTTGAAAAATCGCCTTCGCGCGCGGAAATACTTCAAAGAAAACCCCGCGATTTTGAAGACCGAGATTCGTCGCCCGATTTTTATTTTGGGTTTGCCGCGCACGGGCACGACGGCGTTGCATCATTTGCTCGGTGCCGATCCCGGCATTCAGTTTCTCGAGTACTGGCTTGCGGCGGCACCGCAGCCGCGTCCGCTGAGCGCCGAGTGGGAAGCGCGCCCCGAGTTCAAGCAGGCCGCGCGCGACTTGAAGACGATGTACTACCTCGATCCGTCGCTGAAAGCGATGCACCTGATGACGGCCGACGGCCCTGAAGAGTGCCGGCATCTTTTGCAACACATGTTTACGGATGACACTTTCGATTGTAACTCGACGATTCCGTCGTACTCGCAGTGGTACGACCGTGTGGACATGAAGCCGACCTACGAACAGCACCGCGATCTCTTGAAGTTGATCGGCTCGCCCACGCCCGAAAAACGCTGGGTGCTCAAGTATCCGATGCACATGCGCGCGATCCGCGAAATCTTCGAAGTGTATCCCGATGCCTGCATCGTGCAGACGCATCGCGATCCGAACAAAGTGCTCCCGTCGATTTGCAGTTTGGTTGCGGGTTGGCGCGCGATGTATGAATACGACGTCGATCCGAAAGCCGTGGCGCAGTGGCTTCTTGATTTGTGGGCGTCGCGAATGGAGCAGATGCTGGCGTTTCGCCGTGAGAAGGGCGATGCGCAGTTCTTCGATTTGCATTTCCACGAAGTGCTCGCCGATCCGGTGGGCGCGGTGAAGCGCATCTACACACATTTCGGTCTCGAGTATTCCGAAACCACGCAGTCGCGATTCGAGGCGCATCACTTTGAAAATCCACGCGGCAAACACGGTGCGCATCAGTATCGAATGGAAGATTTCGGGATCACCGAAAAGGCCGTTCACGCGCGCTACGCAACGTACATCGAACATTTTCAGATCGAGCGTGAAAAATCGCGCTAAGGCTGAGGTGATTTGGTTGTCGGGGTTTGATGCGAGCAGCGTAACGCCCCTGATGCGCATGCAGTAAGCCGCAAAATGACGTGCAGTACAGCGAGCAAGCGATGGTCGAGAAAATGGACACAGAAAAGAGTGAATCCACCGAGAACCAAATCGTTTGGGAGGCGCTCGAAACGAGCAGTGCGTATCCCGAGGACGACAGCGCGCGGGGTGGCGTTACCCGCTTGCAGACGCATATTTCGAATGTCTTTCTAACGCCAAATCGTGTCTATAAATTTCGCAAACCCGTGAGGCTCGATTTTCTTGATTTCAGCACGCGCGAAAAACGTAATGCAGATTGCTTGCGTGAGATTGCAGTCAATCGCCGTTTTGCGCCGGATGTTTATCTTGGCGTCGCAGCGCTGTACGAGGCAGAAGGGGACTTGCACGTAGGGCCGGTGCGCGAGCAGCTCGAATTTGTTTCTGCCGACGGCAAGACGCTTGAGCACTGCGTTGTGATGCGTCGGTTGCCAAACGGACGCGATGCGCTTTCGCTGTTGCAACAAGGTCTCTTGCGGCAGGAGCAAATCGAGCGTGTGGCCGAACGGGTTGCGCAGATACATCGCGCGTCGCGGCTAGAAACCCCGAAAGATTGGACACCGCAAGCTTGGTTCGAGCGGATTGCTATTCCTACACGAGATTGCGTTGAGACTCTTGCGCGTTTTTCGCCGTCGCTGATCGAGGCGGAAGCCTTGCGCTGTGTGCAAGAAAAGCTCGAAAATTTTTTGCAGAAACACGCTTCGCATTTCGAGCAGCGCCGCGCAGCAGGATGCTTCGTCAATGGGCATGGGGATTTGCATTTGCAACACATTTGGTTTGAAACCGATGCCGCGCCACCTCTTTTGATCGACGCCATCGAGTTTCGCGATGATTTTCGTCATCTCGATCCTGCGTCGGAAGTTGCGTTTTGCGCCATGGATTTGCGTTATCGCCGACGAAGTCGCTTCGCCGAACAGTTTCTGTGTCATTATGCGCAGTGCAGTGATGATTTCGGCTTGTACCACGTCGTGGATTATTTCATCGCTTACCGTGCACTTGTGCGTGCCAAAGTTGCAATTTTGGCGAGCGCGCAAACGGATCTCGAAGCCGCACAGCGTGAGGCGGCAGTGCAAAGCGCAAGGCGCCATCTCGAATTGGCAGTCCGTGCGCTTTCGCTTCGCGGCAAACCTGGGCTCGTGGTGGTGACTGGCGTCGTGGGCACGGGGAAAAGCTCTGCCGCAAAAATTGTTGCAGACGAACTGGGCGGCGTGATCGTTGCTTCCGATCGCGTGCGCAAGCATCTCGTCGGTGTTTCGGCAACGACACGCCTTGGGAATCACGAAAACGCTGCGCACGCCTATGGTGACGATATGACGGATCGCGTGTATCGCGGTTTGCTCGAACGCGCGCGCGCTGTGATCGACTCAGGCCGTGTGGCCGTTCTCGATGCGGTGTTTGCCAAGCGTGCGCAACGCCAGCTTGCGTTTGACTTCGCGCAGCAACACAAAATTGTTTCCTACCTTATCGAAACTCGCTGCGCGGCAGCGCTTGTACTTGAGCGTTTGCAAGCGCGCAAGCTGCGCGATGATAATCCTTCGGACGCTGGGCCGGAATTTTACGCGACGAGTGCTGCAGGCTATGAAGAGACGTCGGAATGGCCAGCTGCTGCAAAACTCACCGTCGATACGGCGCACGCTATGTGGTCAAGTGAGTTTCGAAGTCAGGCGCTTCGCTTTTTACGCGACGTACGATGATCATCATTTGCCACATCGATATTTTGCAAGACTGCCGTACGTCCACGGTGCCATACAGACTACGCGAGTGATTATTGCGTATTTTTGCGCATCGACGTCCAAAAGTGTAGGCAAATGATAAAACTCAAGATGGCCGCAAAATAACACCACACCGAGATGAACGTAAGCGCAAAGAATTCGAGTGAAATCACGAGAGCGAGCAAGAGCAAAAGCCCAAAGAGTGTGATGAGACGATGACTCGATAGGCAGGGCGTGGCTGAGGCCATGACGTAGAGTGTGAAAGTTTCATTCAAAAACGGATATTCTGTGTAGTAGCCGAGATGCCCGTTGACAATGTGAACGCGTAACCCGAATCGGTGTAGGCAGAGGCCAATGTAGAGTCCTGAGATTGTTCCCGCTCCCAAGAGTGTCGCTTGAAGAATGCGTCGAAAGGCATTGGTCTCGGCGAGTGCGACGGCGAGCGGTAAGAGAATCGGCCACACGATGTGCGAGAGGGTTGTAAACGCGTAGGCGTACTGCTGTGCCATTGCCGCGTTGCCGGCGAGAAGGTTTGTCCAGACCATTCCTTCGGTGATTTGCTGCGCGCCAAAAACGAATGGAATTGCAGCAAGAGTGAGTTCAGATTTTGCAGGTGCTGCACGCATCGCGAGCACGCCCGCAATGCTGAGGCCGGCACCGGCGACAAAGCTTGCTTCAGCCGAGAAACACATCCACTTTGCTCACACTCGTGCGCAAACCATCGGAGCAGAGTTGTTCTGCTCGTTGCGATTTTAGCTGGCGCACGCGATACAGCGCAGTGCGTAGGGAAGAGCCTGCAAGCGCTTGGGATCGATCTTTGTACCGCATTTTTCGCACTGGCCGTAGGTGCCCGCCTCGATACGCGCGAGTGTTGCTTCGATTTGGGCGATCTCTTCGCGCTCTTGCGTGCTCAAATGCTCAAGCACTTCATCGTTGGCTCGCTCGGTCGCGCGTTCGGTGGAGTCTTGGTGAGGACGCCTTTGGAGATCACCCTCAATTTTGGTCAAGCGATTTTTGAGCACGCCGAGGCGCGCTTGTAAATCGTTACGCAGCGAATGAAATTCACTCATACACACCACCCATCTGAATCATTTTTGTGTTGGATTGCGCTTAGCGTCGATGTTCGACGCGCTTTTCGTGTTGTTTTCGCAATTGGCGGTGAACCTTGTCGAGCACCTGATCGGCCGCGTGACCAACTTCTTTTTCCGAATCATGCGTCGCTACGACATCGAGGTTGCGACCCGTTGCATGCACGCGTGCGGTAAAGCCGATGCCATCCGGTGCAAGGGAGACGTCGAAAGACATGACTTCCGGGAATTCTTCGAGCATTTCTTGGCAGCGTTCTTCGATGAAAGTGCGCACGCCGTTATTGACTTCGATTTCTTTGAAGTTCACTGCGATGTTTTGCTTGAGAGTCATCCTATTGGCCTTTCTGCTTGTTCTTTCGTTTTTCGGTTGTCTTTCGCCTTCTGGTCTTTTTCCAGCGCTTGGCGTTCGCGAGCATTTTGGCCGATTGGGCCAAGCCGTTGGTGTTTTGCATTCGAGTTTTGGATTTTGAAGTTTCTTGATTCGAAGAACCACTCTGCAAAGACGGACTATAGAGAAATTCATTTTCTGAAGCCACGCTTTGCAAGCGACGGGTGCGTAATTTGCGTTGATCGTCGACTTTGCGCGCTGCTCTTTTACGAGAGATGCAAAATGTCACGCAGATTTGCATGCGACGTTACGACGACATCGGCCTCGGGCGTATCGCTTTGATCGTCGTGATGTTCGGTAATGCGGATTGTGGCCATGCCCATGCGTCGTGCACCTGCAATATCTGTCCGACGCAAATCGCCCACGTGCACCGTCGAATTGGGAGCCGTTTGCAAATTCGCGAGAGCGGCTTGAAAGATGCGAGGGTTTGGTTTTGAGACGCCAGCCTCATTCGAAAAAACTTGTGTGGTCAGCAGGCTGAGCAAGCCTTCACGTCGCAAGAGTTCGCGCACAACCACGCCCGGACTAAACCCTGTGTCGCAGATGAGTGCGGTGGCAATGTTTTCACGCGCAAGAGCCGCAAGAGTTTCGTGTGCGCTCGTGAGGGAGATGATTTCGCTTGCGGTGGCGATCTCTACAAATTCTTTCACGAGTCGTTCGACGGCATGCGGTGCTTGAAGGCCGACTCCGCGCAAGGCGGCGAAGGCAATGGCTTTCGGACTGCTTGTCTCTTCGCGCTGCCAGCGCTCCCAGTGTTCGCGCCAGGCGCGATCGAGACTTGCACGTGCATTTTGCTCGGAGATTTCGATGCCGTGTGCTTTGGCGACGCGCAGTAAGGCGAGTACGCGTTCGCGATACACGGCGTCGGGATTCTTTTCGTAAATCAATGTGCTCCAGCAATCGAAAGTAACGGCTTGTGGTGACGTAGCTTTGGCTGTCCGACGGTAAAGCCGCGAATCGGAACCGGGTTTTTCGAGAGATGATTTAATCATGTTCGGATTGTTCCGCGATGAGAAGAGTAGGTAAAAAATTTCGACACAATTTTGAGACGGTTGTATCGAGGGGCTGGCTTGTGTCTGCGACGGCATGTTCGTGGGGCGTTGTCTCGGTGATCTCCTGCCAGTCGGCCTGGAGGTGTTTGGCAATTTCTCGCCAGTCGTGTAACGAAACGCCATCGCGCGCCGCCCGTGCAGCGAGACGTGCATTGATGACGTTCTGCGGCGCACGGCATTCGACGAAGAGTAGCGGCACTTGAAAATCGGTAGCGAGTTTGCGCAGCGCAGCGCGGCTTGCCCGAGTGTGGAAGCAGGCGTCAACGACGACAGAGTGCCCGGCGGCGAGCATTGTTTGGGTGTGAGCTAATATTTGATCATACACTTTTTTAGGTAATGTTGAAGAATAGTTTTTGGTAAGGACGGCGCTTTCGGTGCGCTCAAGGGGTGAGTGGCCAAGGAGAGAGAGGCGCACGTCGTCGGCTACGATTAAGGCTGCATCGATGCGTTGTGCGAGGGCGCGCGCGACGGTGCTTTTCCCGCTGGCAACGAGGCCGCACATTGCGATGATGTGCTGCGGATTTGCGGCGGACATCGGGGCTGTAGGCATTGATGAAGAATCCTTTTCATGCTGCGTGAGCCGCGCAGGTTGCTGTCCTCGTTGATCGCAACAACTTGTAGATTGATCGTACGCTTTTTTGACGCTGTGGTGGACGGGCTCAAAATTCGCACCGTGGCGTGGACGTCAAATTTCGGCGGTGCGGGCGAAGCTGTGTATTGGGTGCGTGTTGGGCATCGCTGCGGCATTTTGTAGAGCGATGCACGAGGAACACTTTTTCTTCGGAGGAAATGGGATGGAAATCCAAGAGACTGGGACGATTCGGCGCATTTTGACAGCGACGGACTTTTCACGGAATGGCGAGCAGGCGGTCGATTGGGGCATCGATCTCGCACGCGCTTACGCGGCAGAGCTGGTGGTGTTTTTTGCCGCCGGAGCATCCGAGGCACTTGAGTGTGAGATGAGCATTGATGCCGTCTGGCCGCAGCTCTACCCCGAATTGTGTCGCGTTGCCGAGGGGCGCCTTGCCGCTGCTGTGGCGCGTGCGCAGAGCCGTGGCGTGCGTGCTCGTGCGGCGATGGAAATTGGCATGCCCGCAGCGTCGATCTTGACTGCAGCGGAAACCGAAAAAATTGATTTGATTGTGATTGGAACGCGAGGGCACACGGAATTTAAGCCTTTGATTATGGGGAGCACGGCGGAAGCCGTCGTGCAAAAAGCAAAATGCTCGGTCTTTGTGGTGCATCCCAGCGATGTCGTTCTCGATCGGGCAATGTGGACGATTTTGATTTCGACGGATTTTTCGCAAGATGCCGACGCTGCGCTGCAGCTCGCTATGCAGCTTCCTGGGCGTCGGAAAGATGCACCGCGCGAAGCAAGTGGGGTGCGATTGATTTTGATGCACGTTGCGCTGCCGGAGCCCGAGCTATATGGACTTTTGCCGCTTGACTCCGAAGTGCGTAAGGAGGCGCTCGCTCGTTATGCAAAGCGTGACACGAGTCGCCTCGATGAAATGGCAGAAGAGCTTCGCGAGATGGGATTTCAAGTCGATATTGTGGTGCGCTCTGGCGGAGATGCCGCAGAGTTAATTCTCGATGAAGCGAAATCTACCAACGCAGATTTTATTGCAATCGGATCGCGTGCGCGCTCGAGGCTTTCGCGAATGATCCTTGGAAGTGTCGCCGATCGCATTGTGCGCTATGCGCCATGTCCTGTGCTCAGCACTCGTGCTTTGAGTGATCGAGATAGTGCTTGACACAAAATGATGTTGATCGCTTTGGATTATCGTTTGCGGTGCCGTGAAGTGATGAAGATTTCGGTCTTGCCGCGCGGGCCGATGTACTGCGATGCGAGTGCACTCGTCAGGCTGACGACGATGGATCCAAGCAGTGCGGATCCAAAGCCTGCGAGATTGAAATCATCGAGCAAAGCAGCGACCAAGCCAAGCATTGCGGCATTGATGATGAGCAGAAACAATCCGAGCGTGAGCAATGTGGCGGGCAGCGTCAGGATGATGGCAATCGGGCGAACAAAGGCATTGACGACACCGAGAAGAAGCGCAGCCAGAAAGAGTGTACCGATGCCGCGAATTTCCATTCCTGGCACAATGGCGGAAGCGAGCCAAAGCGAAAGTGCCGAAATGCTCATGCGAAGTAAAAAACCAATCATGTGTCGGCCCGCACGACGTAGACATCTTTCTCCGCGCGATCCAGTAAGCCTTCGGCAACGGAACCAAGAAAGACTTTCGCCAGTGCTTTGCGAGCTTTCGTTCCGACGACAATGGTGTCGGCGATCAGAGCCGATGCTTCGTTGAGGATTTCTTCGCGCGCTTTTCCAAGTACGACACGCCGCGTATGCGCTTTGAGCGAACCGAGAGTCTGCTTCTCAAACTCGACGAGATTGTCGGTGGCGAGCGTGCGCAACTGTTCAAACTCACTCGCAAGGTCTTTGCTCGCTAATTGTTGTTGCAGATAGGGTGCATAACTCGCTTCGATCACATGAATGACCGAGAATGGGAATCGAAACTGCGTTGCGATGCGATCGGCTTCGCGCAGCGCAGCAACGGAAGGCGCGTGCAGATCCACTGCGCAAAGAGCCAAGCCGGGAAGAGACACATTTTCACGTTGCTTCGTTACATATACGGAGCAATGACTGTGTTGCAAGACGCGTCGCGCAGTGCTTCCAAGGATGGTTTCGACGGGGCCGTCGTGACCTTGTCCTCCAATCCACAAACCACACGCATGGCTTTCTTCGAGCTGCTCGAGAAGTACCTGATAAGGATGTCCGCGTCGTACGCGCAGCGTAGGCTGGACGACACACTGGTTTGTGTCGGTCATGCTCGATTTGATGCGTGCCACGTCGGCGGCAAAGTAGGCTTCAATGGCTGCGTCCGTCGGAATTGCACGCTGCGAGAGGGCGTTTACATAGAGTTGCTCATCGACGACATGCAGCACTTCAAGTTCGATGTCTCGGCCAAAAGGATAGCCTTGCAGTGCCAGTCCGAGTGCTCGGCGTGAATAAGGCGAGAAATCATAGGCCACAAGCGCTTTTTTCATTAGACACTCCTTTGTGTTGATCGACGAAGATTAATTGGCTGTGGAAAAGCGCGCTGCTCTTACGGACTTTTTCGATTTTTGCAGTTCGATTTCCTCTTCGTCGTTTTCGTGTGTCGATCCGCTACCGCGCCGATATAGCGTGCGACGATTGATGCCGAGAATTTTTGCAGCACGCACCTTATTGCCGTGTGTGAATTTCAAAATCTCCGCGATGTAAAGATCTTCAAGTTCGTGCAACGTCAGTTTTTGTGCAAACGCTGTCGCGAGAATGCTTTCTTCGCTTGCAACTTCCGTTGCTTTGGCGACGGCTTGTACTTTTAGAAATGGGAAATCATCCGGACCGATTTCGACGCCGTCGGCCAAGGCCACGGCGCGTTCGATTGCATTTTCGAGTTCGCGCGCATTGCCTTCCCAGCGCGCGGTTTCGAGTTTTGCAAGCGCGGCCGGGGAGAGGCGCACTTGTGGGTTGTCGCAATGCTTGCGCAAGAAAAATTCCGACAAGACGCGGATGTCTTCCGGGCGTTCGCGCAGCGGTGGAATGTGAATGGGAATCACGTTCAATCGATAAAACAAATCGCGACGAAATCTTCCGTCTTCCATGTCTTTTTCAAGATCGCGATTCGTTGCCGTAATTACGCGCACATCAACCTTGACTGCATGGTTTCCGCCGACGGGGCGAATTTCTTGATCTTGCAGTACACGCAAAAGTTTACTTTGCAGGGCAAGACTCATGTCTCCGATTTCGTCGAGGAAGATTGTGCCGCCGCTTGCGTGCTCAAAGAGACCTTTTTTCGATGCGTGCGCGCCGGTGAATGCGCCTCGCACATGCCCAAAGAGTTCGCTTTCGAGCAAGCCTTCGGGAAGTGCCGTGCAATTGATCGGCACAAAAGGTTGTTCGGCGCGTGCGCCGACGTAATGCAGTGTACGGGCCACGATTTCCTTGCCCGTTCCGCTTTCGCCCGTGATCAACACATTGCTGCGATTGCTCGAGATTTTGCGAATCAGTGCGAAGATGTCGCGCATGGCGGCGCTGGCGCCAATGAGATCGCCGAGTGCGCTGGTTTGATCGACGGCGCGTCGGAGTTGTCGATTTTCGCTTTCGAGCGCGTGATATTCGAAGGCGCGATTCAAGATCATCAGGATCTCTTTGCGCTTGAACGGTTTCGTGATGTAGTGGTACGCGCCTTCTTGCATGGCCTCGACGGCGAGATCGACGCTGCCAAACGCCGTCATCAACAATACGGGCACTTCGGGGCGTAGCTTATGCAGTTCACCGAGTAGTTCCATTCCGGATTTACCGGGCATGCGAATGTCGCTGAGGACGGCGCTGAACTCGCGTCCTTCAAACAGGGCGAGTGCCGCATCCGCCGAAGCGGCCGCGACGGCTTCGATGTTGGCTTCTTCGAGGATCGAAACGAGCATCTCTCGCATGGCTTCGTCGTCGTCCACCACCAGTACGCTGTATTTTTTTAAGTCCATATCACCCCGACTTAGCATGGCGTGTGCCAAAAATTTGTTACGCCCAGGCGCTCCAAATGCTGGCACGATGGATTTCGAAGCAATTCTTCTCGGCGGAGTGTGTCAAAAAATATCAGAGATGAGGCATTAAGTCATTATTTTGTCTTGGGACGCAAAATCGGAAAACTCAGGCGAATCTGTGTGCCGCCGTTTGGGGTGCTTTCGATGGCGATTTGTCCCGCATGGTCTTCCACGATTTCTTTGGCGACGACAAGGCCAAGCCCGTGCCCGTGTCCTGCTTCTTTGCTTGTGAAGAAGGGTTCGAAGACATGCGCGAGATCTTGCTCGCGAATCCCTACACCGTTGTCGGTTACGCTGCTTTGAATGCGATCGCCTTGCGTGGCGAGTGTGATATGCAGTTCGCCTCCATTTTGCATCGCATCGGCGGCATTCAAAAAAAGATTTAAGAAGAGCTGGCGAATGCGGTTGGTGTCGCCTTCGATTGCGGGAACCGGCTCGAGTTCGGCAACGACGCGAATGCCGCGCTTGCGAAACTTTTCGTCGAGAAAGCCAAGACTCGTTTTGATTGCGTCGTGCAAATCAAGAGGGCCTGCAATTTCTTTTTCACCGTGCGCCATTTTGAGCAGAGCTTGAATGATTTTTGCGATACGTCCGACTTGTATTTGGATTGTTTGCAGGCGTTTTCGATCTTTGTCGTTTTGTGCCGAGAGTTCGAGTAATTCGGCATGACCTTGAATGACATTCATGGGTGTACCGATTTCGTGCGCAAGGCCCGAGACGAGGCCGGCAATCGAGGCGAGTGCCTCGGCGGCGTGAGCGCGCTGCACCGTTTCGCGTAGCGTCTGGCTTTGGTTTTCGTAACGCGTTTCGAGGGCTGCTTGCGCTTCGTG
>CAYRID010000046.1:0-18995 GCA_964424225.1 uncultured Geobacter sp.
GGAAGATCATGATGCACAACGGACGTTGGAGTGAAGACGGCGACGCAGACTATTACCCGGGCTGGGAAGGTGTTCCCATGCCACGCGATCTTACGGCGGTGGCCGACGTAATCGTGAACGTGCAAACCGGTACGGGAAACCGCATTGAGTTTTATGATCATCACGGCGTGCCACTAACGAACAAAGCGCAGATCCGGCGCTATATCGACGTCGGGCGTTTGACCAAGGGCCATTAGTTGCTTTAATTTTTTTGTATTTTTCTTTGCGTAAGGAATATAGTGATCGCACCCAGTAGCGACTGCGCAAAAAGGTTCTACCGATGCTGCAAGGCGTCGTCTCCAGGCTGCGCAAACCGTCGTAAATTTGTGTCGCGATTCACTCTTGCAATTGCAGATCGGATTGCATGAAGCGCAGCGCCACAGCCCGCAGATGTTCAGCGACTCGTGTTTGATTGTGGACGAGTCCAAAAGATGGAGGGGAAGCCGTGAATATTTACGAAGCAATGATTTACCCGCGTATTTTTGAACACACCGCCTCATGTTTCGAGGGCCGACGTCGCGAGTGGCTTGCAGCGGCCAAAGGAGACGTGCTCGAAATTGGCTTTGGCACCGGACTCAATCTTCCGCATTATCCGTCGGCGGTGCAGAGTTTGACGGCGCTAGATCCGCGTCGGCTCGTCGATCGGCGTATTGAAAAGCGCATCGAAGAAGCGCCCTTCCCCGTCGTGCGCATGCAGCTTGGTGCAGATCGACATTTGCCTTTTGGCGAAAATACATTTGATTGTGTCGTCAGCACTTGGGCACTTTGTATGGTGCCGAAGCCGGAAGTCGCACTCGCAGAAATTCGACGCATTTTAAAACCGGGCGGAGCTTTTATTTTTCTTGAGCCGGGCCTGAGCAAGGATGCGGGGCTGGCGCGTTGGCAAACGCGTTTTTCACCGTTCTTCAAGTCGCTTGCTTGTGGCACTTGTTTCGATTTGGAAATTGAACGCCTCTTGCGCGAGGCGGGCTTCAAAGTTCCGAAGCTGACGCATTTCATACCGAAGGCACGTCCACGTTTCCTAAGTCATATGTATCAGGGCGTTGCTCGTCTCGCGTAATTTCGATGTTTTGAATTTGTTTCGTGAATGAGTTCATGATTTTCTAAAGTTTCGCAAACAAAATCCTCAACACAGTTTCATGTCGATTCAAAATTAGCGATTTGTAAATGCGCCAGGCCGTAAGGCGGAGATGCTTAGGCGCGGTACGAGCAGCGCCGTACCGACTGCCAAAGAGACGACGATCAAATTGATTAGATAGTCGAGAGTTGAAGTATACCAATTCAACATTCCGGTGTAGGACAAAAAATGCATCACGATTCCGACGGAGATCGGAAAAAGAAGTATGCAAGAGAAGAAAAGTACAGGCACGATTTCGCTCCATTGTTTTTCGATCGTCGGAAAAAAGCGCGCTGAAATGAGCCAATAAAATCCAGCCAAGAAAACATGCAGCAGGAGTGCGGGAGTCCAGAAGCTTAGCCATGCAAACAAAAAGTTTTGCGCTTCGGGATGTTGCAGAAAGTTTTGTACGCCAAGGCCTTTGCTGCGCAAAAGCAAAGTGCTGCTCAGTCCGAGTGCCAAGCCGATGAGCACGAGAAGCTCCGCAGCACCAAGCCAAAGTATCGCGCGCATTGTTTTTGACACAAGTGTGCGTTGACCTGTAGTTGTTGCGAGCAGAAAGCTGAGCGTAGCAAGGAGTGCTCCGACGCTTAGCGCTACAATCCATGCGAGCTGTCGAAGTTCCGGAAGAGAAATCTCCATGGTGTTCCCCCACATCCTAAAATAGTCCAAGAATTGCACTCTGCGTCATCTCTATTTTTCATGGAGGGACTTTAGGCCGACGCGCTTTTTGTGGCAGATTGAATTTTGTGTACGGAGGGATCAAAAATGAAAGTGGATGGCGCACTTTTGGCCGGAGTGGAAGCGGCGGCCGCGCAAGCCCAAGAGATCGAAGCCATGGGCTATGACGGCGCATTCACGCTGGAGGGTGCGCACGACCCGTTCCTTCCGCTTTTACTTGCGGCCGAACACACGAGGCATCTGGAACTGGCTACAGGAATCGCTGTCGCATTTTCGCGTAGCCCGATGCATCTTGCAAACTTGGGCTGGGATTTGCAGTCGTTTTCAAAAGGTCGCTTCATTTTGGGACTCGGCTCACAAGTGAAGGCGCATGTCGAGAAGCGCTTCAGTGCGCAGTTTTCTCGCCCGGCCGCGCGGATGCGCGAACTCATCTTGGCGATTCGTGCGATTTGGCATTGCTGGGAGATGGGCGAAAAACTTGATTTTCGCGGTGAGTTTTATACGCACACTTTGATGACACCGATTTTCAATCCAGGCCGAAACCCATACGGCAATCCTAAAATTTATCTCGGAGCCCTCGGTGAGCGAATGACGGAAGTGGCCGGAGAAGTCGCAGACGGCTTGCTTGTGCATCCTTTTCATACGTCACGTTACGTTCGCGAATATCAGTTGCCAGCAGTCGAGCGTGGTCGCACGAATTCCAAATTGACACAAAAAAGTTTCGATTTCTCCGTTGCGGTCATGACGATTACGGGGCGGAGTGTTGCCGAGCGTGCGCAAGCCAAATTGCATATTCGGCGCTTGCTTGCATTTTATGCTTCGACACCGGCTTATCGACCGCCGCTGGACGCGATGGGACGGGGCGATTTGCAACCGCGACTCAATGCCATGTCGAAGCAAGGTTTGTGGAATGAGATGGCGGAGTTGATGGATGACGAATTGGTCGAAGCGTTTGCAGTTTGCGGCACGCCGTCAGAAATTCCAGCCTTGATCTACAAACGCGTTGGCGATTTTGCGACGCGTGTCAGCCTCTATGCGCCGTATCCTACTGATCCAACGCTTTGGCCCGAAATCGTTACCGGGCTCAAAGCATTGCCTTGAGCCCGGTAATTCATTTCTACACATTTTTGAGAAACGAACACTTGCGATCGATGCGCAAGTGTTTGCATTCCCTTTACTTCTTTGGCTCGGCAGCTGCGCCTTGCGGTGCACCGAGGATGTCAAGAAGCTCCACTTCAAAGATCAAAATTTTTCCTTCGAGCGGGTGACCTTGTTGTGCGTAGCCTGTTTCGGCCGGACACACAATTTTGTACTTGCCTCCGACTTGCATTTTCGGCACAGCCTCGGTCCAGCACGGAATCACGCGGCCAAGATTGAGATCGAGCGGCTCACCACGCGATACCGAGCTGTCAAAGACGCTGCCATCCGTGAACGTTCCGTGATAATGCACTTTCACGTCTTGTTCGGCCGTCGGAGAAGCGCCTGTGCCGGGCTTGAGCGTCTTGATCAAGATGCCCGACTCGGTCTTGGTGTAGCCTTCTTCTTTCGCAGTCTTTTCCAAGAATTCTTTGTTTGAAGCGTTGCGCTTTTCGAGCGCAGCCGTGTGCTTCTTTTCGAGAAGCTCTTGGATTTTCGGATCATAGGTTTCAAGCACGACGCGGTAATTTTCTTGATTCAGTGCGTCTTCAAGACCGAGCAAGAAGATGGATACTTCTTCCTTCGAGAGCTCGATTTCACCTTTGCGGAAATTTTCACCAACCTTGGCACCGAAGGCGTAAAGCGTGCGTTGCTCGTCGGTCTTCAGTTCGGGTTTTTCGGGGAGCGCACATTGGACAAGGAACAGTCCACTAAAAAGCAGTGCAAAAATCTGAATTCGCGCGGTCATATATTTCTCCTGGTTCGGTGGTCGATTTGCCTGGCAGAAAAGTTTGCGCATCTTATCGCGGCTTGACGCGGTATCGAAAGGGCCGGTTGGCGGTTGCGTTGAAAATTTCCTTTAGAGATTGGGCGGATGGCCCGATTGAGTAATCCAGCCGGCTACCCGTACTTGGCTACGGGAGTTTCCCCCAGGCTTCGAGGAATCCAAAATGAGCCTTAGCACCATCCTTGTCGTTGATGACTCCGATTTGATTCACCGCATGTACGACCTTGTTTTAATGCGGTATGCGCGCACAGGCACCGAGGTGATCCACGCCAAAAACGGCAAAGAAGCGCTTGAGAAACTCCAAGATCGACCCAATACGAACTTGATTTTGCTCGACATCAATATGCCGGTGATGAGTGGACTCGAGTTTTTGAAGATCATCAAAGGCAATAAGGAATTGCAGTCGATTCCGGTCATTCTCGTGAGTACAGAAGGTGCCGAGGAAGATACACTTCGCGGTTTAGAGGCTGGTGCTGCGGCCTATGTGACGAAGCCGTTTTTGCCCGAGGATCTGCGCAAGATCATTCAAAAAGTCGTCGGGTAGTTCCCATGACAGAAAATCTTTACGAAGGCTTGCTGGCGGATTTTGTGTTCGACGCCAGAGAACGCCTCGACTGCGTCGAGCAAAGTTTGTTGCGCTTGGCGGATGCAGAGCCACTGGATCAGGCTGAGATTTTTGAAGTTTCGCGGCGCGAGCTGCATACGCTCAAGGGCAACGCCGGGATGATGGGCTTTAAAGAGCTGCAAGGGCTTGCGCACGAGCTTGAAAACGAATTCGAAGCTCTTCAGCATGATCACTCTTTGGTGTCGAGCCTTTTGCAGGGCATCGATCGTTATCGAAGTACACTCGAAGCGCGAATGCACGCTAGCGAGGATGCATTGCAGTCGGGTGAATCCACGAAGCGCACTCATGCCGAGACGGAGGTTGCTGAGGGCAGCATTCGCGTGCCGTTTTCCGCATTGAACAAGCTCGTCGATCTTCTTGCCGAAGTTGTGGTGTTTCAAAATCAGCTTCGCGATGCCATTGGCAAAGGGTCGGAGAATGCTTCGCCAGCGCAGGCTTGGTCGAATGTGGGCAAGGCCGAGGAATCGCTCGGAAAAACTCTAACGCAGTTGCAAAATTCTATTTTGCAGTTGCGCATGGTGCCGCTTGGAAATCTCTTTGGGCAGCTTGGACGCATCGTCCACGATGAGAGCGAAAACACTGGCAAGAAGGTGCATTTTGAAAGTGTCGGGGGAGACACGCCCGTCGATAAGGCATTGCTCGAAGTGGCCAGCGAAGCGCTGGGCCATCTCGTGCGCAACGCAGTGATTCACGGGATCGAACCAGAGGCCAAGCGTCGAGCGCGGGGAAAATCTGCCGATGGACACATTCGCGTGTCGGCAAGGCGCGAAGGCAATGAAGTTCAGATTGAAGTCATCGATGATGGCGGTGGCATTGATCGTGAGAAATTGAGCGCGGCCGCTACGCGGCAAGGCATCGCAGTAGATCGAGAAAATATCAATCGACTCGTTTTTGTGTCGGGTCTGAGTACGCGAGAAACCGCGGATCTCAGTGCGGGTCGAGGTGTTGGACTTTCAGCTGTCGCGGACTCGGTGCGCAATATGAACGGCCGAATCGAAATGAATTCTACCGAGGGAGCAGGCACGGTATTTCGTCTTTGCTTTCCGCTAAGCGTTTCGATTATTCGCACTTTGATTCTGCGTTCTGATGCCGAAGAATACGCACTTCCCGTTTCGGCGGTTGAAGAAAGCCGACACTTTTCTTTGGAAGAAGGGCATCGCATTAACCAAGCCAGTGCGATTTCGTGGCGCAGCCGCGTTATTTCCTTGCTCGATCTGGGCTATGCCTTCCAAACGGCCGCCGCACCGCGCAAAGAGGGCGCACTGATTGTGATTGGGTCGGGTGGTAAAAATCGTGGCTTGATCGTCGACGAAGTGCTGGGTATTCGCGACGTCATTGTGAAGGGTCTCGACGAGTCGCTGGAATCGCCCGTCGGTGTTTTCGGTTCTACGATCCTTGGCGATGGACGCGCCATTTTGATTTTGGATCCACAAGGGCTCATTGAGTTGCCGGCCTTTGTAGAAAATTTTTCGGGAGATTCGGCATGAAGAAGGAAACGATCTCGGAGACGAGTGCGCGCGACACGGCCAAACCCAAAATCAAACTTCCCGCTTCGGGTTTGGCATCGGAAATTCTCGGGCGAAAAGAAGAGCACTCGGTTCGTGAGGAAAGCAGGCCGAGCTTGCCGTCGATGACACGAGAAAGTGATGACATCTATGCCTTTGCTGCAAATTTGAGCCGCGAGCAAGAAACAGCGACCTCGAGTGCGCAGCTTGGGCCTGCGGAAACTTGGGTCACGTTTTCGGCGGAGACGGAAAGATTTGCGCTCCCCGTAGCGCAGGTTCAGGAAATTTTGCGTGTGGGCACGATTACGCGTGTTCCTCAAGCCCCACCGACGGTGCGTGGGATCACGAATGTGCGTGGGCGCGTGATTCCCGTCGTGGATTTTCGCGTGCGCCTTGGTCTCGATCCAATCGTAATCAAACCCGAAAGCCGCGTCTTGGTCGTTGAATCAAAAAATTCATTGATCGGATTTTTGGTCGAATCTGTACAGCAAGTCATTCGTTTGCATCGAAGTGAAATTCAAGAAGCACCGACGGATATCGTAACGGAACAATCCGATTTTTATCTTGGCGTCGTGCAACAAAACGGGCGTTTGCTCATTCTTTTGAATCCGGATCTTGTGTTGGCCAAGCGCTCGTCTTTGCAAGCGGCAGCCAAGTCCTAAAGTAGAAATTTGCGGAATGCGAAACACTTTCATCGAGAAAACTTTTTTGTGTAAGTGGTTGCAAGCCGTCAACAGGGGGCATCATTGTGTCCGAATTTTCCGCTGAAGCGTCCGTAGAAGCACAAGAGCCGGGATGGGACGAATGTATCCAGCTTCTCGATCAATTGCCGAGCTTGCCGATCGAGGCGCGTGTTCGCGCGGTCGAGCGCTTGGTAAGAAACCCAAGCCCGGGCATTCGGCAATGCGCGCTACGCGTCGGTGCGGCGGTGTTGCCCGATGAGCGCGTGATCGAGTATTTGCGCGAAGAAGCCGACGACGTCATTCGCAATCTTGGCCTTGAACTGATGAAAGTTCGCGGTCGCCGCGGTTTTACGATGGCCACTGAGCTTTTATACGACACGCATGCCGATGTTGTTTTGCAAGCCGTGCTGATTTTGGATCATCTTCGCGATCCACGCGCGCTCGAACCGCTACGCGCGGTGCTCACGCATCCAGATCTCAATGTCGTGCAAGCGGCGATCGTGGCGCTTGGACATCTTGGTGATAGTCGGATCACTCCAGAAATCTTGGAGTTTCTCGACGGAGATCCTTGGTTGCAACTCGCAGCAGTCGAAGCGCTTGGCAACTTGCATGCGCCGTCGGCGATCGCCCCCTTGAAAAAACTTTTGCCGGATCTTTTGTTGGGGCCGGTGGCCGCCGAAGCACTCGCGAAGATTGGTGGCGTGCGCGCATTTCGCGTTTTGGCAGAACACTGGATTGTGTTTCATGAAGAGATCGACACGATTCCGATGCTGAATTACCTCGTACATGTGCTTGAAGGTCTGACGAAGTTTCCGCGTGAAATTTCAGGGCTGCGAAGCGGCATCAAACTTTATTTGAATCATGAAAATAATGATGTGCGCGATCATGCTGCCCAGTGTTTGCTTGCGCTGGGTCCTGGCGTCGAAGATGAAGCAGCACTTTGCACTTTGTTTACGGTGCGTGACACCTATCAAGAAGGCGATCACCGACGGATGCCGCGCGGTGGCTTGCCTTCGTGCCTGCGCCGACGCAAAGATTTGTTACCAACATTGCTGAGTAATTCTGGTCCGCTTCGTGAATGGGGTTTTATGCTTGCGGCGCAGTATCCGCGCGCAGTCCCGCTCGAACTTTTTCTTGAAGTTCTTCGACGCGGTGAAATGCCGGAGTCCATTCGCGATGTTGCGCAGGTTCTGTCCAAAATCAAAGATCCAAAGGTCGCGCCCGTCCTACTCAAGCTTTTTGTGCGGGCTTCGATGTCAGCACGAAGTGCATTGATTCCGGCGATCCGTCGACATCGTGCAGAAATGCAAGCTGTGCTTGATTTGGATTTGTCGGCAACTGCGGAAACGCAAGTTTTGCTGGCTGCGCTTTTGGATGAACCGGCAGAACTGGTGATGGATTTACTTTTCGATCTTTCCGAAGCGGGACGTATTGCCACGATTCCACTTTTGATTGATCGCAAAGATGTGTTGCGCCAACTTCCGTGGGAGAAATGGCTTTCCACGGCTCCAGAAATTTACAGTAGCTTGATTGCAGATGTCGTTTTGCGCGCCAACTTGCGCGAACTTGTGGCGTTGCTTCGTCGCGTACTCGAGACTACACCCAATGCCGATTTGATTCGCACCGTCGGAGCCATGGGGGATCGTGCGAGCATTCCAATTTTGCTGCGCCATCTCGAGTCCGAAATTCCGCTCGTGCGTGCCACGGTGATCGATTGTTTGGGTCGGCTTGGTGGTCCCGAAGCGCGACGCGTACTTCGCAAAGCTGCCGAAGGAAGCGACTGCGAAACGGCACGGATTGCATATCGAGCACTTTCTCTTTGTGCCACAGAAGAAGATGATGCGTTCTTTCGCAGTTCTGTGTCGAACTCCGACTGGTATGTGCGCTTAGCGTGTGCAGATGTGTTGGCGCGCTTTCGCCGACCAGAAAATTTGGCAGCTCTTCTCCAACTCACGGCGGATCCGGTGTCGATCGTTGCGGAAAAGGCGCTTGCCTTCATCGAAAATTAGTGGAGAGCCGTGTGCTTCAGACGGAAAAAATCGAGATGACGAAGGAAGAGTACGAGCTCATCAATGAGTTCGTGACGAAGCATTTCGGTATCACGTTTCCGGAACACAAAAAAATGATTTTCGAGTCGCGCTTGCGTCCACGCTTGCAAGCGCTGCGTTTGCAAACCTATATGGATTATTACTTGCGTTTGCAGTTCGATCCCAAAGCTGAACTTTCCATGCTCGCGGTGCAGCTTACAAACAACGAGAGTTATTTTTTTCGTGAGATCAAGCAATTCGATTCACTCTTTGGACCGATCTTCAATGAATTAAAAGCTTCGGCGCCGTATCCAGGTCCGCTGCGTTTTCTTTGTGCAGGTTGTTCGTCGGGCGAAGAGCCGTATACGCTGCGCATCTACTCCATGGAAAATCAACGCAAGCATCGCGGTGAACTTCCACAAATCAGTGCCATTGATCTCGATCCGCAGCGTCTTGCGATGGCGCAAGTTGCAGAATACGGATTGCGTTCGATGCGCTCGCTAAACGAGCAGCAGATTGCACGTTACTTTTCTCGCGTCTCACCGGAACGGTTTTTACTCAATGCGGAATATCGCCAAGGCATCGATTTTTCACTCGCCAACATTTTGGACCTCGCGACATTTCGAAAAACGCTTCCGTACGATGCAATTTTTTGCAGAAATGTATTGATCTATTTTTCCGACGAAGCCTTTCACAAAACGATTACGAACTTTGCGCGCTGCTTGCGTCCGGGCGGTTTGCTGTTTTTGGGTCACTCCGAAACGATCATCGGACAATCCCGTCACTTTGAACCGGTTCGCCTCGATTCATGCTTAGCCTATCGGAGACTTGCGGGTGACTAAGATTCGTCTGGCGCTCGTCGATGATTCAATTTTTGTGAGAAAGTCGGTTGCACGACTTTTTGTAGATCACGATCAGATCGAATTGGTTGGTGTTGCGTCGTGCGGTGAAGAGTTGTTCGAAAATTGGGAGCGTTGGCAGCCGGAAGTCATTTTGCTCGATCTCTTCATGCCCGGCATGGGCGGCATGCAAACGCTTGATCGAATCGTCGCGAATTACTCCGCGCGCGTGATTTTGTTTTCGACGCATTCGTCGAAGGATGCGGCGATTACTCTCGAAGCACTCGATCGCGGCGCGGCCGATTACATCGACAAGCAGCAATTTTCGCTTGCTGACTTCGAGCGTTTACGCTCGGCTTTGATTGATAAGATTCGCGCAGTCACGGGGCACAAGATCGATTCGCCGAGATCGTCCGTGCTTGCACGACGGCGTTCCGTGCGGACTGCACCGACGGAAATCGCGACTTCGAAGGCGATCAAGCATGTTGAAGCCGTTCCTTTTTCGTCCGACTCCTTTCTGTGTCGCTTGGTTGTCATTGGTGCTTCGACGGGCGGCCCTCCGGCGCTGCGCAAAGTGCTGGCAGGTTTGGGATCGGAGATTTCAGCACCGGTGGCTGTAGTGCAGCATATGGGAAATCCTTTTATCGAAACCTTCGCACAACGTCTCAATGATCATGTGTCGGCGCGCGTTTGTTTGGCATCGCACGGCGAGGAGTTGCTTCCAGGCTATGTGTATCTGGCTCCAGCAGATCTTCATCTCAAGGTTCAAGTTGAAAGAGAAAAAATTTTCTCTGTGCTGAGCGAAGAACCATTGGAACTGATCCACCGTCCTGCGGTGGACGTGCTCTTTGGTTCGGCGGCTGAGGCATGCGGTTCGTCGGTGGTGGCTGCGCTACTCACGGGCATGGGTCGCGACGGCGCGCAGGGGATGCTGAAGCTTGCCCAAGCGGGCGCCTATACGATTGCTCAGAATGCCGAAACTTGCGTGGTGTATGGAATGCCACGAGCGGCGGTCGAGATCCAGGCGATCAAAGAAGTGTTGCCCCTCGATGCGATTGGTGCGCGAATTCAAAGTCTTATGCGGGAATCTCAAAATTTGCGGGAAGCGCCCCGTTCATAAAGGCCAGCTCTTCGCGGCGCTCTAAAATTTGCCAACCCGCTTCGCCACACACAAGCCGATCATGATAGTATGCACCGACGGTAAAAATATTGAGTCCGCCTTTTTCGTTCGGCAAGCCCATCGGGTTATACACCATTGTGCGACATTTAGCGATATGGCCTTCGATCGCAACCGAGGTATTGCCAATCAAGTGCTGTGTCATCGAAAACGGTGCCAGCGCCCGCGCAAGCCACTCGCGCACTTCCGTGTACGGACCGGAGATTCCACCGGAGGCGCGATAATCGCAGACGGCACCCTCGGCGAAACAGGTATCGAGTAAATCCCAATCTTTCGTGTCGATCGCGAGTGCGTAGCGGATCAGCAAATCGTTGATCTGGATTCGATCCGAGATCTCTTCGAGAGAGAGAGTTTTCTTGGCCATATCGCACCTCCGAGTTTGTGCGTCGCGACAGATCTTTGCGTGCGATCATCCATCGACTTGAAACGGGCACAGCAAACGTAGAATCCCGAGGCCCAAAATAAAACCGGCGATGTCCAGGGACATCGCCGGTGTGAAGAATAACACTTTTATGAGTCGAGAACTTGTTTTGCGACGAGCTCTTCGAGATACGAGGTGTCCCACCAGGTAATCTGCAATTGCTTTGCGCGCCGAAAGAAGAGCTGAATGTCGTACTCGATCGTAAAGCCGTTTCCGCCGTGAATCTGCTGCGCCATCGCCGTGGTGTTTCGATACACCTTGCACATGAAGAGTTTTGCCATCGGCGCGAGTGTGCGAATGGACTTGTTTTTTGAGCGCGCCCAAGCGGCTTCGTAAACGAGTATCGTGCCGCCGTCGATTTCCGTCGCTGCGTCGGCCATGTTGTGCGCCAAAGCTTGGAATGCGCCGAGCGGTTGATCGAATTGCTTGCGCTCGAGCGAGTATTTCACGGTCATAGCGAGCGCTTGTTGTGCACCGCCTGCGGCTTGCGCGGCAAGCAAGATGATTCCGTCGTGCATCACCTCGTCCCAGATTTTCCAACCGGACTTTGCAGCGCCGATGCGATCGGACTTCGCCACGCGTACATTGGCAAAATCGACACGATATTGCGTATCCGAAGCAAGCGACATCTTCTGGGTGAGCTGAATGCCAGGCGCCTTAGGATCGACCAAGAATAAATCGACGTCCGTTTCGCCCTCGCCAGTGCGCGCAAGCACGATCAAGCGCGTGGCGGAACTTGCGAATTGCACGAAGAGTTTGGTCCCGCTCAAAACAAAGCTGTCACCGTCGGACACAGCTCGCATTTGCACACCGCGCGGACCGCAGCTGTTTTTCGGCTCATGCCAGGCGGGCGTGAGGATCGCTTCGCCGGAGATGATCTTCGGGAGCCACTGTTTCTTTTGTTCTTCGCTTCCCGCCAATGCGAGTACGCCGCCGCTCAGGATGCAACTAACAAAATGCGGTGTCGGAGCCAGTGCGCGTCCAAATTCTTCGTACATGATTGCAGCTTCGAGCATCGACTGGGCAGATCCGCCGTATTGCTCGGGCAGCAAAATGCCGAGCAAATCCGATTCGGCCAGTTGTTTCCAAAGCTGGGCCGGATAGCCGACGGGAGCATCTTCCATCGCACGCACGACTTCGATTGAGGAATGTTCCTTGCAAATTCCTCGCACCATCTCTCGCAGCATTTCTTGCTCTTCGCTGAAATCGAGATCCATTTCTATCTCCTTCTTCTTTGTCGTTCGAAACTTGTGTGACTTTGTTATGGGGAATTTAAATAAAAACTAGGCTTGCCCGCGTGGTGCCCATTGCTCGCCTTTGCGTGACCACGGGTTGTCGCCTTCTTGGGTCGGGAGCGCAACGCGAATTGTACACGATGTTGCAAGTTCTCCACCGGCGGAAAGATCGACCGTGAGTTCGAGCCAGACACAACCGACTGCATCGGTTTCAATCTTGTCGATCGTGCCGCGAAACACCATTGTGTCGCCCGGGATCACCGACTTCTTCATCTGAAACTGCATCGAGCCAAGTCGCGCATACGGCCCTGCCCAGTCGGTGACATAGCGTTCGAACCACATCGCTTGCGTCGGTGTATTCAAGAAAATGTTCGACACACCTTGGTTTTGCGCAAAATCTTTGTCGTGGTGCATCGGACGCCAATCGCGCGATGCCATTGCTCCGAGTACGATCGTCGTGGCCGAAACCGGAATGCTCAGTTCGGGGAGATTGTCGCCAACCTTCACATCACTTGTTTTGAGGGCTTTGTATTTTGCCATTCTATTTTCTCCGATAACCAAAGCAGTTGTACCACTCGGAGCCGATCCACTCGTCGCGTTGATTGTAGAAATCGACGTCGATCACCCAGTAGCGTCCGGTGCCGAGTTTGTTCGCTTTCGGCTCGCTGATCGAACGCAGCGTTTGTTTATTGTGAATCCGATCGCCAAGACGTACGGGCTCGCCAAAGATGACACCATTTTTTGTAATGATGGCCTCGGGAAGATCAAGTTCTTTTTTCAACGTGAAATGCACGCGCAAAGGCAGATGTTGCTCGGTTTGCCCCGGAATCCAGTGGTGCGGTCGGGTCCATACCGAGATCATCGCCGGAGGTGCCGTGGGTCCGTTCGTGATTTCTTGCGCTGCTTGCGCATCCCAGTAAATCGGATTTCCATCTTCGACGCTCGAGCAGGCTGTCCAGACATAGCTCTGCTCGACGGGAAATTGCGAGTGGTCCTCTTCCAAGGTTTTGCCGATCATGTTTTGAACATGCGCCGGAAGCTCGGGTAGCTCGATCTCCGCCATTTGCTTTCCTTTCTTTATTTAACTCAAAACTGTGTTATTCGATAATTCCATCGCTGCGAAGTTTTGCGATTTCATCGCGTGCGAAATCGGCCGCTTCCAAAATTGCATCGGCTTGTGTCGTCGTGCGATCGGAGACTATAAGTCGCGGCTGCATTCGGTCGCCGCCCGCGAGCACCGGCCCGACTTGTCGAAACACACCGCGTTTTTCATGTTCGGCTTCGCAGAAAACTTTGCGCGCGAGAAGTTGCGGATCGTCGACGAGTTCCGCGATGCCATACACCGGTGCAACACAAGTGTCGTTTGGTGCAAGCTCCGCGACCCAGCTGTCGCGCGTTTTCGTGCGGAAGGCTTTCGAGAACGCAGCGCGGATCTCCGCTTGCTTGACGTCGTCCATCTGAAAGTCACTCAACTCTTCGCAGCCGAGCAAGCGACACAGATTTCGGTAGAATACATTTTCGATTGCACCGACGGAAACCCACTTGCTGTCGCTGCACTCGTACACGTCGTAGCAAGCGTAGCGGCCAGTGAGCAGCGTGTTGCCGGCCTTCGGTTCTTCGCGCGTCGCGAGATATTGCTCAATGTTGAGCGACGTGAGCGAAAGCACACCGTCGGCAATCGAGACATCGAGCCACGCACCTTGCCCGCTTTGTTGTTTCTTGAGGAGTGCTGCGAGAATTGCGATCACGGCCTGCATTCCGCCGCCGGCGCTGTCGGCTACGGTGGCGCCCGGAATCGCGGGGCCGCCGTCTTCGCGTTTGCCTTGGCAACCGAGAAAGCCGCCGAGTGCCAAGTAGTTGATGTCGTGCCCGGCCCAGTTCTTATACGGACCGTCTTGGCCGTAACCGCTCACCGAGCAGTAGATGATACCGGGGTTTACGGCGCGCACGGCTTCGTAGCCGACGCCGATTCGCGCGGCGACACCGGGGCGAAAACTTTCGATCACCACGTCAGCGGTTTTCGCGAGACGCAGAAATGTGTCTTTGCCGGCTTGTTCTTTCAGATTGATTTGCATCTTCTTCCAGCCGCGCCCGGCGCCGTATGAAAAATACGGCGGTTGAATCTGGGCTTGGCCATGCCGCGCCGTCGGACCGACTTTGATGATTTCCGCGCCGTAGTCGGCAAGCATTCGCGAGCAGCGGGCAGCCGGGCCCACACTCGCGAGATCGAGCACTTTGATCCCGGCCAGCAGTGCTGTCGTTGAAGTATTTTGCGGTGAAGCGGACATGGCGTAGTTTGGCTCCGGCTTGGAGGCGCATCACGGTTTCGTGTTGTCGGTCGCCTTCGTGCGACGCGCCGGACGTTCGACACATTTTGGTGAACATCCGGCGGTCGGGTTAGAAGTTCCTCGGCAAGCCAAGCTTGCGGCGCGCGATGATGTTCTTTTGGATCTCCGAAGCGCCGCCACCGATGGTGTCGATCACGGTGTAGCGATATGTAAGCTCGGCACGACCCTTGAGTGGTGCATCTTCTGTGTGTACGCGAGTTTGGCCGTGCTCGCCTTCGATGTTCAGCGTTTCGTGTGCGACGCGTTTTGAGAGCTCGGTGGCAAAGAGCTTGTATTCCGAGGCCTCGCTCGTCGGTGGTTTGCCGCCTTTGATCGCCTGGTTCACGACGCGATAGCCGAGCAACTTCGCGACTTCGATTTCCGTCGCAAGCGTCGCCACTTTTTGGCGTACGATGGGATCGTCCTTGAGCGGACGTCCGTCGCGCGCTTCTTCTTTCACGTAGTTGATCAAAAGTTTCACGCGCTCGTGGATCGGCGAGAAGGTGAACATCGTGAAACGTTCGAGGTCGAGCGCTTCGGAGATGTAGTTGAAACCTTTGTTGAGTTCGCCCACGCGGTATTCGTCGCTCACGCGCACGTTGTCGAAGAAAACTTGATTCGTGATTTCGTCGCCGATCGTCGGCATGCGTTGAATCGTGAGCCCTTTTTGATTCATGGGCAGCAAGAAGAGCGTGATGCCTGCGTGCTTCGGTGCGGTCGTGTCCGTGCGCGCGCCCACCCAGTACCACTCCGCGAAGTGCGCCGAGGTCGTGAAAATTTTTTGCCCGTTCAGCACCCAGTCGTTGCCGTCGCGCTCGGCTTTGAGCGCCATCGCCGCCGCGTCGGAGCCCGCGTTCGGTTCGCTGTAACCCACTGCAAACTCGACTTCGTTCTTGAGAATCTTCGGCAAGAATTCTTTCTTGAGTTTATCGCTGCCGTGGCGGATCAAGGTCTTGCCGATGATGCCGACACCTTTGCCGATCTGCGGCGCACCGACGGAAGCGAGCTTCTCATTGAGCAAGAATTCATAGACGCCTTCGCCGCCCGTGCCGCCGTATTCTTTGGGCCAAGTCATACCGAGCCAGCCCTTTTCGCCGATCTTCTTCATCAATGCCCGACGCTTCGGTGTGTCAACGAGCTGCGACATGTTCTCGCGCGTCACGTCCATCACTTCGGGGTCGTAGTTGTCGGCAATGAATTGGTCAACTTCTTTGAGAAAGGCTTGTTCTTCGGGTGCAAACTCGAAATCCACGGATCGATCCTCCTTGGGCAATCAAAAGTGGGAAAAAAATAACGAGACGTATCGTATCTGTAAACAGCCCCTAGCGGCGCTGGAAATTTCTTTGAAAAGATTCAAGAAGGCCGGTGCTTTCCCGAAGTTAAATTTTTAGCCAGAGAAAGGCCGGCGAATCGCGACCCTGCGCGGCAGATCGCTGCAAAGAAAATCGCAGTCAATAAATAGGCCAACAGATATTCAACAACAAATAGATAGGGAGTTATGAAGGTCGGCGAAATTCGAAATGCCGAACGTGGCCTTTCGGGGAAACCCTTGGCGGGTCTGCGCGTGCTCGCGGTTGAGCAGATGCAGGCCTTGCCGTATGCCACGCAGCTCATGACGCATCTTGGAGCCGAGGTCGTGAAGATCGAGCCGCCGGGCGTGGGCGAGTCGGGGCGCGCCGGCGATCAACCGGCGCTTCGCGATGGCGATGGCCGTCAGGTGGGCGCGACCTATCTGCGAAGCAACCTGAACAAGAAAAGTGTATGCCTCGACTTGAAGCACGCGAAAGGCCAGGAGATTTTTCGTCGCCTCGTGCCGCGCTTTGATTTGGTCGCTGAAAATTTCAAACCCGGGACGATGGAACGCTTCGGATTGGATTATGTCGCTTTAGCAAAAATTTTTCCCCAACTCATTTATGTGTCGGTCTCGGGATTTGGCAACCTCGACGAGAGCCCGTATCGCAACTGGCCGGCCTATGCGCCGGTGGCCGAGGCCATGGGTGGTTTCTTCGAGCCGCATCGGCGCGGTGAAGATCGTCCACCGCCGGTGCTTGTTGCGGGTTCGCTCGGCGACTTGGGCACAGGGCTCTTTGCGGTGATTGGCATACTCGCCGCGCTTCGCCATCGCGACCGCACGGGCCAAGGCCAATACGTGGATGTGGCGATGTACGATGCGATGATTGCGCTTTCGGACATGGTGCCGTTCATGTGGTCGATGGGCGGCTATCCGGTGCCGGCAAGCGTTGGCACTCTTGGCATCGTGGCGAACTTCAAAGCGAAGGACGGTTATTTCACGACAGCCATTTTGCGCGAGCATCAGTTTCAAAAACTCACGGAACTTCTCGCGCGCCCCGAGTGGCTCGGCGACCCGCGCTTTGCAACGCGCGAAGGTTGGTGCGCGCAGATCGAGCCGCTGGTGCGACCTGCGCTCGAAGCCTGGGCGCGCGACAAGACGAAGCTCGAAGCAGCGCGTGCATTTTGCGAGCGCGGCATTGCGGCGGGGCCGTGCAATCGCGCCGAAGATCTCTACGCCGATCCGCACGTCGCGCTGCGCAATATGTTGATCGAAGTGCCGCGCGCGGATTCGGCGCAACCGATGCTCGTCGTCGGAAATCCGATCAAGATGTCGCGTCTCGCCGAAGGCCCCGTCGTCAGTTTTCCACGGCTTGGCGAGCACACCGACGCAGTTTTGAGTAGCGAGCTCAACCTCTCGGCGCAGGAACTCGAAATATTGCGCAACGAGGGAGTGATTTGATTTTGTGTGGATTGGAAAAATTTTTTGAAATCATCGCAAAGGAATTTTTATGGATGATCGCAAACGAATTGAAAGTGGCCAAGCGTGGATCGATTTTTGCGATCGCCTCAAGAGCGCAGGTGACGTCATTTTGCGTCAGGACTCGCCTTCCAATATTTTAGATCGCGCAGAAGGGTTTCGTTATCTCACGCGGCTTACGCGCGCGGCTCTCGAAGCGTTCGTAGAGTACTCCGACCCACACTTTCCAGTGTTTCATCGCCCTGCGCACGAAACGATCAAGCTTGGTGCTGACAACCCGGACAACTATTATCAAAGCACTCCGCTTTGCGGCGAATACGAGTATCGCATTCAAGGCCGACGCGGAACGGTACCTTACCTTGGCTTTGGCACCTACATGGGTGGCTACGGTTCGAGCGGGCGGCGCGGGCAAAGTGGTTATCTCGAAGGTGCAGATCTCGCGATCGACTCCGACGGAAAATTTGAAATTATCGTGAGTTGCAAGAAACCTGCGAGCACAAGTACCGCAACGGGAAAGTCCATCAATTGGTTACCGATGGAGCCCGACACGGCGCTTTTGATCGTGCGCCAAACTTTTCAAGATCGAAAAAATGAATCCATTGCCGAACTCACAATCGAGCGCCTCGACGCGGCGGAGGCGCCAAGCCCGCTCGATCCCGCGCTCTTCGCGCAGCACCTCGAGCAAGTGGCTGCATACGTACACGGAACTGCGTCGCTCTTTGTGGAGTGGTCAAAAGACTTTGCGCAGAAACCCAACGAACTGCCGCCCTTCGATCCCGCGCGCGCGCAGGCCGCGCACGGTGATCCCAATATTCGTTACTACCACGGTTATTGGAAATTAAAACCCGACGAAGCGCTCGTGATCGAAGTGACGCCTCCAAAGTGTATGTATTGGAATTTCCAACTCAACAACTACTGGATGGAATCGCTCGACTATCGCTATCACCGCATCGACGTCAACCACGCCGGCGCAAAATACGAACCCGACGGCTCTATTCGCCTCATCGTCGCCGCGCGCGACCCCGGCCTTGGCAACTGGATCGACACTGCCGGGCACGAGCACGGCACCATGTGCCTGCGCTGGATTCGCGCCGAAACTCACCCGACGCCACAAACCAAGGTCGTCCAACTCGCGAATCTCACACGCTAAAAAATGTGTCATCAATCTGTCGATGCGCTTGCGAGGCGCAGGAAGTTTCATCACACAAAACACTGTTTAGTCGGTTTTTTGAGTTTCCTACACAAAAAAGTTGACTCGAAGTGAGTGTTGCACTAGAAAACGTCGCTCATGCTGTCGACGAAGATCTTCGACGGTGCTGGGGGCCGAGTGCGCGCGAGTCTTTGCGATTTTTGCAAATCCGTCGTTTCTCGGAATTTTATTTCGGCTCCTCGGTGCGGAGCGGGAAAAAAGAGAAAGAAAGAGAGGAGCAAAGTGCGAATTTTCTTTTTGGGAATCTTGGTTCTCTTGTCGGCTTGCGTTACGGGAAATCACTATGTTTTGCCCCCCAACGGCGGAGTCCTCATTATCCCAGGTGAGCCAATTTGGTTGAGCGGCGTGCAGGCGAAAGACTCCTTGAATCCAGAGTTGACCGCGAAGTATCCACTTCCCAAATCGACCGAGCACA
>CAYRID010000046.1:19005-19363 GCA_964424225.1 uncultured Geobacter sp.
AACGCCGGATACTGGATTAGTTTTCAAAACGCCGAGATGCAGGCGACCTACGAGTACACGCTGAATGTGAGCAAGTCTTTCCAAAATAAGGTTTACACGAGGGTGATTTTGGAAAATCCGCTTGATCCTGCAGCGCCATTTCAATACGAGCACTATCTCCTTCCTGTGGAGGAGGCAACGCGGGCAATCCATGGGCCGGTCTTCGGAATTCAAATGGGAAAGAGTTATAACCTGACGTTTGAAGTTTACGCGGACACGCAAAGAACGGTGCTCCTCGAACGAGTAACACAGAAAGTTGTGGCTAGTTTTGACAACTCAAGTGGCTGTGTGGAACTCGAAAGCAGTCTTCGTCCGATTT
>CAYRID010000047.1:0-19079 GCA_964424225.1 uncultured Geobacter sp.
GATTGAGCAAACTTTCTTCCAGTTGCTCGGGTTGCACTTTTGTTTCTTGCACGCAAACGATATCGGGCGCTTCCTTCTCAAACCAGTTCAAAAAGCCTTTGCGCTCAGCGGAGCGGATTCCGTTGACGTTCCAAGACAAAATCTTCATTTGTGATTCCTCTCGACGGTGTGGTGGCAGATTTCTGCCGCGCAAAACCGTATCGATTGAAGTGCGCGAGTTCCAGTTTTCAAAACTTGCAAAGCCGGAGCGCAAATCATGCAAGAGACGACTCTCGCACGCGAGCGAGAGTGAGTGCATGCGCAGCCATTGCGGACTTGCTAACTAACCGCCATGTCTGCTGCACCCAAAACCGTTCATGAATATTGTCGCTCGATTCTCGAAAGCGGTGATCTTGAAGCGAAGCTGCGTCCGCCGGTGCAAGGCGATGGTTCGCCGCTCGACGATAGTCATCCGGGGCCGTCGCTTGTGCTCGATGCGCCTGTGCGCGCGACGGACTTACGCATGCACTCGGGCAGCGAACGCTTGCCGGCGTTGGGGTTACTTCGTGAAACACCAGCGCGAATCGTAACGCTTTCGCGTTTCGCCAATCACGAATTGCAGGCGGTGGAGCTTTTTGCGTGGGCGCTTCTCGTTTGGCCGGAAATGCCAAAAGAATTGCGAACAGCATTTTTGCGTAATATCGACGATGAGCAGCGACACTTTAGAATGTACCAAGCGCGCCTTCAAGAAATGGGTGCAGATTTCCGTGATGTTCCGCTTTCGAATTATTTTTGGCGCAATGCTCCGGCCATACTTGCGAGTCAAAAAGGGATTCCTGCATTTCTTTGTGCGGTAGGGCTTACGCTCGAGCAAGCGAACCTCGATTTCTCTTTGCGTTATCGCGATGCCTTTTTGCGCGCAGGCGACGAAGCGAGTGCAGCTGCTTGCCAAACGATTCATGACGATGAGATCAATCATGTACGCCTTGCCTACACATGGCTCAATCGCATGAAGCCTACACAAGAAAGCGACGTCGAAGCGTATTCGAAGAATGTGCCGTTTCCGTTTTCGGCGAGTCGGGCCAAGGGGCGTGGCTTTGACTTTGATGGGCGGCGTAAAGCGGGTCTTAGCGAGGCCATGATTGAGCATGTGCGCACCGCACGTGCGTACGAACAAACTTATTCGTCGCAGTGCAGCGGTGCGCTTCTATTTCCCAATCTTGGCGCCGAGGAAGGCGAATCATGGCAGGAGATGCGTTTCCGGCCTGAAATCGAACGTGTCGTTTCACTCTGGCGACTTCTCTTTGGTCGCGATGGCCGCGTGCTCAACGATCCTTGCCCGCATGAAACGAAAGTCTGGCCGGCTGCGCTTTGCGATAAAGTTGTGGACACGGCCGCTGCGTCGGAGGTGGTGCCACCGACGAAGGCTTTCGCTTGGCTTGAAGATTCTGGGCGTGTCGTTCCGTGGCTTTCGACGCAAGAAGTAGAAACCTACTGCGCACAGCGCAAGCTTCGACTCGCTGCGCCACCCTGGCAAACCGTAGTCACCATACACGATAAAGCGTTTGCCCAACGAATGGCACGCAAGCACGAACTGGATTCCCACGAATTGCAAAGTTGGATTCATATCTTCGAGCCAGAAATTTTGCGCGAGGGCAGGCAGGCTGTGTGTGAAATTGAGAGTATCGTTGCAAATTGGCCCCAATGGGCGCGTGCAGATTTCACGCTGAAGCCGCGCTTTGGCAGCAGCGGCCGCGGTCGGGTGCGGGGCCTTGATGGCAAAATTGCACTTGCTTCGCCGGAAGTTGCCTTGGAGCGTTTTGCTTTGCGTGGCGGTGCGATTCTTGAGCCATGGTTTTCACGCATACAAGATTTTTCGGTGCAGTTGCATATCTCTGAGCTAGGTGAAATCGAGATTCTCGCAGTTTTGTGTCAGGATCTTACTCCAGCGGGTTTGTATCGTGGGCATCGCGGTGTCGTGACGTACGAACAGGAGATTCGTAGCGGTAGCGTCTTTGATGATGAATTGATCGCGAAAGCGATGCGGATCGCTCGCGAGGTTTTTGAGCTTGGATACACGGGTCCGTGTGGGATGGATGCTTTTTCTTATCGTGATGCTGAAAGCGGTGAAACAAAATTGCGTTCTGTGGTCGAGTGGAATGCACGATTTACGACGGGCACGATCGCAACCGGATTGTTGCGCCAAGTTCTGCGTACAAAGGAAACGATCGACTTCTTACAAGGGGAAACCAGTGCGTTTTACTTCTCGCTTAGTCCACCGACGGAAGCGAAGAAACATGAAAAAAATTTTGAAGACGAACGAGTTTGGCCAGAGACTTCAAGCGACTTTCAATGTTTGCATTTATCGACGAGTGCAATTTTGGAAGAGTCGGCTCGCGGTCCTGCGTTTTGCTTTGCGCGTTCCGCGCAAGAAATCGATGCGGCGTTGGGACTGCGTTCGGATTTCTCGCAAACACCGAGTTCATGAAGTTCTTGTTTGACGATTCCGATCCAATCGCGATTGGCGCGTGGATTGGCGGGGCTTGGATGCAAGATGCGTCCAATTTTTCCCGAATAATGGGGAAGAGCTTCCTGCGCACGGGATTCGGCAAAACCACCGACGCCGATAATCCACTTGGGTTCGAGTGCATCCACGAGTATGCGCAAAAAGTCATCGCAGACTTCGTGCAAAGAGTTGCGTTCGCTCGCGCGAAGTTTGTCGGGCGTGACATTGCGCCCGCTTGCTTCAAGAAAGAGGAGAGGACAATAATTCGCGATGAAGTGTTCACGAAAAAAACACTTTGGTGTGTTCCAGTGCTCTGCGATGGCACCCCATAGCCGTCGGCCACTGACTTCGCTGCGGGGGCAAGCAAAGCCCGTGACGGGCTTCTTGGGATTTTCGTGCTTGGGCTTTTCGACAGGCTCGTTAATGCCGAGCCAATCGCGCACCGCTGCAACTTCGCCGAATGGGACACCGGTCTGTGCCATTCCATAAGGTCCTGGATTCATGCCGAGCACTAAAACTTTTTTCTTTGAGTTGGCGAATTTTTCGATGTAGCGACGATGCGGTCGTACGGCGTAGCGCAGGGGGTTGTAGATGTTTGCGACGGGAGCGCCAAAGTGCAGAGCATCGACGGCGTCACAAAGTTTGTCGGTTGCGGCAAGAATTTTCGTGGAGGGATCGTGGCGGCTCATCGTTATTTTATGTCGCGCTGCGCACGCACTTGTACACAAGGCGCTTCCTCAATTTTTTTGGTTTGATTTTGCTTACGGTGCAAAACGCTTTTGCATTGTACCGTCGCAAAGGAAAAATCAAAATGTGCGTCGCGCAAGAGAGCGCCGTGCGAGAGCGTTCCGCGTTGCGGACGGCGTTGCCTTCGTGACGAACTAAGTGTTGCGACCTTGTACAGTCAAGCCGCAAGATGCGAAAGAAATGAAGAAGACAAAAAAGGTGAGGGGAGAAGATGAGCGATATGCTGCAAGCGAAATCGAGTGAATCCATTGATCTGGGTTCGAAATTTTTGCGGGGCACTAAGCAAGCGGGTGTGTTGCGCGTGGTGCTCGATCGCGTCGAGCGAAAAAATGCGCTTACGATGGAGATGTACCGCGGCATCAAACGGGCTGCAGTGCTTGCAGATATGGACGCTGAAATTGATGCGCTCGTGATTACGGGTGTGGGAGAAGTGTTTTGTTCCGGCGGTGATATGGGGGGGGAGCCGGAGACGAATGATTTCGAACGCGAGCCGGATCCGCTCGATTGGTTGCCGCATCGCCATCTGGAGCGTTGTTCAAAGATTGTGATTTCGATGATCAATGGTTTGTGTCAGGCGGGCGGCGTAGACCTTGCGCTTTGCAGTGACATCAGTGTTGCATCGGAGCGTGCAACATTTCGCGTGCCGGAGTTATTGCGCGGCATCGCCGATACACTTCTTTCTGCACGCTTGCCGCAGCAGGTCGGCATGGCGCGGGCGAAGTACTTGATGTTTACGGCAGCGAAAATTGACGCCACGGAAGCGGAGCGAATCGGGCTTGTCGCGAAGGTAGTGCCGGCGCAAGAACTCGAAAGTCATGTGGCGTGGGTCGTTGAGCAAGTGCGTTTGATGGGACCCGAGGCGCGCGCGGCCTTGAAGCGCGATGTCAATGCGCAGCTTCCGGCTTTCGACTTGGCAACCTTTCTTTCGTCGGTGCGCTCACCCGAAATGCACGAAGGTGTGCGCGCTTTTCTTGAAAAGCGTGCACCGCGCTGGCCTCGCAAAGCATGATTTGCGAGAGAAATTTTTGATTGCAAACTAGAAGCGCTCTTGAATAAGATGTTCGACACGATCCGGTGTTAAAGGAACAAACGCTTGCAGACGATCATCGCGCACGTAGAGAGGATCTTTCACACGCGTTAGATCGAAGCCTTCGTTTTGCAATTCGACTTTGCGCAGTTTGAAGGTGCCGGTTAGCGAGGCTTCGTTTTGCAAGCGCACGAAAACTGGAATTGCATAATGCGGAAGTTTTGTGGAGCAATGGGCGTAGAAGGATTTTCCGTCGAAAGTGTGCGGATCGATATGGCTTTGCAAAGTCAGTGCGGCCATGCCCGCTCGTCCATCATGACCTGGGATAGCAACGCCATAGACATTGGCAATCGCGACACCGGCGAAAGGGCTCAAAATTTCTGCTACTTGTTGAGTGGAGACGTTTTCGCTCTTCCACCGAAATGTGTCGCCAATTCGATCAATGAAGTAGAGAAATCCGTCGGCGTCGCGGCGTAGAAGATCGCCGCTTCGAAACCAGGCATCGCCAGTCTTGAATACGTTACGTAGAATTTTCTTTTCTGTTTCCTCTCTTGAGGTGTAGCCTTCGAAGCGCCCCGCACCTACGCGTGAGTTCGTCGGAATTCGACCAATGAATTCGCCAATTTCGCCTGCCGCGCATTCGATGCAGAAGCCATTGGCATTGCGTGGATTTGTGCTCGATGCAAAGTCGTATCGAATGAGGCGCCCATTGTGCAGCGCTTTGAACGGAATGCGACCGATTGAGCCGATTTTTCCGTCGAGATTGATCACAGAAGTATTGGCTTCGGTCGAGCCGTAGGATTCGATGATGCGTGCGATGCCAAAGCGTTCTTGAAACTCACGCCAGATCTCCGGTCCAAGCCCTGCGCCAAGCATGATGCGCACGTGGTGGTTGCGATCGTCGGTGCGTGGCGGCTGATGCAAGAGATAGTGGCAGAATTCACCAATGTATTGAAATCCTGTCACGTTGTAGCGTCGGCAATCGTTCCAAAATTCGCGAGCGCTGAATTTTCGACGCAGCGCGATCGCGCAGCCACACTGGAGAGCAAGCGATGGAACCAGAGCGCCGCCGGCACCGTGATACAAAGGCAATGCGCAGTAAATGACATCTTTTGGTGTATAGTGCGTAATCGCCTTCATCGCATCGCCCTGCGAGAGAAAGCGCATTTGACTGAAGTGCGAAGGCTTGGGCATCCCCGTCGTGCCCGAAGTGAAGATATAGAAGAGATCGTCGCCTTTGCGGAGATTGTTCCGCAGCTGTGCAGACGGATTTTTCGTGGCCATTCCTTCGAGAACCTTATGGAAGTTTTGTGCCTTGGCGAATGGAGTGAAGTGCGTTGGTGGCGTGGCGCCGTCAGGCATGATCCAGAGTTTCGCTTTGAGAAGCCTCTGCGCATCGGGCGCGTCCTCGGCGATCGCTCCCGATGAAATTTCGGATGCGCTGCTAGGCATGCATTGCGGCGCAACCTCCAGCGCGCTCGCAAGTTGTTCGAGACATTCAGCTCCGACGATCCAATGTTTGGCGGCACAGACTTCGAGGGCATGTGCCAATGTTTCACCGGTGAGATGGGTGTTGATTAAGGCGGTGACTACACCCAGTTTCGCAAGCCCTGCCCAAGTCCAGAGATACTCGGGCCGATTTTCCATGAGTAACGCTACGCAGTCGCCCTGGCGCAGACCTGTTTGCACCGCCCAATGCGCGACACGATTTGCTCGTGCATTGAACTCGATATACGTAAATTGGTGTTGCTCAAAATAAAGAAATACATTGGTCGCATACTGCTCTGTACGTTTTTCCAAAAGATCCGCGAAAGTGTCAGTGTCGTCCGGCTTGTGACGGATTGTGTTGCGGATGAGTTTGAAAAGCTCGGCTTGGGTTTTCAGGCGATCCCAGAACATGACGGGTTAATCAATCATTTCTGCAAACATCGTATCGACGAGAGATTCGGCTTCGACAGATTCGATCGATGGCAAGTCGTGTACGAGAAGTTCGAGTTTTTCGACGGTGTCCGGTGCAAGATCGGTGAAAATAACTGCCAAACCGTTTGGCCCATCATTGCGAACGACCTCGGCACTGACAATCAAAGGCTGATCGAGCGAACTTCCATGCAGCGCGAGTTGCAACTTGTCACCCTGCGCAATCGTGGGATGCGGCTGCAAGCGCATCCCACGCGATGAAAGATCACGCGCCATCAAGATGCGGCTCGCTTCCTTGGTGAGCGCAGTCACTTTGTTGTCGAAGGCGGCGCGTTTGTCGTGGCGTCGTTCGTTCAAGGGGTGTTCGCTTTCCGCGTCGTCGTCCAGGCTGAGTTTCGCCGGCGGAGGCATCACTCCCCACGGATGCGACACTTTTTCGTGTTGATATTCTTCGGGATTCGGATCCCAGATTGCGGGCGTGATGGCGTAATGTTGCAGCAAGGTTTCGAGAGATTTGCGCTCAGCATCCGACGGAAGATCGAATTGAATTGCGAGTAGAACCTCGCCTTTGTCCTGCGCGGATGTTGGTGCGGGATCAGCGCGTAGGATTTTCCCTGGCAAGATGAGCGGCGTGTCGCGGTGCAGAGCGGTGTGTTCGATTTCGATTGAGACAGCGATATTTGTACGCACTCCGTAGTGCGAGATTAGGCGACAGCCCTCAAGCGACAAATCGGCTAAAAGCGCTTTGCGCTGGCGCGGCCCGGCTTGATAGTGCACGCCAAGTCCGATCACAGTGCGTTTTGCACTTCGCTTTTCGGGGCCGCGGTACAACAAGTGCAACAACAAAAGGCGTAATACCGACCGATGGATTGGCAGGTGAATGACGTAGTTTGTACCGATTTCTTGTAGGAGCTGGAGGTCGTACGGCGCATCCGGCGGAACTACAGCAATATGTGTCGGGCGCGCAAAGGGAGTTTTTTCGCAGAGTGCAGGCAGTTCCAGGAAGCGTTCGCAGGTTGCGATCAAAACTTTCATAGGCATGGGCAAGAAACCTTTGGCTTCGTGTCCGTGCCAGCGCGTGTACTCCAGATTGAGCTCGTCGAGCAACTCTTCGAAAAGGTCGAGTTCTCCGTCGTCGAAAATGATCGCATCGGGTGGAGCGCCAAAGCGCGTGGTTGCTTTGGAAATTTTCCCCATCGTTTAGCAAGGTCCTTTATCGGAGTTTTTGTAGCTTGTGCTGGATGTTGGATTTCGGGCGATTATCGACTCAACAGTTTATAGCCTTGGCGGCAATTGCGCGCCGTCAAGCGCGTCGGACGAAAAATCAAACGGCTGCTTCGATCAAGAAGCAGCCGTTTGATTTTACCCATCGCGAGGGAATCAGATTGCGCGCGTTCGTTGCAATTCTTTGCCGTTGGCGTAGTCGATGGTTTGCCAAAGTTGGCCGCTGCGATTCCAGTATGTCCAGCGACCGTGCTTGCGATCTTTCAGATATTCGCCTTCTTCACCTTTTTCACCGTTTTCGTGCCAGACAGTCCAGCGACCTTCGCGTAGGCCGTTTTTGTAGTGGCCTTGTGCGCCCTTTTCGCCGTCTTTGTGCCAGTAGGTCCACATTCCTTCCGGGCGATCGTCCTCGAACAAACCTTCCCCAAGCTTTTGGCCATTCGCCCACCAAAAGGTCCAAAGACCAGCGCGAAGATTGTCGTTTACGAAGCCTTCGGCGTACGGTGCGCCGCTGTCATAGAAATACACTGTCGGTTGCTCGTCGATTACTTGGTTCATTGCCATTGTACGGAACCCCCTTTTCAAAGCTTTCCGTGCAAAGTATTGGGAGCACGTAAGCGTTGTGACGGCGCCTGGGGGGAGGCGATTGCTGGAATGTCCTGCAATAAAACCGCAATCCGTCGAAATTCGCTCCCAGAATAGCCCGAAAAGAACAAAGATTTGTAGAGAAATTTTTTGAGAAGGCGAAGAAAACGCTTTTCCCCCTTTTCGGGGTGCTGCGGGCCTTTGCCTTTTTGTCTTTTGTCTTTCGAAAAACAGTCGAGCTTGGCTCCGACTTTACAAGTTTCGCCCAATTTTTACCGCGGGATTGCCGATTAAAGCTGCGCAAGTACGACATCGCTGAGGGTCTTTCGTGGGCAAGTCGTCACTCAAAGCCAGTGCGCTCAACGCGAAGCTTAACTTCGCCACTTCGGGAGGAAGCGTTGCGGGCGGTGTGCTCGTCGTTCTGTACTTGTTGCCGGTATTTCAATTTACGGAACAGCAGTTGCGGTTTTTGCTCGTGGTTTGTGCTGCGTACACGATTCCGCTTGGAATCGTTTCGGCGCTACTGCAACGGCGTTGGCTGCGCAGCATGTTGCAATATCTCGAACATTGCGAAACGAATGGCAGCGCCGTCTCGGACGAAATGATCCACGAGGCCTTTGCCGGCACCGTCGATCTTCCGCGCAAACTGTTTTTGTACAACGTCGCTTGTTTTTTCGTCGGTGCGCTGCTTATCGGGCCCGGCATGGCTTTGTTTTTTGAATCGATCGCAATGTTTAGCGCTTGGCTGATGTTTGTCGGCGCGCTTTGTGCAGGGTCGATTACACAATGCTTTGTATTCGTTGTGCTCAAAAGTATTCTTGAGCCGCTGCGCAATCATTTAGCGCAGAAAATTACGGATCCTGAGATCCGTCAGCGCCTGGTGAGGCCCGTATCGCTTCCAAAGCAACTCTTCGTAGTGTTGGCAAGTATTGCGTTTGCGACGACGTTTTTTGCTCTCTTGCTTGCGCAAGGGCGAGGTGAGTCGGCGCTCGAAGAGACTGCAATTCGTAGCGAGCGGTCGATTTTGCAAAGTGCAGTCGATGCACTGCGCGGTGGCGCTCCACTGAAGACGACGCTGGCGACGATGCGTGCAGCGTATGAGCCGCTTGGCTATCGGCTGCTTGTGCTCGATGCGCAGGCGACGACGGTACTCGATGGGGATGCTGGCTTACTTCTCAAAGAAGAATTTGAGTCGCTTCGCAGTGTAGAAGCAAAAGCCACCGACGAAAAAGTGGACGAGAAGCGCAATAGTCTTTGGTTTGGCTCGCCCAATGCATTTCTTTGGGGGCGACTGCCGGGTACGGAGCAGATTCTCGTGGTGTTGAGTCCGCCGAACGCTACGGGTCTTGCGCAAATGCGTTCACCGATTTTTTTGCTTGCGATCGTGGCTGCGGTGGTTTGCGTCGCCGTGCTACTCGCGTCGTTCGTGTCGCAGGATCTTTCGAGAGCGCTCACCTTTTTGCGCAATAGCATACATCAAATTTCCGACGGAAATCTTACACAGAGCGCCCTTCTTGAGTCGGAAAATGAGATTGGCGAACTGGCTCGCGCGATGGACGCAATGAGAATCTCTCTACACGAAACGGTGAATGCCATTTTGTTAGTTTCCGAAGAAGTGAATCAAGCGACGTCGGAAGCGGTGAGTGCGACGAGCCAGATTGCGTCGGGTTCGCGCGCGCAAAGTGATGGCGTAAAGCAAGTGCATGAATCCGTTGATCTGCTGACGGATCGCGTTGAGCGTCTCGACGAGACGGCTCTTGGGCTTGCCGAAAATGTCGAGCGTTCGGCGTCTGCCGTGTCGCAGCTGAAATCTGTTGGTGTAGGGTTGACTACTTCGGCCGAAGACCTTTCTGTCAAAGCAGAGCAGACATCGCTATCTATCGAACAGATGAATCAGGCTTACCACCGCGTTGTGGAAAGTACAGCTCAACTTTCTGCTTCAATCGAAGCCGCTGTGCTGCGTATTGATGCCATGGCGACACAAGTTCGTGATGTAGAGTCAAATGCTGGTGAGACGGAAGCTTTGTCGAATCGAATGCTTACTGCGGCAGAGCAAGGTTATGAGCGCGTGCAAGAGACGATTCGAGGCATGGAAACGATTTCGCAAGCGACGCAAGCCGCCGAGAACGTAGTATCGAATTTGGTTGTGCGCGTGGGTTCAATTGGTTCGGTGGTGGACGTGATCGACGACGTGGCTGACGAGACAGGTTTGCTTGCACTCAATGCGGCGATTATTGCCGCTCAAGCTGGTGAATATGGGCGCGGATTTGCTGTGGTGGCCGACGAAATTCGCGATTTGGCGGAGCGTGTTACGGCGAGCACCAAAGAAATCAGTGCCGTGATCAAAGCGCTACAAGCTGAGAGCGACAAGGCAGCGGGCGTGATTCGCGCAGGCGCGAAAAATGTACAAGAAGGAGTGGTGCTCGCTGCGCAGGCCGGTGCGTCGCTCGAAGAAATTACGCAGTCAGCGCGCGTGAGCGGCGATCGCGTTCGCCAAATTGCGACGCTTGTGCAAGCGCATGCGCGCACTTCGCATGAAGTGGTGGATTTGATTAGTGGTGTGCGTGATGGTGTAACACAAATTAGTTTTGTTACCCACGAGCAAGAACAGGGCGGTGTGGTTGTCCTGAATAGTGCTGTCGATGTCGATGCGATTGCACATCAAGTTGAGGAAACCGCCAAGCAGCAAAGTGAAAGCGCCGAGCAAATTGCGGAAAGTGTAGTGGAAGTACGTTCGATGATTCATGCGCTTAAGCTCTCGCTTGGTGAGCAGCTTGATGAGTGCCGCAAGATGGCAGTCTTTTTTGAGGCAGTCCGCGAGCAGGCAGACGCGAATCAAGACGCAGCAACCTCTACGGAAGAACTGATGCGCAATCTTGTATCACGCTTTAATGTGTTGCGCATGAGTTTGCAGAAGCGTTTTCGCGTTCAATAATCTACGAATTCAACGATATGTATTCGCGATGCGAACGCTGGCGCTTCGCTATTTGCTGCGTTGACGCGGTGGTCCGGCTGCGATCCGCTTGGCCATGCTACGCAAGAGGCGAATTGCAACGGCCGGGTGATGTGTGATGAAGCGTTCGAGTTCGGATTCGTTGAACACGCAGACCCAGAGATCCTCCGTTGCGCGTAGTGTGACTTGTTGCGGAGAGCCTGTGAGGGTCGAAATTTCTCCAAGAAAAGTGCCTTCGCGATTTTCGGTGTCGATGACCTCGCCATTTTTTTCGATGGCAACACTTCCACGAAGCAACACATAAGTGTGATGAGCTTGCACTCCGGCTTGAGAGATGATTTCGCCTGCCTCGAAGCGCGCAATAAAACTCTCAAAGCCTTGCGTGCGACAAATGGCGATCCAAAGCGGATCGACGAGCGCGTCGGTGAGGGTGCCGAGATCTTTGAGATTGATACGCCGTGAAGAGGAAATGACCTCGGAATCGAGCCCAAAGCCGCTGACGATGGCGCGAATTCGCGTGAGGACTTCGGCGGCGCCTCCAGGACGCAGTGCGGGGTTGAGGAAGAGCATGCTCATGATAATTTCTTCGAGCGGAGGCGGGCACGAAAGACGCACTTCGGAAAGAGGTTTTAGCCCGAAAACATTGCCCTCCTCACGTTTTCTCAACACATCTCTGCGTTTGTTTAGATCAATGCCTGTGTACATTGCCCAGGCGGTAGCGCCGACGCCCCAGAGATCTGTGCGCATGTCGAAGGATTCAACTTCGGCATTATGTTGTTCGGGGGCGCGATAGCCATGCGTGCCGAGTCCGTAAGCGAGTCGGCCTTGCGACATCAGACCCTGTGAGACACGTGAGCCTTGGGATACACCAAAATCGGTCAAGACATAACCGCCATTCCCGTCAAGCAAAACATTTGAAGGTTTGACGTCGAGATGCAAGACCGATGCGTGATGTGCAGCGCAGAGTGCTTCGAGCAAATCGGTGAGTAGGCGCCAAGTTTGCGCTTCATTGAGAGAGCCCACCAATGGAAATACATCAGCGAGGCTTCCCGACGGAAAGTACTGCATGACTACGAACTGCAAATCACCTTCGAGGTGCCAGTCGTAAACTTTGGGAATGTTTTTGTGCTCAATGGAAAGCAGCGCAGAGAGTTCTCGCTTTAGTGTGTTTTGTGCATGATCAGGTGAGCCGCTGGCGAGAATTTTGATTGCAACTTCTTCGGGCGGCGTGTCGGATGCACCGGAGTGAGTGTCGAGACACACTGAGCGAAAGACTGAGCCAAACCCTCCCTTGCCCAGGCGCTCGCCTAGTCGATAACGAAAGCGCCCTTGCAAGACGGTGCCTGGCGTCGGCATAGGATGTGCGTTGGCCTGGACAAGGCTCGCTACGACGCCGGATGGTTTCGTTTGACTCGTTGTATCGCTCATACTCGACGACTTCCTCGCTTTCGAGTTTGCAGGTTTGCTTTCGTGTATCAAAAAGTTTTCGTGCTGTAGAAGATCGAATCGCTACTTTCTCCCGACTTTTCTATCGGCTAGTCGCACAAAAATTGTACGCTGGCGTTTCAAAGTGACGAAAAAAGAAAAAGGTTCGGTTTGGAAGGCGGCTTTTGAAATGGCAATGGGGTGATGGCGATGGAAATGAATCTGAGCAAGTCGAAGATTGCCGTGACTGGCGCGACGGGATTTATCGGTCGTTATATCGTGCGTGTGCTTTTGCAGCGCGGCGCGCATGTGATTGGCGTGGTGCGCAACCCCGCACGCGTGCCGAGCTTGGCGCAAATGGGCGTTGAGCTTCGTAAGGCGGATCTCGCAAATACAGAAGAACTTACGCTTGGGTTCAAGGGCGCCGACGCTGTCATTTCGAATGCGGCTTCGGTTTCACTCGTTGGAGGCAAGAGCAACCGGCAAGCGTTGATTGATGCGAATGTGCAAGGAACGCGCAATGTGTTGCAAGCCGTTGCTGCGGCCGGCGTCGGGCGTGTGGTAACGACATCCAGCGCAGTTGTGTATCGCCCGAAGGCAAGCCATTTCTATTCTGAAACGGATCCGCTCCGTTCGATCGATGATCCGTGGAATCCGTTCAATATCTATGCGCTCTCGAAAGCCTGCGCTGAGCAGGCCAGCTGGCAACTCGCAGCAAAATACGACATCCAGCACACAGCGATCCGACCGCATACGGTGTATGGGGCTTTTGATCAGACGAGTTTTTTGGTGTGGTTCAAGCGCTTGCTGTCGGCGCCTCTAATTAGTGTATATCCTGCATTTACCTATTTACCGTTCGTTTACGGCGGAGACGTTGCGGAGGCAATGTGCCTTGCACTTGAACAGCCGATTTCGATTGGAAAGGCTTACAACATTGCGGGGCCGCCGGGCGAGGTGTCGCTTTGGGATTTTCTGGACGTTTGGCGTGCGGCTGGCGGAAAGGCTCCAAGCATTTTATTGCCAATCCCAATTCCGATGCGTCGTGCTTACAACATCGATCTTGCGTGTCGCGAGCTTGGTTGGAAACCGCGTCCGCTCATTGATGGTTGCCGTGAGCTGCTCGCAATGGAACGAAGCGCGGCGCTAGCGTCGGAGTAATGAAGACACGACGCATATTTGTTTCAAGAATATTTTTGTCGAAAATGATTCGCGCAGAAAGCAAAGGCTCCGTACCGCGGTTGCGGCACGGAGCCTTTATACGCATTGAAGTGTTTACTTGGCTTGGAAGCGTGAAGTGTCTGGCCCCAGCGTAAGATCTTCGTCGGGATGCAGCTGCACGGCACGGTCAAAGAGTGCGGCTTCGTCTTCGATGTTGTTGGGATCCGTCACGCAGCACTCGACGGGGCAAACGGCAGCGCATTGTTCTTCGCCGTAGAAGCCGACGCATTCGGTGCAGAGTGCAGGGTCAATCAAGAAGGTTTCTTCGCCTTCGCTAATCGCTTCGTTGGGGCATTCTGGTTCACAAACGCCGCAGTTGATGCATTCCTCGGTAATCATTGTAGCCATCTTGCTATGTCTCCTTTTTGTGTTGCCCCGTTTGATGTTGGAGCGGTTAATTCGATTGTTTGGCTTTGGGTTGTGTGCGATGCAGCCAGCCTGTCAGCAAAACTTCGTCCTCGCGCGATAGCCGATAGCGAAGCTCGTGACCGGTATCGATTTCCTCGACGCGCAGATTCAACTCGGTGGCCAAGAGCTCTTTGCCAAGGCGCACGATTTCGCGGAGTTGACGCGCCGTCGCCCGGTTGAGCGGCGGCAGCGACGATTCCTTGAAATCGGAAATGCTCAAATGCCCGGCCGGCCGCCAACCCGATCCATGACAAGTCGGACAAGTTTGGCCAAGCGCCTCGCGAATCGCTTCTTCGACGAAACGCGTCTGATTCGGCTGTTCGCGCAGGGCTTGCGCGATCTCCAAATCCACGCGGAACGTGACACGAGTTTTTTGAGGTTGTTTACGCATGGCGTACAGCATTGTGCTGCACAGTTCTCGGGGATGCAATGGTGCCACAAGGGCTTTTTAAGGATTCCCACGCTCACAAAGAGAGATTTGCTTTTTCAAGACTGAGGTTGCACTCATGCCTACTCGGGAATGCTGCGGCCGACGGTTACGATACGGCCCTCGATGAACGCGTTGCGTCCCATCCAAATGGCTGCGCCGCCAAGCTGATATTGGTAGGCCCAGAATGCCAGATCAGGATTGCGGGTCCGATGACCCGACCGCATGACGTGCAGGTCAAACGCATACGCAGTGGCGAGATTGAGCCAGAATCGGTAGCGCGTAAAAGTTTGCTTGTAGGCGTCGACACCGGTTCTCTCGTTGGTAATGAGATGATTGACCGGCGTGCCGACAGCGGCAAGTTGCAAATGGCCGAGGCTAATCGCGGTAAGCAATAATCCATCGGAGTTGCGAATCTCGAATTCGCCCGAGTTGGCAAGCGTGAGTAGAACGCCGCGAAACAATGCTTCCGGGTAGTGCATGGCGAGAAGTAGCAACACATCTTTATTGGTGATTTTGAATACCTGGGTTTCGTATTCGGTTTCATCGGTGTTGATGACGATGGGCGGCAATTGTGTCGTTGCAGTGAGTGTGATCTGTACTCTGGAACTTGCTGGTACAGACTGTGCCTGCGCGGGTTGTGCCACGGCGAAAACCACGGTGGCGGCAAGAATTCCGAGGGCGAAGAAGATTTTGTTTTTGCTCATGCAGTTCTCCCGGGACGATTCCAAAAGTGTATAGCGAGCAGTGCGAGAAGGTTTAGTTGGCGGTAGCAATCCACTTCACGGTGCCAAACACAAAACTGTTTAACCCGCCCAGGTTGCCATCGCCGAACATATTCAACTGAAATGCAAAGATTTGGTCGGGGCCGCGCACAAAATATTTGCCCTTGAGTGTTCCCTCGATTGCAAAGAGGTTCGCGCCGTCGGCCTGGAGTTCTGCGGCGCCCGTGCGAAACATTGCACCTCGAAAAATGCCAGTCGACGTATTGTGAATGCCGTCTTTCACGGGCGTGCCGCCCATTTCAAGTTTCAGCACGGAGGTGTCTACTGTGTCGAGCACGGCGCCCGCCGAATTCAAAATTTGAAATTCGCTTCCCGTCTTGCCCAAGCGGGCACCCGGTGTCGCAGCGGAGGGGTAGGCCAGAACGAGATAGTTTTTGAGAAGTTCTTTGTTCGTAATTCGAACGCGCGTGAGTTTTGCTTCGGACACACCCGGCCGAATTTCTACAGTTGGCTGCTGCACGACGGCGGTCAATGCAAATTTGACGAGATTGGCGTGCGCCGCATCGACAAAGGAAAGTGTAAAAAGCGTGATGGCCAGGCAGGCCAGCGCGCTCCGTAACAATTGAGTGTAAGTAAACATGGCAGCAACTCCTTCTCGTAGTGCTTGTGGAAGGCTTGAAATTCAATGGGTGTTGTTTTGTTTGTTGATATGGCACCAGTGCGCTTTTGGTGCGCGCACTACAAGTCCCCCGGCTTGTGAGCGCGTCGCCATTTTAAGGAAGAAAAAATAGTGGGTCTATTCGTTTTTGTGCAGTCTCTGCGCAACCACAGGCATGTTGCGCAGAGATTGTTTCGCAGGTGATGCGAGTCGCGCTAGAAGCTGAAGTGGACAGTTCCCTCGACGTAACTGTTAAGCCCTTCGAGTTTTCCGCTTCCCGCCCAGAATGCTTGCGCAACGATTTTGGTGGGGACGCCCTCGACGTAAGAGGCATTGCCGTGTGCAGCACCGTTCAGTTGAAACGCATGATTTGCATCCGCATTGAGAGTGAGCTGGTAGGTCTGCCAGACGTTCTTCAGCGTGAATTTTCCGGTATTTTGATTGTCGATCCCTTGTCGCACGGGCGGCAGCCCCGCCAGACTTAAAACGCTGCTGTCCACAGTTTGCAACAAAACGCCTTGCGTGTTGAGGATGAGGAACTGAGACGAGGGGTTGGCTGTAAGCACTGCACCCTGCGTGAGTGCAGCGGGGTACACAATTCCGAGTACCTTCAGCATCTCCTTATTCGTAATTTTTACTTTTGTGGTTTTGGTCGTAAAAACACCAGTGGGATTTTCGACGGTGGAGCCTTGCAGCGTTGCCGTCAGCGCGAATCGGGTACTGTTCGCTGCCTGCGCCGAGGTGCCGACGATGAGAAGCGCAACAAGAGTCCCAAGGCCAAGAACGAACTGTCGGTAGGAGTTTTTCATTTTTCTATTCCTTGAGTTTGCGGTTCGAGAACGTGCTTTTGAAAGTTCCGGTTTGTTTTTGAAAGAGAGCTAAATGAGCACGACCCGAAACTGCGACGAGATCGTGCCGCTCCACTGCGTGGTGTAGCCATTTAACTTTCCATTTCCGCCTAGCTTCAAGAGTGTGGTTTCTCTCGACGGAGGTACGTTAATTTGTGTAACGAACCCACCTTGGAGATTGAAGAGATTGTTTGCATCGAGGTTCATCATGAGCGTGGCGGCTCCAGCTTCGCGCTGGTGGAAGGTGCCCTTGATCGAATTGTCGACTTCGCTGTGAACCCCATTCGTGGTGATGGCGTTGAGGTGCGCGGTGCTAATCACCTGAGCCGAACCGTTCGGGGAAATCAGCGCGAACGCGTATCCTTGATCGGTCATCACCAAGCGCGTGCCCGGCAATGCGGCGCCGGGATATAGGCGAGAGAGAGTCTTCAGCATTTCTTTGTTGGTGAATTTGAGTTGGATGACGTTGTATGTGAAGACGTTGGCCGGATTTTCGACGGCGGGCACTTGTGCGACGACGCGAAGTTTGAAGTTCACGCGATTGCTCGGATCGACGGTGTAGCCGGTCGCCTCAGCGCGAGTGCCGATCAGGATGATTCCGAGAGAGAACAAAACAGCCAAGCAAGCGCGTAACCAACGCATGCCCGCATCGATTTTTGAGTTTCGTGAGCCATGAAAACCTCCGTCACAAAATAGTGAATTGAATACACCGCAAAAACAACGAGAGATCCGTCGCTTTTTAGTGTCGATTCGCGCAAATTGACTCTCTGATTTGCTCGCACTTGCAGGTGCTGGCTGATTCTGGATAAGAGCCAGACTAGTCTATTTAGCGCTTTGGGTGTACGCAATTTTTTTGCCGCTCACCTTACTTTTACTGCCAGCCCCAACGGCGATAGTAGATACCTTTTACTACCTGCGTTAGCCCCATGTAGGCGAGTAAGATCAGCGGTAAGAATACGAAATATAGCGGCGGTAATGCTTGCAGTTTGAAGGAGTGTGCCAGTGGTCCCATCGGCAGAAAAATGCCGATGGCCATGATGGCTGCAGTCATCGCCAAGAGTGGTGTGGCTGCGCGACTTTGAAGAAACGGAATCTTTGGCGTGCGGATCATGTGCACGATTAAAGTTTGGGTGAGAAGACCGACGACGAACCAACCGGATTGAAAAAGGGTTTGTCGTTCTGGTGTTTTTGCACCGAACACGAACCACATCGCCGCGAAGGTCGTGATGTCGAAGACTGAGCTAATCGGGCCGAAAAACAGCATGAAACGGCTGATTTCGCTTGGCCGCCAATGTTGTGGCTCGCGCAGCAAAGCGTCATCTACATGATCGAACGGAATCGCGATCTGTGAGATGTCGTAGAGCAAATTCTGCACCAAGAGGTGCATCGGCAGCATTGGCAGAAACGGAATAAAGGCTGAAGCGACGAGCACTGAGAGCACATTCCCGAAGTTCGAGCTCGCGGTCATTTTGATGTATTTGAGCATGTTGGTGAAAGTGCGTCGGCCTTCCAAAACGCCTTCGTCCAAAACCATCAAACTTTTTTCGAGCAAGATGATGTCGGCTGCTTCTTTGGCAATATCCACTGCGGTGTCGACGGAGATCCCGATATCGGCAGCGCGCAGTGCCGGGGCATCGTTGATGCCGTCGCCAAGAAACCCCACCACATGGCCGTTCTTTTTCAGCAGCCGCACGATTCGCTCTTTGTGTGCGGGTGTGAGCTTGGCGAAAATGTTGTGATCTTCCAGAGATTCCGTGAGGACTGCATCGTCCATGCATTCGATGTCGCCGCCGAGCAAAACACCAATTTGTGTAAGTCCTACTTCGCGACAAATTTTGGCTGTTACGAGTTCGTTGTCGCCGGTAAGCACTTTGACCGAGACGCCGTGCTCGGCGAGCGCCTTGAGTGCGGGTGCGGTCGATTCTTTGGGTGGATCAAGGAAGGCCACATATCCCACCAGGGCCAGCTCGCATTCATCGGCGAGGCCATAGATTTCTTGCGTCGGTGGCAATTCGCGTGCAGCGACTGCGACGACGCGCAGGCCCTCTGCATTGAGATTCGCGGTGAGAGTGCGAATGCGCGCCAAGAGTTCGGGAGTCAGTGGTTCGAGCGATTCGCCATGATGGACTTGAGTGCAGACGGATAAAATTTCTTCGACAGCGCCCTTGGTGATGAGCAAATGATGCTCGTCATATTCAGCGACAACGACCGACATGCGGCGGCGACTGAAGTCGAAGGGGATTTCGTCGATCTTGCGAAAGTTCTTGGCGGGCTCAAGTTCGCGGTGTACTTCGGCGTGTTCGAGTACGGCGACATCAAGCAGATTTTTCAAGCCCGTTTGGTAATAGCTGTTGAGGTAGGCCATTTCGAGAACACGGTCGGATTCCTCTCCCCACACATCAACGTGTCGAGCAAGAAAGATTTTGTCTTGC
>CAYRID010000048.1:0-18782 GCA_964424225.1 uncultured Geobacter sp.
CGTGCTTCCGTCGGATACACCCCCACCACGACCGTGAAAAGAGATCGATCACTCACTTCGGTGTCGGCCGTATCTTTGGCTTTGGCCTCTGCGGCGGCTTGTTTTTGTTCCTCAATGCTGCGGATGTCTTCAACGGGATAGCGTGATTCGAGATTTTTTAACCGCCCGACGATCGGATTGCCTTCGTGCCAGTATTGGTTTTCGTAGCGTTGATCGCTTTCGGCGCTGTGAGTGCGCGCAAGCTCATTCGGAGTGAGTGAGCGATTGCGAAATTCTTCGCGCTTGTAGGTCGAGACACGCTCGGCATCGCCGCCATCGCGCATGATGTGCGGTGTCAAGAAGACGATCAAATTCGTCTTTTGCAGTTTGTTGCTGCGAGTTTTGAAGGCCCAACCCAAAAACGGGATATCGCCGAGGAAGGGGATTTTGGATTCTCCGTCGTCGAACTGATCGCTGATTAAACCTCCGATCACAACGGTGTCACCATCGGCGACCACAACGGTATTTTTGATGTTGCGTTTGCTTAGGGCCACGCCCGTCTTGGTTTTGTCCTCGGTGACCTCATCCGTGAGGCCTGGATTGACATTTGTCATCTCTTGAAAAATCTCGAGGCGCACTTGGTTGCCATCACTAATTTGTGGCGTTACACGAAATACAATACCGATGTCTTGACGTTCGATATTACTCACAACGTTGTTGTTGTTCGATTCGAGATTGGTGACATTCTTTGAAACGAGTGGAATGTTGTTGCCGATTTTGACTTCGGCCTCTTCGTTGTCGGAAGTTAGAATCGACGGAGAGGACACGATATTCGTCCCGTTGACGGTCGCCGAGGCGCGAATGATGCCTTGCACGACAGAGCCTTTGAAGACGGGTTTTCCGTCGGCATCGATGCCGACGACTTCGCGGCTATCGCGGATTGCATTCAGAATGTAGACGGGTAGCGTGCCGCTGCTGCCCAGCATCGAACTCACAGGAATGCCTGAAAGAGCGTCATCGGCTGTTGCGGAGGCGGCTCCGCTTGTCGTTTTCCCGCGCATGAAGGTGGCGAAACCGTTGAAGCCGAGTTCTTTGCTGTTGGTCATATCGACTTCGAGAAACAGCGCTTCGACAAGCACTTGCGGGCGGTAGATGTCGAGCTTGCTGATGACCTGGGAAAGTGTATTGAAGCCTTCTTGGCTTGCACGGATGACGAGTGAGTTCGTTGCGGGGTCTGCCGTTACCGAGACGCCTTCTTCGAGTTCTACGACGGCGGAGCGCAGAGCGGTCACGTTCGTTGCTGCAGCATTGGCAGCCGCACTGCTTGCCGTGGTCGATGAGCTTCCTTTCGTCGGTGTAGACGAAATCAGCGCAGTCAAGGTCTCGGTGAGTTTTTCGGCGTCGGCATGTTTGAGATAGTACACATGAATGCGTCCACCACCGGTGACCGGGACATCAAGCTTTGTGACGAGCGCACGGATGTCTTCGATTTTCGAGCGTGAAGCGAGCACGATCAGCGAGTTTGTACGCATGTCTGTGATGATGCGCACTTGGCTTTGATCGCTTGGGTTGGTTGCGACATTCGGGCCAGCGGGTACGGCAGGCGTTGTGCGTACACGACGCGCAGCGGCAGCAGGCGACGCGTCCGTCGCTGAGCGTACTTCACCGCCGAAAATCTCAACGAGCTGTCCCGCAATGACAGTGGCGTCGGCATGTTCAATTTTGATCAGAGCCAGCTGTGCGCGATAGGTTTCGACATCGATTGTTTCGAGAATCGATAACACACGTTTGATGTTGGCTTCGACGTCCGTGATGATTACGGTGTTTGTCGGCTCGTAGGCCATGAGCGAAGCATCACGCGAAACCAGCGGTGCAAGCGTTGCTACGAGCTGTACGGCATCGACGTAGTGCAGTGGGATCAAACGCGTGACGAAACGATCGCGTGTCGCGGCACCTCCCTTGGACATTGAGGTGTCGATGCTCGATTGCTTGGCATCTGCAGCTGGAATGATTTTGATAACGCCGCCCGGACCTTCGACGGTAGCAAAGCCTTTGACTTGTAACATGGATTCGAGAACTGCGTAGGCTTGGTCAACCGAAATCGGTGTCGGCGACACGATCGTGACTGAGCCTCGCACTTTCTCGTCGTAGATAAAATTCTTGCCTGTGTACTTCGAGATGGTGTCGATCACGACGGTGATATCGACATTGTTGAAATCAAGGCGCAAGCCCTCACCTGTGTTTTGCGCGGTGCCGACTGAATTCGTTGGGGCACTCGGGGTTGGCAGCGGCTTGCGCCGCGGCGGAGTGACGGGTGCCGAGAACGGCGCTCCCGCAGGCGGCATCGGCGGAGGTTGCGTGCGTTGTACACTAGGAGGTGTCGCCTCTGCTGCGCTCGGCGGCAGGATTTCGGCACTTTCGACGTCGGTCGATTCGAGGGGGGGCGCGATGTCGTCCGTGAGGTTGCCCTCGCCAGCATTTGCAGCGGGATCTCCGACTTGCGGTTGTGCGCTGATGTCGCTTTGCATCTCCGGCGTTTGCGCGCCGCTCGGTTCGGAAAAGCCAACGACCCCAAGAAGTGTCAAAATGACTAACCCCAAGAAGTGTCGATTGCACAGAAAGGATTTTGTGCTGCGCTCCGCTGCCACGTTCTTCATCGATCGCCTTCCCGAATTTCATAGTGAATGGAGCGTGCGTTACCATTGGGGTCTTGCACGACCAAATCGAATCCTGTTGCCGTCGTAAAGTCGCGCAGCATGTCGAGACCGCGCTTGGTGTCGGTAATGGGCATGCCGTTGAATTCTTTTACGACGTCGCCATTCTGAAGACCAATTTTTGCAAAAAGACTGTTGCCTTGAATCGAGTTGATTTGCATGCCGATCATGTTTCCTTCTTCAAATTTCGGTAAGATCTTCGCCTGGCGTAGAAGTGCTGCAGGCTCCGATTGTCCTGCATTGGAATTCGAAGTGGGGGCCGGACGTGCTATGGGCCGACCTTGTTGTTGGGCAATTTGTTCGGAAAGGGAAGCGCCGGCGGACGCTGAGCGCACGGCGCCGTAGCGCGCTGCGCGCCGTGCCTCCATGGCGAGAGGGCTGTTTTGAGCGGCCGCTGCTGCTTCTTCGAGCAAAAGTTCTTCGCGTTGGCCGGCATTTTCAAGAACGATGCGTTTGCGTTCGATCGACACGACGGTGGCCGTGCCTTTGATGCGATCTTGCACTTTTACGATGTGAGACTGATTGGTGTCGGTTTCTTCGATTGCCGCAAAAGAAGTGTCGACACTTTCCGTCGCCAGTGTGCCAAGAAGGCGTAGAGAGAGTTTCGTCGTGGGCAGATTGTCCATGGCGCTTGGATCCGCGCCGGGAACGATTCGCGAGAATGGGCTCGCTTCAATAATGAGCTTCGGATCTCGGCGAGGAGTTTCGTCTTTGGGCGTCGCAGTTTCCAGTGGTGCGAGCAAGCTTGAGTCGGGTGCTTTCGCCGTCACGATAAACTGATTGACCGTCGCTGCGATCAGAAGGCAGCAGAGCGCAATGAGAATTCCATTCGCGGTCCAAACGGCAATGCGATTCATGGCAAATACCCACCGAGTCCGTATCTGGTTTTCGTTTGTCCCTTGGTTTCTTTGCGTTTCGAAGAAGAAAGGACGACGGACGGTCGAAAGTGCACGGTTCATGCAGCGACCAACGATTTCAATCGCTGCGTAGCGTTGTAAAATTCAAAAAGCCCCCAAAAGCGCAAAGCATTGTACCCTTAGATCAACACTGCTCCAAGTCGGCAGAGCGAATACTTCTGCTTTGTTTTCGAAGAGTTACTCGGTCAATAAAAAACGATTTGCCGAAGTTTTTTCCTGTCTGGGCAAGGTGGCTGTCGATCGCGCCGTATGCCTGTTTGCCATTGCCTTCGTCGCCTCGTTTCTGTGAGTGCCTGCTCTTTGCATTGTGTGACGCGTGACGCCGCCCGCCTTCTCGCTTTTCGTCGGAATTGAAAATTCTCGACGGTATGGCTTGACAGGAAATAGGTGGCGAGCACAATTCCGCAGCGTTTTTGGAAGTCCTTGATTTCATTCATCTTTTTGTTTGTTTCGTGAGCTGCGCAGGGCGCGGTCAGGGCGAGACATTTGATTGGCGCAAAGCCAAAGGAGTAGAAAATGGCAGATTCGGGCAAGGTGATCGGCATCGACCTTGGAACGACGAATTCGGCAGTGTCCGTCATGGAAGGCGGGGAGGCCGTGGTGATTACGAACGAAGAAGGCGGGCGCACGACACCGTCGGTTGTTGCGTTTACCGACGAAGGTGAGCGCTTGGTCGGCACGATTGCGAAGCGCCAGGCGGTGACGAACCCCAAGCGCACGATCTACTCCGTGAAGCGTTTCATGGGGCGCCGCACCGACGAAGTTTCGGAAGAAGCAGCCCAGGTGCCGTATGCGGTCGTGAAGGGCAAAGACGGAACCGCTGCGATTCAGGTCGATGGCAAGGATTATTCGCCGCAAGAAATTTCCGCGATGATTTTGCAAAAAATGAAGGCGGCGGCTGAGGCCTATCTTGGACAAAAAGTGTCGGCGGCGGTGATTACGGTGCCGGCTTACTTCAACGATGCACAACGCCAAGCGACGAAAGATGCGGGCAAGATCGCCGGGCTCGACGTGAAGCGCATCATCAACGAACCGACGGCGGCAGCACTCGCATACGGCATGGATAAGAAAGGCGACGAGAAGATCGCGGTTTTCGACTTCGGCGGCGGTACGTTCGATATTTCAATTCTTGAAGTGGGCGAAAATGTCGTTGAAGTGAAATCGACGAACGGTGACACGCATTTGGGTGGCGACAATTTCGATAAGGTCGTCATTGATTACCTGCTTGCGGAATTCAAGAAGGATCAGGGTATTGATCTTTCGAAAGACCCGATGGCGTTGCAGCGCCTGCGTGAAGCCGCGGAGAAGGCCAAGATCGAACTCTCGTCGGCGCAATCGACGGACATCAATTTGCCTTACATCACGGCGGATGCGTCGGGTCCGAAGCACATGACGCTGAAACTCTCGCGCGCGAAGTTCGAGCAATTGGTTGAGCCACTCGTTGAGCGCGCACTCGCGCCTTGTCGCCAAGCGCTCGCGGATGCGGGGCTTACGACTTCGCAGATCGACGAAGTGATTCTCGTCGGTGGCTCAACGCGTGTGCCGCTCGTGCAAAAGCGTGTGACGGAGTTCTTCGGCAAAGAGCCGAACAAGAGCGTAAATCCCGATGAAGTGGTCGCCGTCGGTGCAGCGATTCAAGGCGGCGTGCTCGCGGGCGATGTAAAAGACGTGCTTTTGCTCGACGTGACACCGCTCTCGCTTGGTATTGAAACACTTGGAGGTGTATGCACGAAGGTGATCGAACGCAACACCACGATTCCGACGAAGCGCAGCCAGGTCTTTTCCACAGCGGCGGATAGTCAGCCGCAAGTAGAGATTCGCGTGTTGCAGGGCGAGCGCGAAATGGCGCGGGATAATCGAGAGCTTGGTCAATTCATCCTTGATGGGATTCCTCCGGCACCGCGCGGTGTACCTCAGATCGAAGTGACGTTCGATATTGATGCGAACGGTATTCTTTCAGTGACGGCCAAAGATCGAGCAACGAATAAAGAACAATCGGTTCGCATCGAGGGTTCGGGTTCGCTGGCGAAGAACGATATCGAGCGAATGGTGAAGGATGCCGAACAGCATGCAAGCGAGGACAAAGCCAATCGCGAATTGATCGAGAAAAAGAATCACTTAGACACGTTGATCTACACCGCGGAGAAGACCGTCAACGAGAACAAAGACAAGCTGCCGGCGGATCAAGTGGCGGATTTCGAAAAGGTGCTTGCGGAAGCAAAGCAAGATCTCGCAAGCAATGATCGCGTCAAGATCGAGGCGGCACATCAGCGCGTCGAGCAAGGCATGCACAAATTTGCTGAGGTTCTCTACAAAGGCCAGGGAGGCGAGGCGGCGCAAGGTGCGTCGGATGCGTCCGGCGGCAAATCGGATGACGGCGTGATCGACGCCGAATACACGGAGAAGTGACGAACGATCAATCGATCAAGTCATGGCGGAATGCCCGCTTCTTTTTGGAAGCGGGCTTTCTGCCGCATGGTCATGGTGCTGCGACTTTGAAATCTGAACGGTGCGTATTCGCAGTTGCGAATTGAAGCTCATAGCGGCGACGTAAAGAACGTAGTCTTTGCAGTCACCAGGGTGTGTATGAAAGACGAAGAAGAAGCTCCCCAACGCGAAGTGCACTCCGAAAAGCCGATTGAGGTGGCGATCGATACCGAATCGAGCGAAGACTTTGATTTGCTCGATTTGCCGGATGAATTGCCGGTTTTACCACTCAAAAATACGGTGCTATTTCCGTTTTTGCTTTCTCCGCTTTTGGTGAACACAGCGCGTTCACAACGCTTGATTGATGAGGTGCTGCGCACACCCGCGCGTTTGATGCTTGCGGTCGCCGTGCGTCAAGATGTTGCGGGGAGCCCGGGGCCCGACGATGTCTACCGTGTTGGCACGGTGCTGCGCATCGTGAAAATGCTCAAGTTTCCCGATGCTTCATATCGTCTCTTGGTGCAAGGCGTTGCGCGTTGTCGCGTCGAAAATTTTACGGGTGAGCAGCCGTATCTCAAGGCGCGCGTTCAGGCCTTGCAAGCGGTGGGTGATCCGAGTTCCGTTGAGATTGCTGCACTTACCCGTAATGTCTCACAGCAATTTTCGGCCTTGGTGTCGGAAAGCTCGCGCCTTTCCGATGAACTGCAGTCGCTTGCAGCAAACCTAGACGATCCTTCGAAGCTCGCTGATCTCGTTGCCTCGAATTTGGAAGTGGATATCGCGACGAAGCAAGCCGTGCTCGAAGAAATGGATCTTGCGGCGCGCTTGCGCTTCGTACTCTCCGAAGTGTCACGCGCGCGTGAGGCCGTAAAGGTGGAAGGTGAAATTCGCGAGAAAGTGCAGACGGAAGTTGGCAAGACGCAGCGCGAATACATGTTGCGCCAACAACTCGAAGCGATTCGCCGTGAACTTGGTGAAGCCGAAGATGCAGGGGAAGAAGCGGATCGCTTGCGCGAACGCATCGATGCGGCGGGGATGCCGGAAGAGGCACTGAAACAGGCAAACCGCGAACTCGAGCGCTTGTCGCAAATGCCGACGGCCGCTGCCGAACACAGTGTGATTCGCACCTATCTCGAGTGGATGACGGATTTGCCGTGGTCGTCGCTGAGTGCGGATCGCCTTGACGTGGCGGAGGCGCGCAAGATTCTCGACGAAGATCATTATGGTCTTGAAAAAATCAAAGATCGCATCGTCGAGTACATCGCTGTGTTATCACTCAAAAAAGATTTGCGTGGCCCGATTCTTTGTTTCGTCGGTCCGCCGGGCACGGGCAAAACTTCGCTTGGGAAGTCGATCGCGCGCGCGCTGGATCGCAAGTTCGTGCGCATTTCGCTCGGTGGCGTGCGCGACGAAGCGGAAATTCGCGGTCACCGTCGAACGTACGTCGGCGCGATGCCGGGTCGTATTGTGCAAGGGATGCGTCGTGCGGGCACGCGGAATCCGGTCTTCTTGCTCGACGAGGTCGATAAGGTGGGTGCGGATTTTCGTGGTGATCCTTCATCGGCACTCCTTGAAGTTTTGGATCCCGAGCAGAACAGCACTTTCAGCGATCATTACTTGGAAGTGTCATTCGATCTTTCGAGTGTCATCTTTGTCGCGACTGCCAATGTGCTTGACCCGATTCCTGCGGCGCTACGCGATCGCATGGAAGTGATCGAACTACCGGGATATATCGAGGAAGAGAAACTTGAAATTGCAAAGCGTTATCTCGTGCCACGTCAACTCGAGGCCAATGGTGTCAAAGCAATTGGTCTCGAAATCAGCGATGAAACTCTGATTGAGATCGTTCGCAGTTACACGCGCGAAGCCGGTGTGCGCAATCTCGAGCGCGAGATTGGAACCGTTGCGCGCAAGATTGCGCGTCGCGTAGCAGAAGAGAATTTACAGGGTCCGATCGTCGTGAAACCTGAAGATCTGGCTACGCTCCTTGGCCCGGTGCGCTTTGAGCCAGAGCTGGCCGATCGTGCAGGTCGGCCCGGCGTTGCCGTCGGACTCGCTTGGACGCCGGCGGGGGGCGACATCCTTTTCATTGAATGCACCAAGATGCAGGGCAAGGGAGACTTGAAGCTCACGGGAAACCTCGGTGCTGTGATGAAAGAGTCGGTCGAGGCCGCACGTTCGTGGTTACGAACGCATAGCGACTGTTTTGGTATTCATGCCGAAGATTTTGAAAAGATGGATATACACTTACATGTGCCGGCAGGAGCAATTCCAAAAGATGGTCCGTCGGCAGGGGTGGGGATGGTGACGGCACTGACTTCACTTTTTACCGGTCGTAGCGCACCGCCCGATATTGCAATGACTGGCGAGATTACTTTGCGTGGCAAAGTGATGCCGGTGGGTGGCATCAAGGAGAAAGTGCTAGCCGCAAAGCGTGCAGGCATTAAAAGGGTAGTGCTGCCTGCGCGCAATGAGCAAGATGTGGCAGAAATTCGACCCGAATTGTTGCAAGGGCTTGAACTCATTTATGTGGAGACGATCGATGAAGCGCTACGACACACACTTGCGTTGGATACAGCGGCACAAAATGTTTAAGCAGCGCTATTCATCGCAGCGCATTCTGAGTACGGTTTTTGTGTTTTGCTTGCTGGTGGGCATGACGATGGCGTGTGTAACACGCAAAACGCATTTGGCGACAGTCGATGAACTTGCGAAAGCGAATGAGGATCGTGCCCGCCTTGCGGGTCGCGTAAGCCTTCTTGAGACTTCAAACGAAAGCCTTTCGACCGAGCGTAAAGGACTGATCAACTCCGTCGAAGATTTACGGATTGATCGTGCAAATTTAGAAAAAGAGCGTCGAGCCTTGCAGCGCGAGATCACCGATTTGCAATCCGAGCGCGACACATTGCACGGTACGCTGCAGACTCGTGAAACGGAGTTGCAAAAGCGCGATCAGGAATTGCAAAAATTGAGCGGCACTTACGACAAACTCGTTGCGGATCTCGAGTCGGAAGTTGCCGCAGGGCAAATTCAGATTGAGCAACTCCGCGAAGGAATTCGTTTGAACATGCCGAGCGAAGTGCTTTTCCCGAGTGGTTCAACCCAGTTAAGCGACACCGGAGTGGCCATGCTCAAGAAGGTGGCGGCACAGCTTCGCGACGCGACTTATCGCGTCGTTGTGCAGGGGCATACGGACAATGTGCCTATTGCGACCACGCGTTTTCCGTCGAACTGGGAACTTGCGAGCGGACGCGCAGATCAAGTCGTGCGCTTGTTCCAGGGACAGGGCGTTAAGCCTGAGCGTATGATGGGTGTTTCATATGGCGAGTATCATCCTGTCGCTGGCAACGCTACGGCGGATGGCCGTGCTCGCAATCGACGTATCGAAGTCCGCCTAATGCCAAGTGTGGAGGATGGCTCAGGCGCCGAATAAAACCGAGGCCACGGCTTTGACACCAGTTTGTGTCGAAACCGTGGCCTCGCCTCGTGCATGATCTCAGCGCATCCGTTAGCGGTTAGCGCGCATTTTCAAAAATATCGACCCAAGTCTTGTACTGCTTGGCAATTCGCGACACGGCTTCTTCGCGTGAAATGCTTTGGTCGAGAAACCCTTTGAGCGGATCCCAAAATGTTGTACGTCCGACGGCAAAGCCAATGAAACCGGGTACACCGGCGGCCGTCTTGAGCCATTCGACTACCTTTTTGTCGTCTTCACCGCGCCCGAGCACGATGTTGCCAACTTCGTTGCGCCCGTCGCGACGCGTTGCTTGTGCAACGCGCACGCAATCTTCACGCTTGTCGAGGCCTTCAATCTTCCACACATCGGGTTCGACGCCGCGCTCTTGCAATGCGTGAATTGCTGCAATCATCAAGTCGGGGCGTACGTCGCGATCGTATTTCTTTTTGTCGCCATCGAGCGCTTGGAGCTGTGCGTCCGTTGCAGGCACCAAAAGCTCAAACATGAACTTGCGATTGTTTTGGTGTAGATAGTCGCTCAGTCGTGCAAGCCGTTTGGCTTGGCGGTCGTTCATCGTCGCATCGTCTTCGATGTTGTAGCGAACGAGCACTTTGCAAAAGTGCGGATCAACCTTCTCGATGTGTTTTCCGAAATCTTCGCCGTATTCGAAATCGAATTCGGATTGGCCGCTTTTTTCTGTTGGACACGCGATGGTGATGCCGACTTTCTTGGCGTCCTGCAAACATTCAAAACCGAATTCTTCGTCGAGCAAAATTCCTGCACGTTCTTTGGGAACACCATTTTGCAGCGCCTGTTTGAATCCGTCGTAAATCACTTTTTTCGCTGCAGCAATTTCTGCCGTTTGCGCTGCGGAAAGTTTTCCTTCCCAGCCAAACATCTTTTTTTGAAACGAGCCGCGGTGATCGAAGGGAAGGATGTACAGGGGTTTGTTGTAGCCGACGCTCATGGGTGCTTCCTCCAGTTGGTCGAGTGATATTGGTCGAGTGATCGTTTTGTTGGTTGTCTCGTGCTTGTTTTTGCTGCAGGTTTTGTGCGCCTGGCAGCGAGGCTTGCTTGCACAAGACTTTGTTTTTACGTCGCTGCCGTTTGCTCTTTTCTATCGATTTTTTGCCGCCGCAGGATAGGCGGAAAGCGAACCTTTCACAAGAATTGCGTGCACTGGAATCCGCTTTGATGCCGAGCTTCGAACAGCGTAGCCCCACGGGAGCGGTTTTTTTACTTTGCGTGCTAGCTTGAGTGCTTCAAATTTTTTCGAGAACAGGGGCGGAAAGAATGGCGATCAGTGCAAGTCATTTGGAGCGTGCGCTTTACTACAGCGCCAAAGCGGTAGCGGTCGTGACGACGAGCCGCGGCAATGTTGAAAATGGTGTTCTCGCGCAGTCGTTTGCGGTGGTTTCTCTCGAACCGCCGTTGGTGCTTGTCGGCGTCGATAAGCGAAGTAACACCAATTCGCTACTCAAAGTGGCGAAGTGTTTTGCCGTGAATTTGCTTGCTGAGGATCAAGCAAATTTCTTCGAACTCTTTTCCGATCCCAGCAAGGAAGGCGTTCGCTTCGAGGGAATTCACTACTGGACGAGCAATACCGGTTGCCCGATTTTGCCGGGGACGGTGGCCTCGTTGTCGTGCAAGCTCGTGAAGTCACATGCGTACGACGATGTCGTTTTGCACATCGGACGTGTAATCGAGTTGTTTGGCGATGCAAAAAAACCACTCGTGCATTACAAAGGAAAGTGTCGCGGGCTCGATTTGCGCAAGGCCAGCCGTGAGTAACAAGGGGTGAGCAGCAAGGTGATTGGCGGCTAGGCTCGAGCGCGCGTGCAACTCGCGTGCTTTTACGATGGCGAAAGATGCTAGCGCCGTGTCGGATGTTTCCTAGGCGCACACACTGCGGTGTAATCTACACAATGAAATACTGGTGCGGCAGAGAGGATTTGAACCTCCACGACCTTGCGGCCGCCAGCCCCTCAAGCTGGTGCGTCTACCAATTCCGCCACTGCCGCACGTTCATTCCAAGTGTGTATCTATTTTTGACTGGCTGCATTGCAGATGCGTCTGCATTTGCAATGCGATCGCGGGGTCGGAGAGTAACGAAGCGTCAAGCTTTCCGACAAGATGTGTTGCACACACTCACACGCTTAATTTTTGGGTGACTCTGCGTCCGTTGCTGTCGTCGTGTCCGGCGCAGTGGCACCGGGTTCGCCCGACGGTGCGGCGCTCGTTTCTGCACTGGGCGATGGCGTGCCTTCGGTGGTCGGTGCAGAAGCGGGCACTTCCGTAAATTCGCCTCCCGCTTTTGCGTCGCTCGTTGCTGCTTTGCTACCGCCTGTTGCCGGCTGACTTGAGGCTGCCGACGAGTCCTTGACGCCGTGGAACAAGCTCGTTTGCGATCGCGAGGCGATGTATGCAAGCGAGAGGCTCGTGATGAAGAAGATCGCTGTGCACCAGGTCGTGAGCTTCGAAAGAAAGCTCGCTGCACCGCGGCTTCCAAAGACGGTGTTGCTGCCGCCACCGCCGAAGACAGCTCCCATTTCTGCGCCTTTACCTCGTTGCAAAAGCACGACTACGATCAAGACAAGGCACGCCATGACGTGCACTACTGTCAGTACAAGGCTCATTGTAAGTCTCCAATTTCGAGTTCTTCGAATCTCAACTCGTTAAATTTTTACGGGTTTGCAGGATTCCAATTTGCAAGCCGTGGTGCTCAGAACATTTATTTCGCATTCACGATTTTTGCGAAGCTCTCCGGGTCAAGGCTGGCCCCACCGACCAAAGCTCCGTCGATATCGGGCTTGTTCTGCAGCGCAGCGGCGTTGTCCGGTTTGACGGACCCACCGTACTGAATGCGTAGGCTTTTCGCAGCCGAACCAAAGTGTTTTTCGCATTCTTGTCGCAGAAAAGCATGCGCTTCTTGTGCGATTTCAGGAGTTGCGGTTTTGCCGGTGCCGATTGCCCAAACGGGCTCGTACGCGATGACGAGTTCGTGAGCGCGTGCTTTGGGCACGAGCGCAACGCTCTCGGCCAGTTGCTGTGCGAGCACATCGAACGTGCGCCCAGTGTCGCGCTCGCTCAAGCTTTCACCGACGCAAAGAATCGGAATCAAGTCGTTTGTGAATGCGGCAGCAACTTTGTGTGCAATGAATGCATTTGTCTCGCCAAAGATTTGGCGGCGTTCGCTATGTCCAACGATGACGTAGCGGCAATGGGCATCGCAAAGCATGGCGGCCGAGACTTCGCCGGTGAATGCGCCTTGTGCTTCGGGGTGGATGTTCTGCGCAGCGAGTGTGACGCGCGATCCTTCGAGGGCTTGACCAAGGGCGTGCAGTGCCGGAAAGGCGGGGGCGAGTACGACTTCGGCGTTGCGATCATTGGCTTTGAGAAGAGGCAAGAAAGCTTTTGCGAAGGCGACGGCTTCACTTGCGGTTTTGTGCATTTTCCAATTGGCCGCAAAGATCGGACGTCTCACGTTGCGCTCTCCAACGCGACGATACCGGGTAGAGCCTTGCCTTGGATGTATTCGAGTGACGCGCCACCGCCGGTGGAGAGATGGCTGATGCGATCCGCAAAGCCCATTTGATGCACCGCAGCGAGTGAGTCGCCGCCACCGACGATGGATGTTGCGGAGGAGTCCGCAATGGCCTTGGCTACCGCGAGGGTGCCAGCGGCGAAATCTTGGATTTCAAAAACGCCCATAGGACCATTCCAAAAAATAGTTGCAGCTTTTTTAGCTTCGGCGGTGTAGAGCGCAGCGGTTTTTGCGCCGATATCGACTCCCATCCAGTCGGTGGGCACGTCTTGGCAATTTTGTGTAGCCGTACCGGCTGCGAGTGACTGTGCGGCCAGATGATCGACCGGCAGCAAGAGGCGATGGCCCGCGGTTTTGGCGGCCTCGATCAAGCGTTTGGCTTCGGGCACGAGATCGGGTTCGACGAGCGATTTTCCGATGGAGCGGCCTTCAGCGAACAAAAATGTGTAGGCCATGGCTCCGCCGACGGCGAGCACGTCTGCGCGCAGTACGAGGGCATCGAGCGCGGCGAGTTTGTCAGAGACTTTTGCGCCGCCGAGAAAGCAAACGAAGGGGCGCTTGGGAGAGAGCACTTTATCGAGGTGGGCGATTTCATTGGCGATGAGTAGGCCCGCTGCTTTGCGCGGTACGAATTGCGTTATTCCGACGGTGGAAGAGTGTGCGCGATGCGCCGCTCCGAAGGCATCGTTGACATAGGCATCGGCGAGTTTGGCGAGTGCTTCAGAAAAATTCGGGTCGTTCGCGGTTTCTTCGGCGTGGAAACGCAAATTTTCGAGCAGTAGGACCTGACCGTTTTTCAAGCTCGCAACGGCGCGTTCGACTTCGGGACCGACACAGTCGCTAGTGAATTGAACGTCTACACCAAGATGTTTCGAAAGCTCGACGGCAACAGGCGCGAGTGAAAGTTCGGTTTTGCGCTGGCCTTTGGGTCGGCCGAGATGCGAGGCGACGATGACGCGCGCACCGGCGTCGCGCAGTTTTTGGATTGTCGGCACCGAAGCACGAATTCGCGAATCATCTTTTACTTTTCCGTCGGAGAGAGGAACGTTCAGATCGGCGCGCACGAAAACGCGCAAGCCACTTACGCCTGCGCCTTGTGCCAGTAGGGAATCGAGTTTCAAAAGGGACACGATTTTTTACCTGCTTGCTTGAGTGATCCAGAGAGCCAAATCAATGAGGCGATGAGAATAACCGACCTCGTTGTCGTACCAAGCTAAAATTTTTGCGAAATTGCCATCGAGGACTTTTGTGTAACCCGCATCGACGATGGATGAATGTCGATTGCCGATAAAATCCTGCGAAACCAAGGGTTCGTCGCAAACGTCGAGGATTCCCGCGAGTGCGCCGTGCGCGGCCTCGCGCAAGGCAGCGTTGATCGCGGCAGCATCGGTGTTCGAGGCCAGTTCAACCGAGAGATCGACGAGCGAGACGGCCGCCGTCGGAACTCGAATCGCAATGCCGTCGAGTTTGCCTGCGAGTTCGGGGAGTACAAGCCCGACCGCTTTTGCGGCGCCCGTCGTCGTAGGAATCATCGAAAGTGCGGCGGCTCGCGCGCGACGCAAATCTTTGTGTGGACGATCAAGTAGCACTTGATCGCCAGTGTAGGCATGCGTTGTCGTCATCCAGCCACGGCGAATACCGAATTTTTGGTGCAGAATTTTGGCAACCGGTGCGAGGCAATTTGTTGTGCAGGATGCGTTAGACACGATTTGGTGTCGGGCCGGATCGAAACGGTCTTCGTTGACGCCCATCGCGAGCGTGGCGTCTACGCCTTTGCCCGGCGCGCTGAGGATGACGCGCTTTGCGCCGGCCGCGAGATGCTTGGCAGCGCCGTCGCGATCTGTGAATTTGCCACTGCACTCAAGAACGAGATCGACACCGAGCTTTTGCCAAGGCAGTTTGCTTGGATCTTGCTCCGTGTAAATTGGAATTTCATGAGTACCGACGGAGATGGCGTGCTCGCTACTACGAACTGGGAGCGAAAATTTTCCGTACACCGAGTCGTACTGCAACAGATGAGCCAGTGTTTGCGGATCGGTGACATCGTTGAGGGCGACAATGTCGATGGCCGTGCCTTGCGCAGCGCGCAAGACGCATCGCCCGACTCGTCCAAACCCGTTGATAGCTACGCGAACCGACATACCGCCAGGGTATCGCGGCTGGCGCATGAAACAAGCGTGCCCGTGTCGGCGAAGGATAGTTTAAGCTATGCGCCATTGGAAATTTCGTCGCGATAAAGACACCGAGCGTACTATGGCCCGTCGAACGAACGGATGAGATCTGCATGGCACGAATTCGGCGTTGCTCGCGATAAAGTTTTGGGCACGAGATCTTTGGTACCCGTATTGGGCGGGTTGCGCGCTGCGTCAAAAATCTGTGGCAAAGCGAAAGGCAAAGCGAAAGGAATCCATGTCGGACGGACAGCCGCACAAGATCATACGCGCCAAAGCACCGCGCCGGCGCGCCAGCGACCTTTCCGTCGAAGAACGCTGGCGCAAGCAGCGACGCTGGGGCGTTACACTTATTCTTGTCGCCTTGCTTGCAATCCTCCTTGTTTTCTTGCGTTTTCACGAGCGCCGCGTTGCGGAACGTGCATTTCCACAAGAGATGGGTGAAATTTTGGTCCCCGGTCCAGCTGCATTGGCACGACTTGCACCGACGGAAGAAAATCGCTTCGCTGCGGCAGGGCCCGCAAAGCCCGTCGTGGTGTATCGAGATCGTCGCGGTATTCCATCTCTCGAGGCCGAGAACGAAGCCGATTTGTTTTGGGCACTTGGCTTCGTGCATGCACAAGATCGTTTGGCTCAGCTTCTTTGGTTGCGAGCGTCGGCGCGTGGCCGTGCCAGTGAATGGGTGGGGGCGCAAGCCTTTGCCGCCGATCGCGAGGCGCGGATTCTTGGTATTGCGCATCATGCAGATCGCGACGCAGAAAAACTTTCTCCGACACTTCGACGTGTACTTGAGGCCTACGCTGCAGGGGTCAATGCGCGCCTGCATCGTATCGAGATGGGCCTTGAGGCACCGCCGCGCATTCTTGAAGAAGTGGATGCGCCGCCGCAGTCGCCGTGGACACCGGCGGATACGCTCGCAGTGTTGAAGCTCTATGCGTGGGGGTTGGGCTCGTCGCTCGAAAGCAGTCTAGTGTTGAACGATTTAATTCAGCGCCTCGGCGGTCCGCAGGCGGTTCCATTTTTCCCGATGGACGCTTCTTGTGATTTGCGCACGCGGCCGGGTCAAGTCGAACAGCGCCGCGGTTCAGACTTTTTGCTCGCAACGAATTTCCACGACGACTTGCGCAGTGCGATTGGGCTTCGCGGTGGACAAGTGGGCAGCAGTGCATGGATCGTCGGTGGGGCGCTCAGCAAAAGTGGAAAGCCCTTGCTTGCGGCCGATTCCCATGCGGAGACCACGGTGCCTGGACTGTTTTATCAAGCAAGTCTTCGCGCCGCCGATTGGAGCATTACGGGCGCAACACTTCCGGGTGTTCCCATTGTTTGGACAGGACACAATGCAAATGTAGCGTGGGCGAGTGTGCACGCGCCGGCGGTTGTAACCGATCTTTTTGTTGAACGGCTGCGTCCAGATTCTGCGAACCGTTACCACGACGGTACGCGTTGGGCGATGATCGAACAGCGCGAAGAGATCATCGCTGTGCGCGGAGAGAGCCCTCGGCGCCTTGTGGTGCGCGAAACAAATCGCGGTCCATTGCTCGACGCGTTGTTGCCGGAAGACAGCCCGCCGATTTCGCTCGCCTGGACGGGCGCGCGGGAAAGCAAAGGCCTCGAAGCACTTTTGCGCGCAATGCACGCGCAGAGCGCGGATCAATTTCGCAGTGCACTGTATGAGCATCACGAACCTGTGTTGGCCTTCGTGTTTGCGGACACCGCCGGAGCGGGCGGAATGCAAGTGGCGGGTTGGATTCCGAGCCGTAGCGTGTGTACGGGCCTTGTGCCGGTGGAGTCGCGTTCGCGCGATGCACGCTGGATCTCACGCGTTCCGTTTTCGATGTTGCCGGCTCTGCATCTCGATGCGAATACGACGCAAATTGTGGTTGCGGACAATGCTTGGCCGACACCCGCACCGATTGAGTGGCTTTGGCGACCCGGAGAGCGTGCGGCACGCATTTCGCAAATTCTTGATCAGGCTGCGCTTCGCGGCGAGTCGTTGACGGCGCGCGCATTGGCGCAGATGCAATCCGACGTCGTGCGTCCGCGCGCGCGCGAACTTACGCAGGAGGCGCTGGCGTATCTTCCTCTTTCGACTCCGCGCAGTCCCGGCGTGCAAAACGTGTTGCAGTTACTGAAAGACTGGAATGGTGACACTTCTTCGAGTAGTCAAGGTGCTGCGGTATATCATGTGTTTGCGGACCGATTCTTTCGCGCTTGCTTTCGCCATGCACTGGGTGAGGAGTTGATGGAACGCTATTTGGCTCTTCCGCAAAGTGATCCCGAGCGTGCGATGCAGCTTGTGTTGCAAGAAGCGCGTCTTGATGCGCCGCAAATTTTTCCGTGGGTGTCACGTGCGTGGATCGAGCAAGCTGTGGAGCAAAGCCTTGAGGATACGTGGATTTGGCTTTCCGTTGCACTCGATGCCAACCGCGAGCAGTGGCAGTGGGGACGTTTGCACGCTTTGCAATTTCGGCCGCTCTGGCCCGGGGCAGTGCGACGCAGCGGGTCTCTAGGGCCGTTTCCCTTCGGCGGCAGCCGCGGCACGATTGCGAGCGGCGAGTTCGATGCAACCAAACCGTTTGAGGTGCGCGTGGCTTCGACGTTTCGCTTCGTGATCGATACGGAACGCATGGAAGAGGCGCTGACTTCGTCGGTGCCTGGCCAATCGGAACACGTCGAGCATGTGCACCAAGCCGATCAAGTGGCAGACTGGCTCGACGGCAAGTCGGCTTTGCTTTCGGCGAGTTCGCTTGCGGCGGAAGAAAGTGCGGTTTCGACGCTGCGCCTCGTGACGCAACCTTAATTCCTACGATTTTTCGCAAAACGCAGTGTTCGGATTCGCGTCCAAAGCGTATTTTCCCAGGCCAAAACGAAAAGAGTTCATTTTGCAAAGGCAGTTCGTTTAAGCTCGCAAACAAGGGCCGACCTATTGATGGCTCAGCAGATCAGCAGAACTTGGAAGAGGCGGAAGAGTGATGCAACCGACGGAAACAGATGGATCAGGTACGAGTGCAAGTTGCGGTCGCGAACGACGCGAATATCCGCGAATCGATACTGGGCATGTGATTTCGGTCGCACCGATTGATGCGCGCGATCATCTGGCGGTGAGCAAAAATCTTTCCGTCGGTGGCGTGCGATTTGAAGCGGTGGGTTGCGATCTTTCCCTCGGAGATATTTTGCGGGTGACGTTCAACATTGGCGAGCACACGATCATTGCCGTCGGAAAAGTTGTTTGGGCAACCGATGTGGATCCGATTACGCTTGATGTTGGTCTTGAGTTCATCGAGATCGATCCCCTGGCGCTTCGTCTCTTGCGCGAAGAAACTCAAAACGGCGAGCTCTAGCTCTGACTTGACACGTTACCTTGACGAGTGCGAGTGTCCGGCGCATGGCTGATTTCCACCAGACTGGCGTGATTACGACCCTGCACCGTTTGGGGCCAACGGATGTCGCACGCCTTGAAAAAGAATTGCTTTCGTATTCTTCGCGTCGCCCCGTCGCGCTTGTTTTGCCGTGCTTGTATTCCGAACTGGCCGGGCCGGCGTTGCACCAAATCATCGAGACGCTTTGCGATGT
>CAYRID010000049.1:0-18662 GCA_964424225.1 uncultured Geobacter sp.
GCCCCATTGCGGGTGCAAATACCCCAAGCTGAGGAGTTGGAAAGTACAAATCGGTTCGAGTGTCACGAGTGTTTCCTTCTCGCCGTCCATCTGGATGCGCAGCTCAGCTCCTTGACTGCGGCGTGTACCCGGAATCCAGTCGACGTTGTGCGATATCACTTTTCCGTGTTGCACCTCTTTTTCAAGGTCACTTGGAATCCGACTCTTGTCGGTGTACTTCGGCACGATCTCGGCCTTGACATTCTTCGGCCGTCCGTCGGAATCTTCATCGACGATCAACATCGCGCAACGATCTTTGAGATGGATCGGCGCCCAAAGCCAGAAAAGCTGCGGTAGCGGACCGGGGGCCCCCGGCGCTGCTTGTCCAACGGGACGCACGCCCCACGAGCGATCCCGGCACGCATAGCTCGTCTCTTTCGTGAGCGTAATGCGCTTCCCTTCGACGGTGATATGGCCTTCCCAGTGCCCGAACTGCGCGAAGCGGCTCGTCTCCATCAATTTGTATGTGCCAAAGCTACGCGCCATGGTCTGTTCTTCGATCGGAATCGTTGCCGCATGAAAAGTGAGATCACATTCAAGTGTCGTCTCTTTATTGGGTTCAACGACAAGACGCAGCGTGCGCATCGGTTCAATCACCTGAACAGAGAGCGGACCGACTCGCGTTTCTGTGCGTTCCTGCGGAGCAAGTCGTGAGACGTGAATGGTATGCTGCCGGCCTTGGTACACGATGCTCAAATGTGCATCCATAATTCGACGATTCGGATACACGCCGAGCCCAGCACAGAAGAAGTATTCTCCGTCGAACGGATAACCGTGAAAGAAATAGCGATCGTAGTAATTGAGGTCGCCCGAAACCGGATGCGCAATCGGGAAGTTCGTTTGGTGAATCGGATAGTCGTCGAAACGGTTCAGCATGAGCAAATTCCTTTCGTTTGCTTCATTGAATTTTTGAAATCATTTATTGCGCCGTGTGTTCGATCGTGTGCGTTTACACGAATCTGCACAGAATTGCACACGGAGGAAACTCTACGGATGCCCATCAAAATCGCAAGGCATTGCCGTCGAGGGCAAACGATAAATCACTGCATACAAGCTGCGTACTTTGCAAGGGAGTTCGCGATTTTGCGAAGCCACCAACGCATCCCAGGCCCCGCGACAGCCATCAGTACACGATAAAATCCGCGCGGTTCGAAAGCCACTGTCCAGCGCAGCTTGCAACGCCCCGCGCCGAGATCCGTCACGATGTAATCTTCGGCAAATGCCCACCACACTTTCTGATTGGCATTCGTCAAACAAAACGTCATGCGATGGCTTGGCTCCCAAGCAATGAAGAGTTCGTCAACAATGAGGCCGCCTTGGAGCGTTACGGTGCGCTTCGCTCCCACACCCAAAGGACGCGGCGTCGTCCACACGACCTTCTCGATTCCGCTTGCCCAAATTGGCCACGAATTTTCGTCTTCGAAAATCCGAAATAGAACCTCGGGCGTTGTAGGAATTTCACACTCCGTCGTAAATCGACACGGTGCAGTGTTGAAAAACTCGAGCGAAATGACACGACACTCGAACATGAGACCTTCTACTTTTGTACCGCCGCAACAAGGCCGTAGTTAAGGAATCAAAAAATGATTCGCTCAACGAGCATCTCGGCAAACAAGAGCGCGAGATAACCAATGGAAGTCACAAAAACGCGGCGATCTTGGTTGTAATCCGCAAGGCGAATCGCGCGCAAAATCTGTGCAATGAAGAGAGACCCACCCAGAATCGCGACGCATGCATACACCGAACTAAGTATGCCTGCCGCCCACGGCAAAAGCGTGACCGAGAATAAGAGCACCGCATACGCAAGCTGTCGCCAACGCGTCCCCGCGTCTCCCACCACCGACGGCATCATGGGAAATCCTGCTGCTTCATACTCATGCTTGCGGTACAAGGTGATGGCCCAGACATGCGGCGGCTGCCACAAGAAAACGATTGCAAAAAGCACCAGACTCCAGACTCCGATTTCGCCATTGACCGCTGCATCGGCGATCACCGGAGCGGCCGCACCGGCGACGCTACCCACCACGATGTTGTGCGGCGAGCGTGGCTTGAGCCAAATCGTATAAACGAAGAAGTAGTGCAACACCGTCAGCATCCCGACCACCACGGGCAACAAACCGCCAACACTATAAAGTGACACAAGCCCAAACAACGTGATCCAGAGCCCGAAGACGAGAGCTTGCTTGGGCAGTAGTCGACCCGCCGGAAGCGGGCGATTGCGCGTGCGATCCATTTTTGCATCGCGCTCGCGCTCCCACCACGCATTGAGCGCACCACAGCCCGCACCAATCAGCGCGCATCCCACGAGTACGCCGAGCAATTCCAAGGGGTGCGGCCAAGCGTCGCGGCCAAGCACACATCCTGCCGGAGCCGTGAGCAACACCAAATTGAGTACGCGCGGACGCGTCAGGCCGATGTAGTTCCAAATGCGCGCACGAAACAGCGCTAGAATTCCGTCGGCATTCGTCGCGATGGCCGGCACCTCCTGAGCATCATGAACCTCGTCCGCTTTTTCGGTGTACATTTCAAACTCCACCTTTCTCTCGGTTCCTACTCTGATTGCTCGTCATCAATTGACAAAGTTCTTTGCCGCGACATTTCGCGCTGTGCGCACTTCGATTTTAATACCAACGGAAACCATCTTGGCGATCGAAAATGATGACGCGCCGGCTATCCCGCGAAAAGTCGATCGTTCGCGTATCTTCATGCTGCCAAGCCGTCAAGTCCGCCGTGTCGCCAATCGAAACGACAACCGAATGTGTACCCGGCTCGATCGCGATCCGCTCCACCGCAACACTGCTGCCATCGTGCCAGATTCCTTTCGGCAAGTATGTTGCCTCGCGCACCAGTTGGCCATCAACGAGAATTTTGAGTCGCACCGACGAACGCTCGCGATCGCAGACCTTCTCTTTGCGCATGTGAATCGGAATTTTCGCCAATTCTTCGGGTGTCAATTCGTGACAATTTTCACTCATCGTTCCAGGGTGCTTAAAGGTAACAACAAGCTCCGAGGCAAGCGGTGCAGGTGACCGATACGGAACGTCACTGGCAAGGCCGACGCCCGCCGCTACGATCGCCGCCAAAATCGCAGTCACAATTCCTGCACGCAGCTTCGGCGGCGTTTGATATTCCGCCACGCTAGTGCCGCCTTGGAATGCGCGCGCCGCCGCTAAAAATTCATCTTGTCGAGTACGATCAAAGGCCAAAATGCGAATCTTGTCGCGATCTACGTACTTGGTGCGAAGCGTCGGCTTGCGCTCGCCGTCAAAGCGCCTCGACGCCCACTCGACGCCTTCGCGATAGTGACACGAACCTGGGTTACACGTTGCGATGACGACGCCGCCCGCACCGCGCCGCACGAGGCGCTCCACCGTCAAGGGATGAATCCAGCCCGCACAGGGAATCTCCAGCACGCGATAACCCGGCAATTCCTTACACTTTCCTGTTTCGGGATCAAGTGACAACGCACCTCCGATGGACTCGGTGCAAACCAACGCAAAGTACGGTGTCTCTCCCTTGCTTTGTGCATCCTTGAGCCAATCTTCGAGGCGCTTGCGCTGCACGTCGACATGGAACCAATTCAGACCGTTTCCGCCGGTATTGCACGACCCGGCACAGATTCCACACCCCACACAGTGGTCTGGATTCACTTCCGCCTGCGTTGCAAAATATTTTTCGCGGCCATCGTTGCGCGCGACCATCGTGATCGCGTTGTACGGACAATCTTTGAAGCATTGTTCGCATGCATCGCAGCGCGCAGGATTGACTTTTGCAACTCGCGCGCGTCCACGCCCAAACGCCCAAGGCACTGAATACACGACCGCACTGCCGAGAAGAACGATTGCGACGAGTGCGCCACCGCTCAAACGATCTGTAATCACAATCGGCAGCAGATACCAAAGATCCATCGTGAATTGGCGCCCAAGCGCCACCATGTGCGCAGGCTCGGCGCTTTGCGCCGGATAAAAGATCGACAGCAGAAGCAATGTGCCCGTCACCCACAACGAGAGCGGAAGCTTCGTCAAAAATTGCGGACGCGAAAGCCGTGCAAGGTGCAGCCAAGCCGCAACGCCAAACGCGAGCGGGATCAGCATGTGAACGAAAAACACAACAAAGAAAAGCAATGAGTTTACGGTTTCGTTCACCAACAACGAACGACCCATTGGATCCGTAAAGATTGGGAGTACATCCAGTGCGCGTGCAGTACCCACTGCAATGTGTTGCGCGCGTTCGTCCCAAACGAGCCAATAACCCGACCAACCGATGAACCACAAAAGCCCGAGCATCAGCATCCCGGTCACCCACGCGAGCCAGCGCGAGCCGACGAAGCGTCGTTCAAAGAAAAGACGCAGTGCGTGCACAAGCGCAAAGAACATACACAGATCTGAACTGTAACGATGAAGCGAGCGCATCAGCCCCGCCGTCCAGGGAGAATCCGCCATCGCAGCCACCGACGGATAAGCCTGCACAACGCTTGGCTTATACCAAAGCAGCAAAATCACGCCGGTCACTGCCGCGACGAAAAACGCAACGACCGCAATAGCTCCTGTATTTAAAAATGGATTGAACTCGCTTGGCAATGCGCGACCAAGCAAACGGTCGAACGCCAAGAAGCCGCGCTCAAAGAAGCGCAAGATCGCTTCGCCGCGTACCGGCGGCTCGGTTTCGATATGTCCCTCTTCATTGGTGATTTCATCTTCGGCGCCTGCTGCCTTCGCAATAAAATCGAGCGCGATTGGCGAGGTGGCAATTTCATCATCTGACGGCAATGAGTCTGGAACATTGGATTGTGTCATGATCGATTCGCAACTTTCTTTTCCGCAAGCAAAATTTTCAGCGCCGATTCAAGCCAGCGTTCTTGGCGCGGACCAAGACCCAAGCGATACGCGACTTTCCCAGCGCGATCGATGAGGATGAATTGATTTGCATGATTGATGACGCCTGTTTCCGGATCGCGCTCGCGTGCAATACCAATCGCATCGAGCGTCTTCTCCACTTCCGCCACTTCACCCGTCACCAAGTTGTAAAGCGGCGCTTCGAGTTCATGATTGCGTGCCAGCATGGCAAGTACGCCGGGCGAATCATTCTCTGCGTCGAGCGTTACCGCCACAACGCGCAAATCCACGCGCTCTGCATCCGAGAGTCGCGCAATAGCACTCTTCGCTTGTGTCAGAATCTGCGGACAAGTATGCCCACACGAAGCATACACACCTGTGAGTATGACGACTTTGCCTTCAAAATCATCGAGATTGATGAATTGCTCGTTTTGATTCGTAAGCGCCAAATGCGGCCGCAAAATCGACGTGCGCAGTGCTTGCGCCGGAAACGGCAAATCTCCCGCGACGGTCGGCTTGGCGAGATAGGCAAAGGAAGCACCGGCCAGAATGACAAGCACAAGCGCCGAGGCCACATAACCCACGATCAAACGCGGCTTCGCACGAAGTTGGAGTAATTCGTCCCACCAAAAGAACGCGAAGAACACACTGAGCAACACCGGCGGAGTCAACATCGCGACGACATACGCCCATTCAAGACGCCCACTCGCCGGGTTGTAACCAAAACACCAAATTCTCAATTCGTCGGCCAGCGCACCGACACCCGTCTCTCCTCCTGGTGCGAGCAAGAGCCCCACCAGGAGGAGGTCGTAGGCCAAGAGCAGGCTAATTGCAAACGCCGCAAAGTGTCCCTCTTCAAAGAAACGGCTCACTTTGCCTTCGATTGCCGCGCCTATCTCATGCGATTGCATTTCTTACACCTCTTTGTGTTGCTTGAGATTTCGCCTAGCGCACGTACCAAACATCCGCGAGCCACTTCCAATTTGCGAAGTAGTAAATCACGAAGCAGAGGAAGAACACGCCAGCGAGCACAACGGTGCCCGGAGTCTTGATCTCGCCCTGGGTTTGGCCGCCCGGCACAACACGATCTTCATGCCACGGCTCCATTGCTTTGCCTGCATTGGAACGACCGAAGAACACGGCCGCCACCGTCAGCAAGATAAAGAGCAAGAGGCCCGTGAAAGCAATCACGCCTCCCACACCCATCAAACCGAGCATCACATGCGCGCCCGAGTCGAAAGCCGGCGCAAACGGTGCATTGGTGAATTCCACATCCCAGTGTCGGCGCGGTACACCATAGGAACCCGCAAACGACATACCGAGTGCAAAGAGCGTGATGCCACCGCCGAAGATGTACGGCTGCAGTCGGCAAAGCGCCTTGGCGTAGTATTCCTTTTGAAACACGAGCGGCACGACGTAGTACGTGAGCGCCATGAAGGCCAGTGTCGTTCCACCGACCACCGTCACATGGAAGTGTCCCGGAATACGCAGCGTGTTATGCGCCATGATGTTGATCTGCTGTGTCCCGAGCACGACGCCGGTGATGCCGCCGCCGAAACCGAAGATCACGAGCGACAAGAAGAAGCCCGAGAACCCCGGATTACCCCACGGAGCCGCAAACAGCCAACCAAAGAGACCGCGCGTATAACCTTTGCGACGCAGACCGACTTCCACCGACGCGGGCACCGTGAATCCATGGATCATCGAGGCGAGCACCGCGAGGTACATCGCATACGACGTGTTCCAAATCTTCCATGCCGCACCGACGCCCGGATCCACGAGCAAGTGATGCGCGGAAGCCACGTTGATGAACAGGATGTAAAGCACGAAGGCACCACGACACACGGCCTGGTTGATCGGTTTTGCACCGACGGTCACCGTGCCGAGGAAGTACCACGCCGCCACCATCGCACACACATTAATTTGTTGAGATTGATGTCCAAGTCCCCACCACATGATGCGGTACCAAGCCGGATCCACCTTGTCGAAGAACAGACCCATCGACCAAAAGAATGCCGGAATGATCGCGATTGCGGCATGAATCAAAGTCAGGATGGCAATGATCGCCGCAGCAATGGCACCAAACACCACGAGCGGAACGGAACCTCGATATGTGTTATCGCGCTTTGCAATGTGAACCGTGCCAAGGAAGTTGAATACTGCGATCAACGACCCAACAGCCACCAAGATGAGCCCCAAGTAGAAATGCGGCTGCGCCTTGAGCGGCACGTAGGACGTCATCAGCACGTCACTTCTCTCTTGCATGATGGCCACATCGGTCATCACGCCGCCGGCCACCATCAACACCAATGTCACCCAAGCCCACGCTTTCGACGCAAGCCGAGTGTTCAAGAGCGTGGTACCCACAAAGTAGAGTAACGCCACCTCAAAATTGAGGATCCAGAAGATCAACATATTGAGGCCGTGGATGGTGAGCACGCGGTAGTACCACTCCGCCGAAAGCAAGTGCACTTGCGGCCAGCGCGTAAGCGCCAAGAGCAACGCTGCAATACCACCAATCAGCAAAAACACTACGGCTGTTACCGCATGCAATTTCACAAACTTTTGCGCCGTCAAACAAACGGGCAATCCCGTTGTGTTGCACGAACGCACCTGGCCGGCTGCATGATTGCCGACGGGCGTATCTTTCGTAATCGTCGCAGATGACATCGGTCTTCCTCCTATTCTTCGACGAGAATGCGACCGGCCATCGCGTGATGACCGATACCGCAAAATTCATTACACACGATGGTGAACTCACCGCTGCTCGTCGGTGTGATCGTGAGCACGTGGTCGTATCCCGGTAAAACCTGAAAATTCATGTTGAGTGGCTGCAGCGAAAATCCGTGCTGCAAATCCATCGATGAAATGTGTAGGCGATACTCTTGGTTCTTCTTCAAGCGAAGAACGGGATACCAGCTCCACATTTGTGCTTGCAGATAGGCATCACTGCCCGGCGCAGGCTGCACAATTGGAAAACCGTTCAGCTTTTCACCCGTGTCATTCGTTTCAACGAACTGGCGCACGCGCGTAGCAAACGCTTGCGGCTCGACTCGATACGATTCACCCGTGCTGTTCTGCTTGCCGTAGAAATGCCAGTACGGCATCGCAATCGACATCACCATGCACCACACGAGTGCAAGGCCTACCCACATTTTTTCCGCACCATGCGGTGCGTGAAACCAACCTTCTTCCGGCTGAAAAATACTCATTTGCTTTCCCTCTTGTTACGGCAATGTGGCCGGCGGGATCGAAAGCGTCTCAATCCAACCCCAAACTGTGTATGATAAAAACGGTATGACCAATCCGAGGAACAACAAAAGCCACGTGTTGTCCATCAACTTTTGAATTGGATGCTTCTTATCCGGCTCTTCCGACGCCATGGCGCCACCTCCCTTTGCTCTCTTCGAGCTTGATTTGATTTTCACTTCCCCTTGTGCCACCCCACCCAACGGTGGCAACAATTCCTAAAAACAAAAGTCCGCCGGCAATGGCCACCAAACCACCAACGCCCATCATGCCAAGCCCAATCGTCTCGACAAAACTTCGTGTCGCCTGCTCAGCGCCATATGCCTTGCGGCCCATTCCGTGCGCACCGGCCAATGCAAATCCCGCAGCGAACAACAACATTCCTCCACCATAAAGAATGGGTTGCAAGCCTGCGGCCTTGCTCAAGCGCGTCGACACAAAACGGAAACCGAAAACTTCAAGCAGAGGAAACGTAAGCGCCATAAACGCAACGGTGACACCTCCGACTGCGGCGTGATAGTGTGCCGGGACGATCGTATTCGATCCGCGAATCATCGCCCCAAGTCCGAAACCAAGAAGTGTCAGACCCGCACTCACCGCAAACCCCGACAATCGAGGATCAAGCCAATCGCGAGCATGAAGGCGTCCCGCGCGCGCGGCAGCAACAAGAAACTGGATACACAGAATTAGGAAGATCGTGACGACCGGGAAAATGCACCACTGCATGAGACTCGTAAAACCATTGCGATAGGCTGCTGTCCCTGTGCCCTGCAACGCAAGCAACGGCGCGATCACCCACGGCAATGCCAACGCTGCAAAGAGCATCGTTCCCGCACGCGCACTCACGGGCGAAGCGCCAAGCGCCGATTCGAGGAGAATCAACCAAATCGCCACCATGGCAATCACACAAACAAGTTGCAGCACATGCCCTACGCCCCAAACGAGAAGTTCGTAATGCACTGCAACCTCAAGGCCGGGGCGCTGTGTAAATGTCGAAATGATGAATGTGATCGCTGCAAGCACAAAAACCAACGCAGCCACTCGCAGTCCCGCCTTGGCCGCTGCTGGCATTTCGAAAGCTGAAACACCATCGGCGGGACTCCAAAAAATACGGCGATCGAGAAAACTCAATACAACGCTCACACCAAAAAGAATCTGCCCTGTCTTAAAAAACAAGTTGTCGATCGTCGGAATGTAATTCGACAAAATCGGCTGACTACCCGGAACGAGCGCCCCCACCAGCATCGCAAGCACGCCGACCCCAGCGACATACACAGAATTGCGTGAGAACCATCCGATATAATCGGACGCCTCCGTCGGCGTGTCGCCAGTGCGCGTCGCCGCACGCGCAGGCAACAAAAAGAGCAGTCCCACTAAAAACGAATAGAACCATGCAACGAGCGCAAAGTTCACGTGCGCCACCAAACAGCGCTTGAAATATCCGGGGTCCGTCACAAAACGATCGAACGGAGGCATGCGACCAATCACAACCGCAAACGCAAAAGCCCCCGCAAAAACCAACACGAGGAGCGCGAGCGCAATCCAACCTTTGGCGCAGGCCAAACCTGCAGCGCCACGGACTTGATCTCCGTACTGTGTTTTCAAATTCATGTGGGAATCCAAACTCAATGGATATTTATCTCTGTTTATCTTTTTGTCAATTGAGTATAGTCGCGTAGTTTCAAGGAAAGGTTCGACGGAGTAAATGCAAAGTTTTCTTTCTCAAACTGCAGAGTATGCACTGCGTGCAATGGCCTGGATGGCAGCGTCTCCAAACCACGAACCCATTCGCGCGCAAGACATGTCAAAGGAAAGTGGCATTCCAGCACACTATCTCTCGAAAATTCTCCGACGGATGGTGCTCGCGGGTCTCCTTGAGTCGCGCAAAGGACATGGCGGCGGCTTTGAACTCGCTCGTCCACCTGAGCAAATTTTTTTCAAAGACATTCTTGCTGCCGTCGATGCATACCCAAGCCCAGGAACACCCGAGCATTGTGCCTTTGGTTGGGGAAATTGTGATCCGGCGCATCCCTGTCCTTTGCATATCCCTTGGTCGCGTCTGCATGATTCGTTTCATGAGTGGGCTTCTTCGACAACGCTGGCGGAAGTGCTGGAAGTTCCCATGGAAGAGTGGAAAGCGCTACGCACCGCCAAGCTTTAAGAAAATTGCTTAATGCACCGACGGAAAACTTGCCCCCCTCCATGAGGCGCCGCGCCACATCTTCGTCACGTCAAATGCGCACCAAGGGCATGAAGCCGAGCAGCTCCACCGGCAATGCGAAGCTTAGACTGCTGTGCTCCTTTCGACGGTGCAGTAGTCCAAGCGAGTACTTCGTGCAGCGTCACGACTTGCCCGACGATCGCCACTGCGGGTGACTTGAGCCGAAAAGCAGCGACCGCTTCGACAGATTCTCCGACGGTAGTTTTGAGTACACGTTGATCGACATGCGCACCGCGCTCGATGAACGCGAGCGGCCAATCCTCGGGATATCCTTCGCGGCGCAGCACTTCAACCCATTCAGTCAGCGTGCCAACCCCCATTAGCAAGACGACGGTCATACGCGGATGAAACGGCGGAATTGCAAAATCGAGTTCATCGTTGCGCCGATGCGCCGTCACGACACAAAAACTATCCGCGACACCCCGGTGTGTTACGGGGATTCCCGCAAAAGCCGGTGCGGCGATCGCGCTCGTTACTCCCGGAATCCAGTCGAACTCGATGCCGTGCTCAGCACACGCAAGCGCCTCTTCGCCCACGCGTCCAAAAACGGCGGGATCCCCACCCTTGAGTCGCACCACGTTTTCACCGCCGCGCGCAAGCGAGACAATCATCGTGTTGATCTGCTCTTGCGGCACGCGATGCCAACCCGAATGCTTGCCCACATCCACCAAGCGTGCGTGAAGGCCGCGAAGCAGCGCCTTATCGACGAGGTGGTCGTAGAGCACGACGTCCGCAGCTTCCAGCGCACGGAGCCCGCGCACAGTAATTAAATCTGCCGGCCCTGGCCCTGCACCAAGAAATGTCACCTTCCCACTCATCCCCTGCGCTCCAATAGGTTGAAACGCATGGATGTTTTTCGCACCAAGAGGTTGAAGCGCATCGTGTTTTGATCTCTGTGCTTCTTGAGGGTGTCGCTTGGGAAAGTCCCTGCACGCGCCTGCCACCAAGCCTCGAGTTCCGGCAGGAAGTAGCGCAACCGACACTTCTTAAACTCGCGCGAACTAAACAAAACGAGGAAGTCTTCCGCGCCGATCCGAGCGGCCAGATCCGCCGCAATTTTCGAACAAGTTTCTTCATCCGGACCGTGCAACATGCTGTAAAGGCGATATGGAAAACCTTCAATCGTGTTTCGCGCGTAGCAGTGACTCACCTCGGGGCAAGCAGCGAGATCGTGACCCTTGGCCTCAATGTTCGTCTCCGAAACTCGATAGACCGCCATTCCATTGCCGCGCACGCCGAGCCGGCGATGATGGAACGTCGCGACGTACTTACGAACTGCCCCGCCAAGATTCGCTTTTGCAAAATCGAGAAAGGCAGACTGGGAAACTCCGGCATTTGCCGCGAGTGCCGCAAACGGCTCCGCGACGTAATCAATTGGAATCTGCAGCGAACGCAAAATACGAATTTCAGCAGTCGAAAAATTTCTTGCTTGAGGCGAAGAAAGCTCAACGCGTTCCGTGCTGTTTGCGCGATTCTTCAAGTCAAAATTGACGCCAATTTTAAACGTGTGCGTGCGGCGTAGCGGCAAGAACGCTTCGACACCCGCCTCGGCAGCAAGGATTTCGAGCGTACGTTCGAGCCCCATCTCGTGTGGCACCGCAATCGTAAACCAAAGGTTGTAAGCGTGATTTCGAAGGTAATTGTGCGTGACCGTGGGATGCGCATTCACGATCTCGGCAACCTCGTCGATTCGCTCGCTCGGCACAGCGCCGGCGACGAGCGCGCTGTCATAGCCAAGCACACTTCCCTCGAGTACGGCAGAAATTTCACGCAAAAGATTTTCGTCGCGCCAGCGATGCAGCTGGGCCAGCACATCCTCTTCCTGACATCCAAGATCAAGTGCAATCTGCGCAAAGGGGCGCTCGACCAAAGGCACTCCATTCTGGATGATCTTCGCTAGCCGATTGCTTTGTTCTTCCTGCAACATGGATTCACTCCTTTTTCAAAACCCTGCGAGCTTCTGCAGAAATCGAATCCGCACACGCGCGAAAACTACAAACCGATTCGAAAGGCTCTCCAAACGCCAAAAATTCCCGATGGAGATTCAAGCGTTTCCTCATCTTCAATCTTGTATGTATTTGCATTGACTAAAAAAAGTTTGTTGTCTCGATTTGCCGTAATGAGTGCATAGGCACCCCGCGGAGAGAAGTCCATGTGATAAATCCGCCCACCGAGTTCAATCGTCTTTTTCACTGCAAGCGTTTGCGTATCAATCACCTGAACGAAAGAGTCATCCGCTTCACCGGAAAAGCTGACCCAAATTTCCTGCTCCGAAGGCGTGCGAACGGCATAAACCGGATGCCCTCGCACGGGAATCGACTGCACAAATGACCAAGTTTCGCGGTCGAGCACGACAAGCCGCTTTTCACCCACGAGCGGCACAAAAACCTTGTCGCCCGCCACGGCCCAAGACGCCATATGCGGAAGCTTCACGGGCACTGAGCGGTCGTAGTTTTCTTTGGGATCGAGAAGCGAGATGAGACGCGGCTTGGGGTTCGATGCGGTGAGGTCGATCAGCGAGATTTCCGGCTCGCCAAGGTGCCCCACAATGTAATAGCGACCGTCGGGCGTGATCATTGCGTCGTAGGGAAGCCCAACCTTCGGATCGAGTGCAATTCTCTTCTCGATTGGAAAATCGGGGCGACTCGCATCGATCAGCCAGACTTCGCGCCCTTCCATGAGCACGCAAACGAAACGGTTCTTGGGTGCATCCACAAGCCCGGTCGCGCGCGACGTACCGCCCGGCACGAGAATTTTCTTTGCGAGTTTCATCGTTTGCGCATCGACGATCGTGACGCCGCCCGGTGCATACTCGGCCGTCGCAACAAAGCGCCCGTCCTGACTGATCGCAATATCGATCGAGTTCTCCGATGTTTTGAAAGTGCCGTCCACCTGCAATGTTTCGAGATCGATCCGCGAGAGCTGGCCACTGCGAGCAGCCACAAAGCCATACTTGAGATCCGGCGTGAAAGTCATTGTGGCGTGATGCAAATTCCCAAGCCCACCAATGCGATCTGCGCGAAGTGAGCGATCCAGAAAGTCATAGACTGCAACGCGCTCAAGCGAGCGCTCAATAACAAAGACGCGCGAGCCGACTCCGCTCGCCTTCGCCGTCAAGATCGCGCCAAAAAGCACTGCAAAAACAGCTAGAACGGGGAAAACTGCAAAGTCGCGGCGCACCGTCGTCTGCGCCGCTTGCGAGGCATCGCTCGACACAGGCTGCGCAATCTCTCGAAATCCATGCCCACGCATCACATGCAGCAGCATCCGAAACTTCATGTCTCACATCCCATTTCCATCGAAATCACTTCCTTTTGCTGCATTTTTTAATTTTTATCTATCTGCTCAACGGTGCAGCTATTTTCATGGGAGCACGCCGCATTTGCGATTTCGGAGTCATCAAGCACGCACGCCGGATCCGACGCCCAAACGTCGCCAAAACGGGCAAGCGCACGTTCGCGGTGCGATCCTCGGCAAAGTAATTTATAGGAGCAAATTCCACATCTTCCGGTTAAAAGATCTTGTCGATTCTGAAGTTGTTTTCGAAGCGGACTCGCAAGAATCTCTGCAAACTTTTGCTTGCGAAGATCGCCAAGAAGCGCGCTCTTCCAAAATTGATCCGGAAAAACTCGCCCGCGGTTGTCGATGTTGAGAACACCCTCTCCCGCCGAGTTACCACCACGAAGTTCAAGCAGGCGATAGACCGGCGAAGCCGCCTGCGCTCCGTAGCGCTGCTTCAACCAGAGCCAGAGTGCAACTCCATCCGAATCGTTGCCGCCGGTCACGATCCGCGGAGTCGCTCCATCGCCGCGTGCGTCGAGGGCTTCGTCCGCAACCTCAAAAAGTCTTTCCAGAAGCTTTCGACTTTGCGCTGGCGAAAGATCCTCGCTCGCCATTTGCAAACCCCGCCCCGCATCGACCAGATGCGAGAAATAAAACCGCCCAACCTCATGTTTGCGGGCAATCGCGAGCATCGCTTCGGTCTGCTCAAAGTTTCGCCGCGTGATCGTCATGCGAAGGCCCGTGGCAAGCCCCGCATCGCGCGACGCATCGATTCCGTTCAGCGCTCGACGAAATGCCCCTTCCATCCCGCGATATTCGTCATTGAAGGTTTCGAGTCCGTCGAGGCTAATGCCGACATACTGCACGCCGCAGCGCTTGAGACGCGCAGCCACTTCGGCATCGATCAGTACGCCGTTGCTCGAAAGCTGACACGACAGGCCAAGCGCGCTGGCGTGCTCGATCAACGCGAAAAGATCACCTCGCAGTAGCGGTTCACCGCCACTGAAAATCAGTACTCGCGCGCCCGACAGAGCGAGATCGTCGATGAGTGCGATCGCTTGTTCATGCGAAAGATCGCTTGGCGACGGCGACTTTCCCGCCACGATGTAGCAATGTGGGCAAGTCATATTGCAGTGCTGGCAAACATTCCAAACCACGACCGGCATCCGATCTTCGGTTTGAAACCGTGAGGGCGAGCGACGCTCGACCTCCTCACTTGAGCGAAGTCCCTTCGCCACGGCGATCAAATCCGAAACCATCAACACTGTGTAGACTCCCGCGATGCGCTGGCTGCAAGTGCAATCCCTACGCCAACGTCGCAGAACCGGCGAGGAACAGGCCCATGAAGCACTCAGCGCAAATACGCTTTCGCCTCAAAGGGTTGTCGATCTTTCAAATGCCCAAAATTCGGTCGACGCTCGCGCAAAGACCGTTAAAGTGTGGAAATTCCAATCCATTGAATAAGAACTCCGAAGAAAAGGCCGGAAACTTCTTGCCTTTTTGCCTCACAAACGAGACTTTTATGCACATTTCCGAAGTTCTTCCGCATCTCAATGCTCTGCTAAATCTCACAGGCTTTGGCTTTATCGCCGCAGGATTTTTTGCCATTCGTCGCGGCCATCGTGCACTTCATCCCAAACTCATGGTCACGGGACTGTTTTTCTCGGGGCTGTTCTTGATCGGCTATTTATTGCTTACGTATCTCTCTGGTCATCAACGCTTTCCCGGCGACGACTGGGTGCGCAAAGCCTTTTTGCTGATTCTCCTCACACACACCGCACTGGCCGTCGTGCTCTTGCCGCTCGTGATTGCCGTGGTCGCACTCGCGCTGCGCCAGCGCTTCGACCTACACCGAAAAGTGGCACACATTGCACTTCCGATCTGGCTGTATGTCAGCTCGACCGGATTCATCATTTACTGGATGGTGAACCATTTGCGTCCCGTGCAATGAGTTCACAGGCCTGGATATGAGGTCATCCTCTTGAGCGCGTTTCGCCCCTCACGCCTGCCACTGCTTTTCATGGCCATCGCCTCGCTTCTTTTGGGGCTCAGCGGCGGACTTGCACGCTTTGGCTGGACATTCTCCGCCTTGCCACCTGCCGCCGCAACGCACCACGGCCTTATCATGGTCGCCGGCTTTCTCGGCACGCTGATCTCGCTCGAGCGAGCCGTCGGCTCGACACATCGCTGGAGCTATATCGCACCCGTGCTCACAGGCCTTGGAACACTAATCGGTGTCGCCCTTGGATCACTCACGCTTACCGCGCCCATCTTGCTTGCAGGCGCGATCGTCATGGCGCTCCACCAGATTCTCCATGCCCATGAGCACCCATCGGCATCGACGCGCACCTTTGCACTCGGCGCGATCTGCTTAGCGATCGGTTGCGCACTCACCGTTCTCAGTCATAGCGAAATCGTGCTTTGGTGGATTTTGTTCCTCGCGCTCGCCATCACCGCAGAAAGGCTTGAACTCTCAAAAATCCTCGCTCCGCCGCGCTACGCAAAAATTTTATACACAGCCTTGATTGCAATTTTATTTTTGAGTGCTGCGCTAGCAACCCTTGGCAGCGATACCGGAACACGCATCGTCGGCGCCGCATTGCTTGGATTGGCCGCTTGGCTTGCGCGCTTCGACCTTGCGCGCAAATCGATACGGCGCGCTGGGCTTGCGCGCTTCATCAGCATCACGCTGCTTTCGGGATTTTGTTGGCTTGGCCTAAGCGGCATATTGCTTCTGATTTTTGCCAATCGCGCAAGTTATGCGATCTACGACGCCACGCTCCATTCCTTTTTTCTCGGATTTGTCTTTAGCATGATCTTCGCCCATGCACCGATTATTTTTCCGACGGTACTCGGCTTGCCAATCGTGTTTCGACACCGCTTCTACGCACATATGCTCTTGTTGCATCTCGGCGTGCTCAGCCGAATCATCACCGATATTTCTGGCTCCTACACCGGACAGCGTTGGAGCGCACTCATCAATGCACTCTCTATTTTGTTCTTTCTGGCTCAGACCGTTAGCGTACTGGGCCAAGGCAAATCCTTTCCAACCATCACTCCAGCTCCCCACCCACCCGAGAGAGAAAAATGACCAAATCAAATCTCGTTGGCGCCACGCGACTTCTCACACATACAATCACGCGACATTTTGCAAAACGATCTTTCCAGCAAGGGCCCTCGACGCATATTTGCGTAATACTTTTTTGCATAATTTTCTTTGGCGTGGTCGCTTTGTCCGGCCCCGCACACGCCCAATCATCGTCGGCTCAACCTCGCGTCGACGTCGCTCCTGAAATCGCAACGCTCTATGCAGAGCAATGCAGCACATGTCACGGCGCGAAACGTTACGGCGGCTACGCACCACCTCTCATCGCCGACGCCTTGCGACACAAAAAAGATGACGATCTTTTTGCTGCGATCTTACACGGCCTGCCCAGCACGCAGATGCCCGCCTTCGCCGACAAAATCTCCGACGAACAAGCGCGCGCACTTCTCGCCTGGTTTCGCACTCCCGTCGCTGAAATCGTATGGAACACGCAAGACATCGCCGCATCGCGCATCGTATTCAAAGACCAGAAACGCACGATGCCGCTCTTTGCACGCCGAAAAGATCTCACGCTCGTCGTCGAACGCGGCACAAACCGTGTCGCCGTGCTCGCAGGGAGTGCACTGCGCGAAATGGATCGCTATCCCAGCGGGCTCATTCACGGTGGAATCAAATTCGACCATCGCTATCGCAGCGCGCTTACGACGACACGCGACGGCACCGTCGTAAAATACGATCTTCGGCGTGGCACACTGGCTGCACAAGTCAAAGCCGGAATCAACACACGAAATCTTGCCATCTCACCCGACGGAAACTTCATCGCCGTCGCAAACCAAACACCGCAAACACTCGTCATTCTCGACGCCAATCTCAAACCGCTCGCAAGCTTTGCCCTCGCAGGTCAACCGAGCGCTGTCTATCTCCTGCCGCGAGAAAACAGCTTCATCCTCACACTCCGCGACCAACCACTCTTTTATCTCCTCTCCTACCCCAGCCTCAAACTGGAAGAAGTCAGTGTGCCGGAGCCCTTCGAGGACATCAGTTTCGTGCCGCAATCTTCGCAGCTTGTCGCGAGTGCACGCGGCGGGCGCGCACTCCATCTCTACGATTGGAAGACGCGAAACGTGCTGGCAACTCTGGCCACCGAGGCCTTGCCCCATCTTTTTTCGACCTGCTTCTTTGAGCGCGACGGCGAAATCTTTGCGGCATTCAATCACATCGGCGTTCCCAAGCTTTCCCTCGTGCGCATGCGCGACTTCACGCTGATCAAGTCGATCCCTCTGCGCGGCGCAGGCTATTTTGTGCGCACCCATGAAGGCACGCCCTATCTTTGGGTGGATACGAACACGGAAAGTTTGCAATTGATTGATAAAAATACGCTCGAACTTCGGCCTGAGCCGCTCACGCCCGCGCCCGGCAAAATCGCCATGCACACGGAATTCACGGCAGCAGGCGATCGCGCTCTCGTTTCCATCTGGGATCAGGAAGGCGCCGTCGTCGTGTATGATTCGCAGACATTGCAAGAAATTCGGCGCTTGCCGTATGCAATGCCGGTTGGAAAATACAACGTCTACAACAAAACCCGGCTTTTTGAATAAGGCAATACATCCAAAACTGCGTACAACTTAAAGCGCATGCTGACACATATGAATGTTACACAAAAAAACACAAACTCTTCGAACTTTTCGCTCCTCGACACGCGAAACTCTACGCTGCAAGCACGTCCCTTGCACGAAATGGCATTCCCGTCTCTTTTGCGCTTGCGTTGGATTGCCGTCAGCGGACAAACCATTCTGCTTTTCGTTTCGCATTTTTGGTTAAAACTCAACCTTCCTTACTTTGGAATGATCAGCATCATCTCCGTCACGGCCGCAACCAATTTACTTTTGCATTCGCAACGCGGACGAATGTTCAACACCTATCCGTGGCTTGTGCCAAGCGTACTCACACTCGACACGATGCTCCTAACGGCTCTCTTGTTTTTGAGTGG
>CAYRID010000050.1:0-9893 GCA_964424225.1 uncultured Geobacter sp.
GGCGCAATGTCGTGGTTTGCGGCGACTTCAACATTGCGCATCGTCCGATCGATTTACGCAATCCCAAACAAAACGAAAACAACGCTGGCTTCTTGCCCGAAGAGCGCGCCTGGATGGACGAATTCGTCGCGCACAACTACATCGATACCTTCCGCCACTTCTGCGCAGAGCCGGGCCATTACACATGGTGGAGTTATCGGCCCGGCGTACGCGAAAAGAATATTGGTTGGCGCATCGATTATTTCTTCGTGAATCCCGAATTCAAAGACCGTTTACGAAGCGCCTATCACCAACCCGAAGTACGCGGTTCGGACCACTGTCCAGTCGGCCTCGAACTCAAGCGTTGAGTGCAAAGTTTACGCTGCTTCACCGCGTAAACTTTGCACTCACTCTGGTTCGTCACTTTTTGGTGTCGGATTGAATTTCGGCAATCGCCTGCGCCGCCTTGGCATCGTCCGCCGGATCATCGGGCACCGGGAAGGTGATGCGCTGTGCCAAGCCGCTGTAGCGCTTCTTCAAAATGCCCGGGATTTCAGCGTAGGTTCCCGTCGGAACGAGCGTCTCGAACATTTCATCGGTAAATAGGCCCGCCATCTCGGCCCATTTTCCCTCTTTGCTGAGTTGGTACAAGCGCTCGCCAACATCTGTCCAACCGTGAAGATCAAGCGTCGGTCGGTACGCCGGCGTGCTGTATAAGAACGGTAAATCCTGTTTGATCGAACGGCGCATCTTGTCAACATCATTTTGTGTCACACCCGTTGCAATATACGGGCTGACCATTACCTCGATGTCGCTGCGACTACGCTTGCCACGTCGTGCACCCTCGGCGAGTGCAGGTTCAATCACTTCGCGCAGGTAGCGCGAATCCGAATTAGTAGGATGCGTCATCTGCGCATCGGCCACTTCACCGACGACACGCGTCATTCCGGGATTGACGGCGCCGAGCAAAATTTTCGGTGATCCCGAAGCGAGCGGCCCGGGATTAAAGAACGGCTGCATGCGCTTAAACACATAATGCTCACCCGCAAAATCGAGTGGAGCGCCATTTTGCCAGCAATTGAAAATTGCACGCAGCGCGAGCACGTACTCACGCATTCGCGGTGCTGGAGCCGACCACGGCATACTAAAGCGTCCGACGATATTGCCCTTCACCTGCGAGCCTAAACCAAGCTCAAAGCGCCCATTCGAAAGCTGTTGCAAATCCCAAGCATCTTGCGCGACGAGCATGGGGCTGCGTGCAAAGGCCACGAGCACACCCGTATTCACCTTCAACACTGAAGTGTGTTCGAGTGCAAGCAAAGAAACATTGATGCTATTGTGCAAAGCTTCGGCAATCGTAAGTCCGTTATAGCCCATCGCTTCGACGCGCTTTGCAAACGCGGGAGTTTCAGAAAGTGGCTTACGAATATCCATCGTGGCATAAACTTGCATGACGACTCCTCATCCTTGTCGTTCTTAACGCTTTACTGCGTAGAACCGTGTGCTCGATTGCGAGAATCTGCAAAATCCTTATAGCGCTCGGTATCCATTTTCAAAAAAATCGCTTCGGCTTCCGCGACCAATTGATTCTCGCGCGAAAGTGTCGCCTTCAAGAAAAGCTTGCGCCCTTCGCGGCGATCAAGCCAGCCACGAAGCCGAAGATCCGTGTGCAAAGGACATGGGCTTCGATATTTGATCGTGAGTGTGCCCGTCATCGACGGATCGCGTTCCACCAAAATCTGCACCAGGCCAAAAAACTCATCAAAAGAAGCCGCGACAAATCCACCATGCACCAGACCTGGCGGCCCTTCGTAGGCGGACGAAAAATGAACGAGCCCATGTGCCTCTTGATTCAAAACAGAAAGTTGCATCGGTGGAGCCAGTGGATTGGCAAGACCGCTCAGCGGACTAAAGTCGTGCATATTGCCGTAATCAAAGACTTGTTCTTCGCCGCGCTGCCGAAAACCAACTGTTCGCACTCGGCGCGGTGATGTTTTTATTTTTTGCACTTCGTCTTCGATGCGCAGTGCAGCGTCGAAAAACGCAGCATCATCGGCGTCACTCGCCACCATTTCGCTTGCAAGTTTGCGCATCGCCTGGGCCAGGCGACGCCGATTTTTGTAGAGCACTTCGGTCTCTTTGGCATAATTGAGCCCAACCTTTTCCTCTTTTTCGCTCTGCTCACCCATGTGATTGCCTCCTGTTGGCTCTCTATGGCAACACCATCGAAAAAAATCGGGGCAAAGCGACGCACCGCTTTACCCCGATTTCGATCTCAATGCAGATTCGAGTTATTGCGGCGGAACCGAAAATCCATCTTTCACCGGCTCAAGCTTCTCAAAATGCGGCGCGAGCTGCGCTGCAACACTTTGCGGTGTCCACGCCTCTTGACTCTCGAAACGATGCCCGAAGGTCGGACGATTGATCACCGTCACTTGCTTGCCCCACACCAAGAAAACCTGGCCCGAGATGCGCTGCGCACCCGGTGACGCCAAATAGGCGACGAGCGGGGACACATTGCTCGGAGCGAAGTTGTCAAAGCCATCACTCGGCTTGGCGAACATCGCCGCAAGCGGGCCGCTGTCGTTCATGCGCGTGCGAGCGCGCGGGCAGATCACGTTCGCGGTGACGCCGTACTTCACCATCGCTTGCGCAGTCGACATCGTCATCGCTGTGATGCCGGCCTTCGCTGCTGCGTAGTTCGGTTGTCCGACGGAGCCAAACAAGAAGGCCTCCGACGACGTACTGATCAAACGACCATACACCGCGCCGCCCTTCACCTTGGCCTGGTCGCGCCAGTATGTCGAAGCAAGCCGCATGCTGCAGAAGTGACCCTTGAGATGCACGCGAACCACCATGTCAAAATCTTCTTCGCTCATGTTGAAGATCATGCGATCACGACAAAAACCGGCGTTATTCACAATAATGTGTAAGTCGCCAAAGGTATCAATCGCTTTCTTGAATGTCGCCTCGGTATCACTCCAACTCGCCACGTCACCATAGGCCGCCACAGCTTCACCACCGAACGCTTTGATCTCGTCAACGACCTCTTGCGCCGGCGTCTTGTCTGCACCGGTTCCGTCGTCTTTGGTGCCAAGATCATTCACGACCACGCGCGCACCTTCGCGCGCAAGTGAAATCGCCTCTTCACGCCCAAGGCCTCGGCCAGCGCCTGTCACAATCGCGACTTTTCCGTCCAAATTTCCCATTTTCTTACTCCTTTCTTTAATCTTTGCGTCGCTACTTTTCGCAAGATGCGTCATGCAACAAACGCAAACGAGGGAGCCGCAGCTCCCTCGTTTATGATGTTAGATCCGCTCGATGATCGTTCCTGTACCGACGGAAGCACCGCAGCACATCGTGATCAGCGCCGTCGACTTGCCAGTGCGCTCGAGTTCGTGCAGTGCCGTGACAATTAAACGTGTACCCGTCGAACCCACCGGATGTCCGATCGCAATCGCACCACCGTTCACGTTGACCTTCGACATGTCCGCATTGAACTCTTTCTTCCACGCGAGCACCACTGCCGCAAACGCCTCGTTGATTTCGACAAGATCGATATCGTTCAAGGTCATTCCCGTCTTCTTGAAAATCGCATTCGTGGCATCGACCGGGCCGTTGAGCATGTAGTACGGATCCGTACCTACCACGACATCTGCAAGGATTCGCGCGCGCGGCTTCAAACCCAGTGCCTTCGCCTTCTCGGCCGACATCCACAAAATCGCACAAGATCCGTCGGAAACCTGCGAACTATTGCCCGCTGTATGAATTCCGTTGGGAATGATCGACTTCAATCCCGCGAGTCCTTCAAGCGTGCTTTCGCGAATACCTTGATCCTTGTCGATGAGCTGCGTCTTGCCGGTCGGCTCGCCTTTTTCATCGAGAATCGGTGCTTCGACCGGCATAATCTCGCGTTTGAAATGGCCCGCTGCCGTCGCTGCTTGCGCGCGGCGCTGCGATTCGAGGCCGAGTTGATCGCACTCTTCGCGCGTGATGCCGTACTTCTTGGCGAGACGTTCGGCGCTGCTGAATTGCTCCGGAGTCGAATCCCACGGCCAGCTCTTCGGCGTGAAGAAGCCCGGGCCGTTCATCACGTTCGCGCCCATGCGCACGCGACTCATGCTTTCAACACCGCAAGCGATGCCGCAATCGATGCTCCCCGCTTTGATCAAAGCCGAAATCAAATGATTGGCTTGTTGCGCCGAGCCACACTGCGTATCGACGGTGGTCGCACCTACTTCCCAAGTTTCACCGATATTTAGCCAAGCGTTGCGCGCAACATTGCCCGCTTGCTCACCCGCTTGCGTTACACAACCGCCGATGATCTGCTCAAGGTGCTTGTTCTCTACACCCGCCTTTTTCAAAACACCTTTGAGCGAAAGCGCTAAAAGCTCGACGGCGTGAAATCCGTTCAACCAGCCCTGAATGGCCTTGCCTCGCGCAATGGGCGTGCGCACCGCTTCGACGATTACTGCTTCTCTCATTTTTGTGTCACCTCATCATTGCGAATCGAAATTCGCGGTTGGTATTGGGCGTAAACGCCTCGAATTACATCTGACCTAAAATCATCGCGCTCGTCGGCACACCGACACCGGCGGTAACGAGCACGTGTTCATTCTTCTTGGGTTGATTGATGGACTCGCCGCGAATCAAGCGCACGCCTTCGTTCACGCCGTTCATGCCATGAATGTAGGCTTCACTGAGTTGTCCACCGTGCGTGTTCGTCGGCAGACGGCCGCCGACTTCCAAGTTGCCACCCTGGATGAAATCCTTGCCTTCGCCCGGCTTGCAAAAGCCAAAGCTTTCGAGCTGCCAGAGCACGATCGACGTGAACGCATCGTAAATCACTGCGGCATCCACGTTCGCAGCAGTCAAGCCGGTTTGCTCCCAAATCTGGCGCGCCACCACATCCATCGACGGAATCGAAGCCATTTTCGGACGATAGAAACTCGTCATCACTTCTTGGTCCGGCCCGGAACCTTGTGCCACACCACGAATCAATGCCGCATTTTTGTGTAGAGACTTGGCGCGTTCGCGCGACGTGACGATGCAGGCGGCCCCACCGTCGGTCTCAAGACAGCAATCATAAAGATGCAACGGCTCGACAATCCATTTTGAGTTTTGATGCTCTTCGAGAGTAAGCGGCTTTTGATAGAAAATAGCATTCGGATTATTGACCGCGTGTTTGCGCGTCGAAAGCGCAACTTGTGCCAAGTCGGTGCTCTTGCAGCCCGTCTCGTACATGTAACGCTGCGTAAACATGGCCACCCAGCTCGTCGGTGTCATGAGCCCGTACGGCATGTACCAGCTCCAGTGGATCATGTCCGTCGTGATCAGATTGCCCGACACACCTTCGCTGTAGCGATGGCCCGAGCGACCGTTGAGCGCGCGATAGCAAACGACGTACTTGCAAACGCCCGTTGCGACGGCCATCGCAGCTTGGTGTAACAAAGCCACTGCGGCACCACCGCCGTGTGGAATGCGACTGAGCAAATTCAATTCGCCACAACCGACGGTGCGCGCGACTTCGATATCATCGCTACTATCGAGCGTGAAACCGACCATTCCGTCAACTTCGTCGGGACGAATGCCCGCATCGTCGATCGCCGCCTTCACGGCCTCGGCAGCAAGTTGCAACTCCGAACGACCCGAGTTCTTCGAATACTCGGTCTGCCCAATTCCCACGATCGCTGCTTCGTCTTTCAAAGTGCAGGGCATCGCTTATGCCTCCTTCGGGAGCGCCACACAGACGGTGCCCGTCACGTGGTTGCCCCAAGAATTGTTTCCCGTCACCGCGATCGAAACGCAGCCCGTCGCCGCATCTTTCTCGACCACTTTGCCGGTCACCTTCATCGTGTCGCCCGGCACGTTGGGGCCGCCAAGCTTGATCGACACTTTTTTGATGACAGCATTCGGGCCGGCCCAGTCCGTCACATATTTTCCGACGAGACCATTCGTGGTCAGAATATTCATGAAGACGTCCGGAATGCCCTGCGCCTGCGCAACGCGTTTATCGTGATGCACCGGCGTAAAATCGCGCGAGGCGAGCGCACCGGCGATCACCATCGTGGTCGTGATCGGAACATTCATCTGCGGAAGTTCATCGTTCACGTTCACTTGCGAACAAGACAGAGTTTTCATGTTCATGCACAGACCTCCTGCGGCGGGTTGGCGGCCATGTCCGCACCGAGCCGATTGAGTTGAATTGCGGCGTTCCCGAGCGCGAGTTCGCTCGCCTTCGACCAAAGAAAGTAACGGTGAATTGGGTAATCCACGTCAACTCCGACCCCGGCGTGCAAGTGCATGCACGTGTCGGCGATTCGCGATCCACCGACGGAAGACCAGTACTTCGCGACGCAAACTTCACGCTCCGACGAAAGGTCTTGTGCGAGCCGCTCCGCAGCGCGCCAGGTGCACCAGCGCATCGCCTGCAAATCGATGAAGCCGTTGGCTGCGCGATGTTGCACGGCTTGAAACGACCCAATCGGTACACCGAATTGCACGCGCTCGCGCAAATAGCCCGAGGTGATTTCGAGCGCCTTGTCGGAAATGCCAATTTGCAGCGCGCAATACGCGATCACCGAGGCATCGAAGATCCAGCGCAGCGCGGCAGCGCCCGCCGCACCGACGGAGAGCACATCGGACGCATCAACGACAACACCGGAGAAATCGACACGAAAAAGTGACTCTCCCGTCGAGGTTTTGCTCGCTACGAGTGACACGCCGCTTACTTTCGGATCTACGAGGAAAATGCCAATGCCCGCGTCTGTTTGCGCTGGCACCAAGATTCGTGCAGCCACGTGCGCGGCCGTCACGTTGCATTTCACACCGTCGAGTTTCCAGTTCGCGCCACTTTTGGTCGCTTTGGTCGATGGGTGCAGTGGATCGCGCGAATTCACATCTTCGAGCGCAGCCGTTAGCACAACGCGGCCAGCGGCAACGTCTTCGAGATAGCGCTTTTGTAAATCCGGCGAACCAAAGCGCGCGATCGAGAGCGCCCCTTGCACGAGCGTCGCGATCGCCGGCACCGGCGCCAGCACACGGCCAAGCTCTTCAAGGAGTACACAAACTTCGGTAAGCCCATAACCCATTCCACCTTGTGCTTCCGGAACAGGAACACCGAGCAAATTCGCTTGCGCGAGCTTCTCCCAGAGCTTGCGATCAAACCACTCTGTCGTTTTTTCCACTTCCTTCACACGCTCAACGCTAACTTCCGCTTCGAGAATCTCGCGCGCAAGCGTGCGCAGCATGGTCTGCTCTTCGCTGAATTGAAAATCCATGCGCGCCTACCCTTTCACCGGCCGAAACAAGGGCAGGATCATGTCCTCTTCGACTTGTTCGAACACGAGTTCGACCTTCATACCGACATACACTTCTTTCGGATCACAAAGGATGTTCGATACAAAGCGCGTGCCTTCTTCGAGATCCATCACGCCCACGACCAGCGGATAATCAAACGGCGGAATCACCGGATAGTGTATGGTGACGAACGAATGCACCGTCGCCTTGCCCGAGGCTTGGATCGATTCCCACTTGAGCGACTGGCAATGCGGACACATCGGGCGTGGTGGATGGCGTAGCGTCTTGCAACCACTGCACTTTTGAATCCGAAGCTCCTTCTTGCTTACACCGTCCCACCACCACTTGTTGTCGTGCCCGAGCACGGGCCGAATGCGCTTGGGCGCTGCGGACTGCGCCGTCGCACCTTCGCTCACGGGTTTGGGTTTGTTCGCGGCCTTGTACTTCAAAACGCGGAACGTCATCGTGCCGATGCGTTGATCGTTTTGATCCGTGAACGTCGTCTTGGTCGTGATGAAATAACCCGTACCGACGGCGGTGGCTTTTTGTTCGGAGATCGCTTCGATCACCGTCGTCGCCTTCACCTGATCGCCGGGCTTCAAGTAGCGATCGTATTCTTGATCGCAGTTCGTGCCGAGCACCGAGTCATAACCGTTGTCATTGAAGAAGCAATGCAACTGCTTTTGCAAATCGCCCTTCGAGTCATCCGGAAACGCCATCTTGATACCGTCGAGCGTCCAGCCTTGGAGCATCGTCGGTGGCGCAACCAAACTTCCGTGTACGGACTGCTTGGCGAAATTCGGATCCCAATAAATGGGATTCTGATCACCCATCGCATCGCACCATTGGCGAATCATCGGCTCGTTCACCAAATCACGTCCGACGGTGGGCGTACCAATCGGCTTGCCGACGAACTCTTGCAACTTCGCTTCGAATTCTTCTCTGGTCATAGTCTCCTCGAAGGCTTTTAGCGCCGCGCGCGCGGCAACAAAAGACCGGCCATCGCAATGATGTCGCGTTGAACTTCGTTGACGCCACCACCGAAGGTCAGCGTCGTTGCACCTCGATAAGCGTGTTCGAGGAAGCCGCCGAAGAGCGCACCCGGCTCGCCTTCCTTGATCACGCCCGCGCGGCCCACGATTTCAAGCAGCGCTTTGTAGCAATCGACGAAAAACTCCGTGCCGAACACCTTCACCGCCGAAGCTTCTGCCATTTGCGGCGTGTGGTTCGTCAGGCTCCACGCCGAGCGCCAGTTCAGCACCTTGAGCGCTTCGAGTTTCGCGTAGAGTTCGGCGAGCTTCGTTTGCACCCACGGCTCTTCGAGGAGCATGCGTCCGTCGGGGCCTTTGGTCTTCGCGGCATACGCCCAAACTTGTTCGAGCAAGAAGTCAGCACGCCCGGGACACGCAAGTGTGATGCGCTCATGATTGAGCTGCGAAGTGATCAGCGACCAACCTTGGTTGAGCCCACCAATCAAATTTTCTTTCGGGATGCGTACGTTTTCGTAGTACGTGGCGTTCGTGCGCTCGTAACCGACGGTGTAGATCGGCGTGCACGAAAAACCTTGCGCCGTCGTCGGCACCAAGAACATCGAAATGCCTTTATGGCGCTTCTCGTTCGGATCGGTGCGTGCAGCGAGCCAGATGTAATCCGCGTCGTGGGCATGGGTCGTGAAAACCTTGCTGCCATTTATGACCCACTCGTCGCCGTCGAGTTCGGCGCGCGTGCTGAGTGTTGCGAGATCGGTGCCCGACTGCGGCTCGGTGTAACCGATCGCAAACGAAACTTCGCCTTTGAGAATTCTGGGAAGCAGGTCACGCTTTTGTGTGTCAGTCCCGAACTGCATCAGCGTCGGGCCAATCGTGTTGACACTGATCACCGGTAGCGGCGCACGCGCGCGATACGTCTCATCCCAAAAGATGAATTGTTCGAGTGGAGTGCGATTTTGGCCGCCGTATTCCTTGGGCCAACCGATGCCGAGCCAACCGTCTTGACCCATTTGCCGCACGATTTGGCGCCAAACCGGGCCACCCATCTCCACAAACTCGTGATCCATGGCTTTACGCAGTTCAGGGGTAAAAAGTTTTTTGTAGTAGCTGCGGATCTCTTGGCGCAGCGCTTCTTGCTCGGGAGTGAAGTCGATATGCATCCGTTTTCCCTATTATTTGAGCGTGTCCCATTCCCACGAAAGCGGGGGGATAGCACAAGTTTTCACTGCGAAGCAAGGGTGGATTCCCTTTGGGGGAAAGTAGTTAAAACTCTTTTATATTCTGCTAGTTATGTTACTGACTCATGGGTCAATTTCTAGCCGAAAGTCACAAAATTTGAAAAAATTATAACGTGATACAAAAACAGAGTATGAACGCATGCCGCAGCATGGAGAGATTGTTCTCTTCGCCACCCCACACTTGGGAGTTTCACTTTGATGCCGACCGATGACACTGATCGCCCTTCGCATGCTGCGGGCCTCTTGCGCCGCTTTGAAGAATTCTCCGGGCACCCTGGCGAAGAGCTAGCCGATATCGTCCGGCGCCTGATCGAGAAGGTCACGACCGTCGCCGTGCCCACTGCGGATCTGCTCGAAATTCAAAAGACACTTGATAGTGTCATCTCGC
>CAYRID010000050.1:9903-18642 GCA_964424225.1 uncultured Geobacter sp.
CTCGAAAGCTTGCCGCTGCGCGATGCACGCACGAGTTTTTCGGCCACGGTCACCGAGGACGACGCACAGTCGTATCTCGCCTTCGGTCCGCTCACGGGCAAGCTAAATCCACTTGCGCCGCCGCTCGACATTCACAACGGAAATGATGTGGTCGTCGGCGAGGTGCAGTTTGGCGACGCGTACGAAGGACCGCCGGGCTACGTTCACGGCGGTTACGTCGCGGCCGTCTTTGATGAACTCTTGGGCGTGGCGCAAGGTTTTTCCGGCGAGCCGGGTGTCACCGGAACGCTCACGGTGCGCTATCGGCGCCCAACGCCACTAAACACAAAACTGCGTCTTGAGGGCGTCTTTGACCGCGTGGAGGGCCGAAAAATTTTCACCACCGGTAAGATGTACGCGAACGGCGAACTCACGGCGGATGCAACAGGCCTCTTCATCAAAATCCCGCGCGAAGCGTACGAAGCCATGAAGCAAAACAGCGCGGCCTTGCGAGATCAAAAACATTCTCGCAAGGCCGCGGGATGATGCGCGCGGCGTGAAACTTCACGCCGCCTCAACCGACACTTTTACATGTATAGCATGATCATCTGATAGATCACGGCCGGGCGGTCTTGCCCAACAACGTGCACGGCGGATTCCATGGTCACAGCCGTGCCCTTCGGCTTGGCTTCGACGTTCGCGATGCGCGTGCACATATGAATCTTGCTGCCCGCCGGCACCGGACCCGGAAAGCGCAGTTTGTCCGAACCGTAATTCACGATCGTATTGAAACCGACAACCTTGAAATCCGGCTCGGGCGCAGTGAGGCGCGGCAAAAGCACGAGCGTCAAGAAGCCGTGCGCGATCGGTCCGCCAAACGGACTCATCTGCTTACACTTCTCGATGTCGACGTGGATCCAGTTGTGATCGTCTGTGAGATTCGCAAACTGATTGATGACTTCTTGCGTCACCGTAAACTGCTTGCCAAACGGCCCAAACTTTTCGCTGATCTTCGTCTTGAGTTTCTCGACGTCTTTGTAATTGATTTCTTCCATGCGATTCTCCCTCCTTGTTTAATAACCTTCGAGGCGCGCAAAGCGTTCGCGATGATAATTCGCATCGCCAAACGTCTTGCCCGCCACCTTGGCGCGCTTGAGATAAAACCCAATGTCACACTCATCGGTGACACCTATGCCACCGTGCATTTGCACGGCTTCCTTCGCAACCAGCGCAAAAGTATCCGTGAGCTGCGCCTTGGCCGTGCTTGCAAACTTGGCGACGTTGGCGTCACCAGCATCGAGCGCCGTGAGCGAGCCAAGCACGATCGACTTCGAAAACTCGAGCGCGCAGAACATCCGCGACGCGCGATGCTTCAACGCTTGGAACGAACCGATCGGCACATTGAACTGCTTGCGCTCTTTGAGATACGCGATCGTGCGATCAAAGGCTTCGAGCGCACCGCCGAGCATCAGCGCCGAAAGTCCGATCGCCGCGCGATCAAGTACGGCTTCGAGAAGCTCAGCGCCTTGGCCAGGTTGGCCCAACACGGCGCTGGCTTCCACTTCGACATTTTTGAGTGTCACTTCGGCCGCATTGCGCGAATCAAGCATGTTCGTGCGCGCAATCGAAACGCCGGGCGCCTTGGCAGCGACAACGAAGAGTGTAATTCCTTCGCGCTCACCCGCTTGGCCGGCGCTGCGCGCCGCTACGATCAAGTGATCGGCAACATGTCCGTCGAGCACAAAAATCTTTTTGCCACTCAGCTTGTAGCGACCACCGCTTTCTTCAGCGCGTGTTTCCATCGCAAAGGGATGAAAGTGCGCCGTTTCTTGTAGTGCCAGCGCAAGCAAGCTTTCACCACGACAAACTGCGGGCAGCAAATCTTTCTTCGCCGTCTCGTTGTTGCCGAGCAAGAGCGCCGTCGAACCCAGCAGCACCGTCGAAACGAACGGCTCTGGCACGAGCGTACGGCCGCACTCTTCAAGAATCACACCAAGCTCCATCCAACCAAGACCCTGGCCGCCGTATTCCTCGGGGACCACGATGCCGGCCCAACCGAGCTCAGCCATTTCTTTCCAAAGTTCACGCGAAAAACCGTCGGCAGCTTTGGAGTCGCGCAGCTCGCGCACACGCGTGATCGGCGAATTCTCTTGCACGAATTCGCGCGCCGTTTCTTTGATCATTTGCTGATCTTCATCGAGTATCAACGCCATGGTGTGTCCTAATCCGGCAAACCAAGCACGCGCTTGGCAATAATGTTGAGATTGATTTCCGACGTACCGCCTTCGATCGACATGGCAGCCGCACGCAGCCACTCGCGCGTATTGGCAATTTCGGTTTTTTCAAATCCTTCACCGTCCCAGCCGCAGCCATACACACCAGCGATGTCAACTTGCAGCTCGCAGCGACGCTGTTCGAGTTCCGACGCGACAAGCTTGAAGATCATCACTTCGCCGCCGGGCATCTTGCCGGCTTTGATCGCTTGCTCCGTACGCTTCATCGTGAGATCGGAACAAATATTATCCATTCCAAATTGCGCGATGCGCTGTCGAATACTTGCGTCGGCAATCGGCCCTGTCGTCGGACCAATGTGTTTGCGCGCGAGATTCACGAGCAATTCGCCGCCCTTGTCTTCGGAATCGAAAGAACGCACTTCTGTGATGAACTGGCGCTCAAAAAGAAGCAACCGTTTCGCTACATCCCAACCCGCATCGATTTCGCCCACCACGTTCTTGAGCGGCACGCGCACGTTTTCAAAGAAAGTTTCACAGAAATGTGACGAGCCGCTGATGAGTTCGATCGGGCGCGTGGCCACGCCCGGCGAGCTCATATCGAGGAGCAAGAAAGTAATGCCCGCCCACTTCGGCACATCCGGATTCGTGCGCACAATCAAGAACATCCAGTCCGAGCGATCGGCGTACGAAGTCCAAACTTTTTGGCCATTCAAGATTAGATCATCGCCGTCGCGCACGGCGCGCGTCTGAACACTCGCAAGGTCCGAGCCCGCATTCGGCTCGCTATAACCCTGACACCAAGCCAACTCGCCCGACGCAATTTTGGGTAGATGCGTCGCCTTCTGCTCGTCGCTGCCCATCATCAAAAGCAGCGGGCCAATCATCTGCGCGCCAATCGACATCATGGGCGGGCGCGCACCGATGCGTCGCATCTCGGAGAGTAAAATTTGTTTTTGTTCGGATGTAAACCCGGCGCCACCGTACTGTGTCGGCCAATCCGGCACCGTCCAACCCTTGGCCGCGAGTCGCTCGACCCAGAGCTTGAAGTTCGGATCCGGGATCGTGCTCTTCGTTCCACCGAGGTACGTGAATGTGATCGGCTTGCGCACCGACTGCGGTGCGTTTTGTTCGAGCCAGTCGCGCACTTCCAATCGAAATTTTTCTAAATCGCTCACGCTACTTCCATCCAATGCAAAAGATTCGCTGCGCTGTGCCACTACGCCTTGCACATTGAATCCGTTTTTTATTTCGTTCTGCGCTTCTCGTTTTTGCTTCTCTTGCCTCTCACGACCTTCAGTTCTCGTTCGCAGTGGCTTGATGCGTTGTTCCGCGCACTCGCGCCGCAGTTTGAAGTTTGGGGGCTCTCACTGTACCCAAGGCGACGTGGGTTTCACGCGCTTTGCAAGCTTCAATAAAAACTCTGCAGCGAAAAGCGATCGGTGTACGAAATCTTTATCCGCGTGATGTGCTTTTCTCCGTCGGAGATCCTTCCTCTCTCAAGATCAGCTGCGCCGCAACGCGAAGCTTTTGCAAGATGCGATCGATCTCACATAAATTTCCGGCCCAAGTCACGAGCAAGCCAAACCAAATCAATTCGAGAAGTGCAGCCTGCTCGCATTCGACGCGCGCCTCTTGGTTCTCGGCCTTTTCGTCGAGAGCAAGCTCCGTGTGCGCGCGCGGCGCTTCGCCGCGCAGTGCCGCGAGAATCATGCTCGTCATTCGCAGATGGAAGGCCGCTACTTGCGGAAGCGCATGCGTCTCGCCACCGGCGAAAGACACGGCACGCAGCGCAGCGCGCACATAATGCGGACGCAGCGCTTGCTGGTGCGCAATCAACGAAAAAAATTCCATCACGCGCTCGAGCGCCGACGCAGCGCGAATCGGTTCTTTGCGAAAACGCTCTTCGAGCGCCGTGAGATCTTCGGCGATCGTGTGGATCAAAATCGCTTCTTTGCTGTCGAAGTAGCGATACAAAGTTCCGAGTGCGACGCCCGACGCTTCCGCCACATCCCGCAAACGCACACCTTCGAAACCACCTTGGTCGGCAAGTTTGCCGGCGGCATCAAGGACGCGGCGAAGTCGCCGAGCTTGACTCTGCGCAAGCTTCGAAGTCGGTGCATCTTGCCCCGCCACTTCTTCACCGGCGCCGTCGCGTGTCGACGCACTGCGGGCAGTCATCGTTAGCGACACCGCAGCGTGAGCGGCGTCTTTTTTAGATGAATCGAAAGCCTTTTTCTCGGCGTTCGCAGTCGGCAATGTCGAAGGCTCTGCCATGGGCGCTAAATGAAACAAGTTTCAGTTCGGTGGTCAACCAAAAGTTCTAGCAGAGGATGAAACTTTATAACTATTTGTTTTGAAAGCATTTTCTATACAAAAATAGGTTTGACCACACTTACACGATCCGCGAATCTCTGCAGAATTTTGAAGACACAAAACAAGGAAAACTGGAGGAAATCTCTCATGCAAGACCAAGCGGGGAAAGTCGCGGTCATCACGGGCGCAGGAAGCGGCATCGGACGCGGCATGGCGCACGCCTTTGCCGACGCCGGCATGGACATCGTGATCTCGGACATCGAAGCAAAAGCCGCAGAAGCCAGCGCCCAAGAAATTCGCGCCAAGGGCCGCCGCGCGCTCGCCGTGCAAACCGACGTGACCAAGCAAGCGCAAGTCGAAGCGCTCGCCGAAATCGCGTTTCGCGAAATGGGCGGCGTGCACGTGCTCTGCAACAACGCCGGCGTCGGACAATTCGGTTTTCTCTCGAAACTCAAAGACACGGACTGGGACTGGCAACTCGGCGTGAACCTCAACGGTGTCATCCACGGCATTCGCGCGTTCGTGCCGCGCTTGAAAGAGCAACGCCAACCCGCGCACATCGTGAACACTTCGTCGATGATGGGCGTGATGACCGCGCCCGGCCCGGGCATTTATTACATCGCAAGCAAGTACGCGGTGGCCGGTCTCTCGGAACATCTGCACAAAGAACTCGTCGATCGCTACGACATCGCTACGTCGGTGTTGTGCCCCGGGCATGTGAACACGCGAATCCTGGAAGCGTCGCGCAATCGCCCGCAAGAACTCGGCGGCCAAGGCGTACTACCGGATCGCGATCTCGGAATGGGCTCGGGAATGGATCCGGTCGACGTCGGGCGTTTGGTGTTGCGCGCAATCCGCGATCGACGGCTCTACATTTTTACGCACCCGAGCATGAAACCGATGGTGGCCGCCTCGCACGCAGCGATTCAAGGCGATTTCGATTGGGCGCAGAAAACGCTCGAAGAACTCGGCGTCGAAGAAGCCGGACTCGTGCAGGGACAAGAGCCGGTCTAGAGCACGCTCTTCTTATACAAAAAAAGGTCGGACTCGAAGAACGCTGACTCGACACGGATTTCGTGCGACGGCGCACCGATCGCGACATTGGTGCGTTGCGAACATGGCGTCGCATATGACACCGATCAGCGTCGCAAGAATCCTTTGATCAGTTCGCCGGCGATGCCCGCGAGCGAGGGGGCTTCGTGCTCGCGCGTGGTGCGCCGCGCCTCTTCGCGGCCGGCGCGCCGCGCGGGCTGCGTGTGCGCAAGCACCGGCGTTCCGTCTTCCGCCCACACGAAAGGCTCTTCGAGTTTCAAATCGACGAGCACTTCTTCGGCCAGCGCTTTGAATTGTTTGTAGGCGGCGGTGCCCTGCGCGTAGTGCAGGATCGCCTGTGGTTTGCCAAGACCCGAATTGAGCGTCTCGACGCGCGGGCTTCGCGAAATCGTCGTGGTGTAGACCGGCCACTCCCGTTTGAAAATTTCTTCGACGAGTAGATCCACCATCGCGCGGCCGTTTTCGTCGATGCGCGTGCGGCGATCGACGAGCGTGAGCAAAATCCGCGCACGGTCTTTGCCAAGCCCCGAGCGCTCTAACAACGCAAACACTTTGGCCGCTTCTTCGAGCGAGGCCCAATCTGCCACCGGCAAGAGCACGCGATCGGCGGCATGCAAAGCATTTTGCGTGAGCGCTTCGAGATCGCTCTTCGTGTCGATGATGACGAGTCCGTTCCAACCGCTGCGCTCAATCATCTCGCGCAGATGTTCGCGGCGCTCGGCGCGCGTTTTCAGAATCGAAGTGTCCGACGGTGACGGCACGAAATGCACGCCATACTCGCCGAGCTGAATCACGCCATCGAGCGAGCCCTGTGCCCAGGCATGCTTGAGCGTCTTCGCCGGCGGTGTCGGATCGAGCGCAAACATTCGATCGAGAATGCCTTGGTCGTCCGTGCTCAAAATCAAAACCGGTAAATCTTCACGCACGGCGCGCAGATAAATTGCAAGGTTCATCGCAACCGTCGTTTTGCCGACGCCACCTTTGTTCGAAGAAATCGCGAGCACGCGCAGTCGCCGCTCGTCGGGTGTCGCTTCAAAAGAAACCTTGTCGATTTTTTGTTCCACCACGGCGCGAAATGTACAGATTGGTTACGATGCCGCCATGACTGCAGTTGGAATCATCCCCGCTCGTTATCCGGCGGTTCGCTTTCCCGGCAAACCGCTCGCAAAGATCAAAGGCCGACCCATGATCGAATGGGTTTGGGAAGGTGCCTGCAAAGCAAAAAGCCTGCGCAAAGTCATCGTCGCCACCGACGATGAACGCATCGTCGAAGCCTGCCGCAGTTTTGGTGCCGAAGCCGTCCTCACATCACCGGATCATCCGACGGGTACGGACCGCATCGCCGAAGTCGCGAAGTCACTGCCCGATGAAATCATCGTGAACATCCAAGGCGACGAACCGCTGATCCAAGGCTTTGTCATTGATGCACTCGTCGCCGCCATCGAAGCCGATCCCGAAGCGCCGATGGCGACGGTCGTGCATCCGGCGGATGCCGACGCGCTCAAAGATCCCAACCGCGTGAAGGTCGTCCTCGATCAACGCGGCTATGCGCTGTATTTCTCGCGCAGTACGATTCCGTATCCGCGCATCGAAGATCCTGCACCGCATGTTTTGCAACACGTCGGATTGTATGCCTACCGTCGGAACTTCTTGCTCGATTTCGTGAAGCTATCGCGCACGCCCGCCGAACAAACCGAAGGCCTCGAACAACTTCGCGCGCTCGAACACGGCTATCGCATTCGCGTCGCAAAAGTTGAAGGCTGGGAAAGCGCCGCCGTCGACGTGCCCGAAGACATCGCCATCGTCGAATACAAACTGCACAACCCGTAAAATCTCCCGGGCGGCGACGTAAGACGAGCCAAAACAAGAACAGCTTGCGCCCGATTCGGCTTAATCTTGAGTTGCTGGCTTTCAAGGCGAGGTTCAGGGCCGGCTTATCGATGGAGCAAACGCATGACTCTCGAAATTGCACCGCTTGCAAAGGCAATTGCGCGGCTGGAAGAAGGTTGGACTGCGTACCAGCTCGATCCGACGCAGGCTTTGATTCGCGACGGATTGATTCAACGCTTCGAGTTTACCTATGAGATCAGCCACAAGCTGCTCAAACGCTACTTGGAAGCAACGTCGCCCACGCCCGAGCAATATGATCGCATGTCTTTTCAGGATTTGATCCGCTCAGGCAACGAACAAGGGCTGCTCCTCGGCGACTGGCTGAAGTGGAGGACGTATCGCGACATGCGCGCGAAAACCAGCCACACCTACAACGAGGAAATCGCGCTCGAAGTCGTCGCAGGCATACCGGCCTTTCTCGAAGAGGCTCGGCATCTCTGCGCCCAGATCACGCAACGGAAGGTCTGATGGAAGCGCCGCCAATCGAAGTGAGTCCCGAGGAATGGCGCATCGTTTGCGAAATTCTGCAACGACACGTTCCACAATTTGATGTATGGGCCTTTGGTTCACGCGCGAAGCGGACCGCCAAAAAATATTCCGACCTCGATCTCGCGATTCTTTCGAAGCAACCACTCAGCCTATCGATCAGCGCCGCACTCGCCGACGACTTCTCCGAATCGAACTTGCCGTGGAAGGTGGACCTTGTCGATTGGGCGACCCTCAGCGATTCATTTCGCAAAGTCATCGAACGCGACAAAGTCCTCGTGCAGCACGGCGCGCAAAGCCACAGTGCAACGACGGCCTAGACGCGACGCAAGCGAAGAAAATAAAACCCGCTCCCTCGCGTTCTACTTGGTAAACAGGCGGGTCAATTCTAAATGCTCGCTAGTGGGTCACTTTTACATGCTCGCGGACACATCGTCGAAAAACTACGCAAAAGCCGTGAAGCCATCCAACAAGGCCAGATCATCGGACACGGAGAACTCAAATCCGAGATTGAGCAGTGGTAATCATCTGGTCGCGACCAGCGCGCGAAGACTTGCGATTGATCCATCAGTACATCGCTCACGATTCGAAGCGTTACGCCACGCGTGTTGTGCAAGATCTCGTCGATAAAACCGAGGGGCTGCTGGAGCTACCACGCATGGGCAGGATCGTGCCGGAAATCGCTGAAGAAGACGTGCGCGAAATCAGCCTGTACTCCTACCGCATCATGCATGAACGAATCGGCGACACTTCAAACCAGAAGATTTGCAACGCGAATTTTAAG
>CAYRID010000051.1:0-18481 GCA_964424225.1 uncultured Geobacter sp.
ACATCCTGGCGCAGGAACTGCAGGTCGCACGAGCTGGATTCGGCGCTCAGCGTTCGTAAATGTTCCACTCTGTTCCAGGGCACCCGCGGCGGGCAAAATCAAATGCGCATAGCGCGTGGTTTCCGAAAGAAAGAGTTCTTGCACGACGAGAAAATCGAGCGATCGCAATCCCTGCACGACATGCGCTTCATTGGGATCACTCTGTGCCGGATCTTCGCCTTGAATCCACAATGCACGCAGTTGGCCTTGTGCCGCTGCGTCGATCATTTCGAGGATGGTTAAGCCTGATTGTGTCGGCACAGGCGCTCCCCACTCCGCTTCAAAGTGTAGACTCACTTCTGTGTCGGAAAATTATTGATAACCCGTGAGGTGTGTCGGCATGCTGCCCATGTCGGCATTGCCTTGCACATTGTTTTGCCCGCGCAGTGGCAACATGCCTGCCCCGGGTCTTCCAATGCTACCTGTGAGCATTCCGAGCATGCAAAGCCCTACCGCCGAAGCCGTGCCTTGCGTCAACTCCGAAAGCCCAAGACCGTGCACGAAAAGAACCGGGCCTGCGTGCGCGATGATTTTTGTCGCCTGTTCAATTTTGCAAAGATCAACTTGTGCTTGTGCGGAAAGTGTTGTCAGAGATTGCTTGGCAAGGTGCGCTACGAGATCGTCGTAGCCTTCCGTGCGCCGTGACACATATTCATGATCGATGTTTCCGGCGTCGATTAGCAGTTTGGCCATAGCATTGAAGAGCGGAACATTGGCGCCGGGTTTTACCTGCAAATGCAAATCTGCGATCTCGGCGAGTTCGATGCGGCGCGGATCAATGACGATTAAGCTAGCACCACGAATCACGGCCTGTTTAATGCGCGCACCGACGACAGGATGCGCTTCAGTCGGATTGGCCCCGGCAACGACGATGCACGATGCGCGCTCAATGTCGGCGTACGAGGCTGACGCCGCTCCCGTGCCAGTGACGAGGCGCAGCGCAAGTGCAGTCGAGGAATGGCAAACGCGCGCGCAGCAATCAATGTTGTTCGTACCAAACTGTGTACGAAAGAGTTTTTGAAAGAGATAAGCAGCCTCGTTCGTAGAGCGCGACGAGGTAAACACGCCGACAGCATCCGGTCCGGACTCCGTGTGAATTTCGCGAAAGCGCCGTGCCGCCAAAGCAATGGCTTCTTCCCACGAAATTTCACGCAGAATTTCTCCGTCGCGCACGAGCGGCACCGTTAGACGATCCGGTGCATGGTGATATGCATGCGCATAGCGACCTTTTGCGCAGAGATGACCACGATTGACCGGAGCTTCGCGCACGCCCGAAATTCGTAGTACACGATCGTGTGATGCTTCGATCTCTACTTCGCAGCCCACGCCACAGTAGCCGCAGACGGAGCGCGTCGTTCGTAGTGCTGGAGTTTTGTCGAGACGATTGCGATCGGTGATGGCTTCCGTCGGACAAACATCGACGCAGGCGCCGCAAGCCACACAAGTGCTGGCGGCGAATTCTTCTCGCGCAGCCAAGCTTTGGTTCGCCGTTTCGGGTGTAAAAATAAGTCGCGTTGCCGCGCCGCGGTTTGCAATGCCATACACAAATTGACCCTGCACATCTTCGCAGACACGCAAGCAAAGGCGGCAAGTGATGCAGCGTCCACGCTCAAACGAAAGATAAGGGTGGCTGTGGTCGATATCACGATCGTCTGGATGAGACATGTGACGCAAATTGGTGTTTTCTGGCTGACGTACCGTAAATTGCATTTTTTTGAGTTCGGGTGCAAAAATCTCATAACGCATGAGCAATTGCTCGAAGTGATTGCGTGTCGACTCGGACGCTTCGCGAAGAAATGAATTTGCACCACAAGCCGAAAGCGTAAGCAGAAGAAGATCGCGTCGAAACTTTTCGATTTCGGCGTCGCTCGTGCAAACTTCTGCGCCGACCCACGCTGGCGTGTGACAAGCCGCTACCCAGCTCCCATTGGCTTTGACGAGACAGAGCCGGCAGCCGCCTTCCAGCGAAAGCCCCTGCATCGCACAAAGAGTTGGAATCTCACGCCCCGCACGCTGTGCGACAGCGAGGAGCGTTTCTCCGTCGCGAAAGGTCACCGTGATTCCGTCAATGCACAAACTGTTTTCGCTCATACAGTTTCTCGCGACACAAAAATTTGATCGGCGTGGCGCTCAATCATACGTCGGAGCGGGCGCGGGATATTTCGACCAAATGCACAAAGGCTGCCCTTCTCCATCACTGCGAAGAGACGGAGCAGATTCTCGCGAGTGGATGCATCTGCGGGCCTGCGCAACCAGTCAAGACTTTGTTGCGAACCGAGGCGGCAAGGTGTGCATCGGCCACAAGATTCGTCGGCCATAAATTCGAGTCCGTGCAGCACTAAGGCACGCCAATCGACATCGCGCGGCACTGCGATCAGTCCGCCGTGACCAAGTTCAATACCGCGCCGACTCATTTCTGTGTAGCAAATTGAAATATCCCATTCCTCAGGAAACAGAATGCTACCCATCGGGCCGCCAAGCAGTACGGCAGCCAGATCTGCTCCGCCGCTGGCTTCTTCAATGATTTCGCGAAGCGAGTCGCCAAAAGCCACCTCGACGAGGCCTGGGGTTGCAAAACCACTATTGAGGCAGAGCACTTTCGTGCCCTTCGAGTGTGCGCTGCCTATTGCGCGGAAGGCTTTGGAGCCGTGTTGCAAAATCCATGCGACATTAAGAAGTGTCTCGATGTTATTCACGACGGTAGGCTTTCCCCAAAGCCCTTCTTGAGTTGGATAAGGCGGGCGAATTTGCACTTCTCCACGCTGCCCTTCGATGGAATGAAGGAGCGCCGTCTCTTCGCCACAAACGTAACTGCCGCGTCCAATATGTATGGAAATATCGAACGCAAATTTGCTGCCGAGGACCGAAGCACCGAGAATTCCAGCGCTTCGTGCTTCGGCAACGGCTTTGCGCATTCGTGTGGCAGCAAAGGGATATTCTGCGCGGATATACACAATTCCTTGTCGTGCACCAACCGCGAGACCACAAAGAGCCAAGCCTTCGAGTACATGATGCGGCACATCTTCCATCAAGACGCGGTCAACGAATGAACCCGGATCGCCTTCGTCACCGTTTGCGACGACGTACTTCTCTGCATCGCCTGCTGCTGCGGCGCTGCGCCATTTTCTCCCCGTCGAGAAGCCTGCTCCGCCGCGACCACAAAGCTGTGAAGCTTCGATTTCTTCGAGCAGGTGTTCGGCCCCAAGCGAAAGTGCTTTTTCAAGCTGTGTGTACGCGCCGGCTTTGCGTGCAGAAGCGAGATCGGGTGTGCCGCCGATCGTGAGCCCGTGCGTCACGATCGCTTCGGGGGCTCTGCAACGCAGCGACGGATGAAGTGCGTCACTGCCCAAAGAAATTCGCTGCAAACCGGATGCACCCGCTGTCGAAAAAAGCAATTCATTTTGATCGAGTGCGACTGGCGAGCGGTCGCAGTAGCCAAGGCAATATGCAGGCTGCAGCGGTTCAGCCCCTGGCTTTGCATTGGCAATGTGCGAAGTCTGCTCTGCGCATTGATGAGAGGATTCGCGCGCGAGCACGCAGGAAGTGCCAAAGCAAATTCGCTTTTCGAAGCTCGACTTTTCGTCGGTGGCTGCGGAGGCTTCGACATAGAACGAATTGGCTCCACGCCGCGCGACCGCTGTCGCTATTTTATGCTTGCGAGTCATGATGGGCCGAGAATACACCAAGCCAATGCTCTTTGTTTGCGTTGAACTTGCAAAGGCTCGACAAGAAAACGACTCCAGTGCCGATCGGGGCCGGCAAGTAAAGATTGGCGAAGATTGCAAGCTTTGCTTGAAAAGCTGCATGAGACTTAGGACAATCGGCGCGCTTGGCACGATATCCGTGTTGATCAATTCTTGCGCCGCCGACAGTGCGCCCAAAAAAACGAATGATGGGAAAAACGTGAAGCAAATTCTGCAATCGTATAAAAGTGGCGAACTCTGGCTTGCGGATGTGCCGGCACCGGCGTGTGGAGCGCGCGGGCTTCTCGTTGCAAATCGAGCGAGTTTGATTTCCTCGGGTACCGAACGCCAAATGATTCAGCTCGCGCAAATGTCGCTACTTGGCAAAGCGCGCACGCGGCCCGATCAAGTGCGTCGCGTTCTGCAGAAGCTCAAAAACGAAGGTTTGTTCTCAACACTCGAACAAGTGCGCTCGAAACTCGATACGCCGGTGGCGCTGGGTTATTCGTGCGCAGGTGTCGTTGTCGAAGTTGGTGAGCAACTGCGCGGTTTATACTCCGTCGGCGATCGCGTTGCGTGCGGCGGTGCGGGGTATGCCAATCACGCCGAGTTCAATTTCGTTCCCAAAAACTTATGTGTGCGTATTCCTGGTGATCTGGATGAGGAATCGGCTTCCTTTGTTACCGTCGGTGCAATCGCCATGCAAGGTGTACGACAAGCCGCTCCCGAGCTAGGCGACTTTGTCGTTGTCGTCGGACTTGGTTTGATTGGCTTGATCACTGTGCAACTTCTAAACGCTGCCGGTTGTCGCGTACTCGGTGTCGATCCCGTCGGTGCACGCTGCGAAATGGCTCTTGCGCTCGGCGCCGAACGCGTGGCTTCGACGGATGCACAGGAGGCCGTGCGCGCCTGGACGCAAGGTCGTGGCGCAGATCGCATCTTGCTCACGGCATCGACGCCTTCGTCGGAGCCAATCAATCAAGCGGCCGAGATGGCACGCCACCGTGGGCGCATCGTTGTGCTTGGCTTCGTTGGCATGAATGTCATGCACCAAGTTTTTTATCGAAAAGAAATCGAGCTACGTATGGCGATGTCGTATGGCCCAGGTCGTTACGACACGCAGTATGAAGAACAAGCTATCGATTATCCGTATCCGTTCGTGCGCTGGACCGAAGGCCGCAACATGGAGAGCTTCTTGCAGCTGCTTGCGGCAGGAAAAGTGGATGTGCGCCCGTTGATTACACATAAGTTTGACGTTGATCAAGCACTCGACGCCTATCAACTTTTGCAAAACAACGCACCTCATCTCGCCGTTATTTTGCGCTACGACGGCTCCGAGCGCGATCTCTCCGCCGAGCGAAAAATTACGCTCGCAGCATCGAAGCCAAGCGCCGAACCTGTGCGCATCGGCATGATCGGTGCGGGAAGCTTCACGAAGGGCGTACTGCTTCCCGCCATTTCTTCCGTCGGTGGAGTGAATCTCGTTGCGCTCTCGACGGCCACAGGGATGAGCGGCTCGCATACAGGTTCAAAATTTAAGTTCTCGTATGTGACGACGCATTACGACAAGCTGCTCGAAGACAATGCGATCAATACAATTTTTATTACTACGCGCCACGATTTGCATGCACCGCTCGCCAAGCGCGCACTGGCCGCCGGGAAACACACTTTCGTGGAGAAACCACTCGCGATGACGCTCAAAGACCTTGATGAATTTGAAGCGTCTTGGAAAACGCAGCGTGCAGCCATGCCGCAACTCCTGGTGGGTTATAACCGTCGCTTTTCGCCGCATTCGGTCGCGCTTCGAAAGTTCTTTGCCGATGTCAAAACGCCACTCATGTTGCATTACCGCATCAACGCAGGCGCAGTGCCTGACGATCATTGGTTTTTTAGTGCAGAGGGCGGCGGTCGCATCATTGGTGAGGCATGTCACTTCATCGACTACGCCATTTTTCTCATGGGCTCTCTACCTATTCGTGTGTATGCCGAGCAGGTGAATAATTCATCGCCGGACGTTTCGACGGATAACGTAAGTATCTCGCTCAAGTTTGCTAACGGTGCGGTTGCGACAATTGCTTATCACGGCATGGGCGATCGCGCGCTTTCCAAGGAATACATCGAAGTTTTTGGTGGTGGCCGCTGCGCAACCCTGGAAGACTGGCGCACGCTCACGACCTTCAAGATGGGAAAGAAAGAGCGAGCAAGCACCACCAGTCAAAAGAAGGGTTTTACTGAAGAGCTCGCAGCGTTTTTCAAACGAATTGAAACCGGAGGCGAATGGTTAATACCGGCGGAGGAACTGCTCGCGAGCACTCGCGCTACTTTGCTTGCTTGCGAATCGATCCGCTTGAGTGCTCCCGTAGAAATAAAACAATGACTATGAAGATTTTAATCACTGGAGCTTTTGGCAATCTCGGTGCACTCGCTATTGAGGAAGCCTTGCAACAAGGCCATGCGGTATGCGCTTTTGATCTCGATACAAAAAGAAATCGCAAAGTAGCGCAACGCTATGCGGAGAAAGTCTCCGTCGTTTGGGGAGATATTTGCGACCGCGCGAGTGTTGCTCGTGCGGTCGAGGGGCAAGATGCCGTGATTCATACGGCCGCCCTGCTGCCACCGATCTCCGAGAAATTTCCCGAGCGTGCCAAAGCGGTCAATGTTGAAGGCACGAAGCAGTTGCTTGATGTGTTGCGTGCTCAGACTGCGCCTCCAACGATTGTCTACCCATCTTCGGTAACGGTTTATGCACCGGAAGTTGCGCAAAGCCAAATTGTGAATGCTCAAACTCCGACGCAAGGCACCGACGTGTACAGCTCAACGAAAGTGGAATGCGAAGCCTTGATCAAGGCTTCAACACTTCCGTATGTTATTTTGCGTGTGGGAGTTGCGATTGATGAGCAATTGCAAAAAGTCGAACCGATCGTGATGCGCTTGCTTTTTGAAGTGCGTCCCGACAACCGGATGGAAGTCGTTTACAGTCGCGACGTCGCACTGGCTCTCGTCAACGCTACGCATACCCGCGCAGCACTCGGCAAAGTGCTGCTCATCGGCGGTGGCCAACAATGTCAAGTGACGCAAGCAGATCTCTTTCGGCTCTTGCTCGATGCTCTCTATATTCGCAATTTTCCGTACTCACGTGCCTTCGGGAAAGCGGATTACTACACCGCGTGGATGGATACGACCGAGAGTCAGGCGCTTTTGCAGTACCAACGACGCACACCGCAGTACATCGGTGAGATCATGGCCAAGCGTTTTCGACTGCTGGCTCCTCTACTCATCCTTGTGTCGCCTGCAATCAAGCGCTACCTGCTGCATTTTTCGGGCCCATATCACGGTCGCCCGCCGCGCCCGTCGTGGAAAGCATTGCTCGAAGCGGAAAAAAAGTAGTTTCGCTCTTGCCTCACACTGCGCTTAGTCGAACGCAAGTGCATAGGTCAGTAGCAGGCCAACACCATCGACTTTCTGTTCGTCTTCTTTGGCATAACGCCAGGCGAGATGCACGCCGAGCCCAATCGGGAATTCATATCCGACGGTCGCTTGAAACAAATAATCACCCATGCTTCGATCTACGTTTGAATGTGTATCGCGCTTCGTGTACGAAGTGGCGGCATACCATCCATGCCAACCCACGAGTGCGCTTTGCGTGAAATAACGCTGACTCTGATCGAGGCCATCTGCAAAATGCTTGTAGACGAATTCACTCAGTAGCTCGACTTCGATTTCTTCCACCGGCGAAAAGGCGTATTGCAAACCCGCTACATAGCCACGTTCATTTCGCTCGCCGCGTCCACCGTGTTGTTGTTCGAATCCCAAGTGATAAGTGAGCCCCGGTAGCCGCGGCATCTCGGAGCCTTGAAGCGCAATGGCAAACGAGCGTAAATCGCCCGTATTGCTTACGCCTCCGTCACGCTCGCGTGTATGTCCACGATTATTGAGCGTGGATTCACTGAGAACGCTTTTATCGAGGAAAAATGCATCGGCGGCGAGTACGTGACTGCCGATTTCGTCATTGCCCAGTTCGATCGCCCCGCCGATGCCGACACGCTCGGTGATCTCATAGTCTTCCGCGAAATCCGGGCCATAAACTCCCGGTGCGAGATCCCACGCAAGGCCGAAAGAGGGGTTAAATTTTCCTGCGCGAATCGTATAGCGATCAAATGAATACTTCAGATAAAGCTCTTCGATAAAAAAACCATGATCGTCGATCCAACGATTTTTATGACCTTCCGGATCGAAAACTGGCTCCAGCACCCCTGCCGCTTCGAGTGAAAAGCCATCGAAAAACTCGAGTGAAAGACTGGGTTCGATCGTGAAATACAAGTCGTTGATATGCGCGTCGCGATCGCTTGAACGATAGGTTCGATCGTTTTGCAGCTCGAAATTGACTTCACCACTCAAGTGGATTTCAGCCTTTGCAGGGCGCGTGGTTAGTGCAAGGAAAAGCGCAGTGAGTGCCACGCCCATCCACCAAACCGTGAGCATCCCCGGAATGGTGCCGAGCCGGCGGCGCAGAGTTTGTTGAGGTTTTCGCTTGACGCGAGGAGCGAAGATTCGAAAAAAATTTCGTAAGCGCCCAGAAAAGTTCATTATTTCTATCTCCAAGGAAATGAAAGTCAATTTCAATTTCTTGTTTTTAGAGAATGTTTTTTCTGCTTGCAAGGTTTTTCGAGTAAAGACTGCTCTTTGGGGCTTGCAAGAGTGCCCTGGAGGATTGGGCTACAGCGATCCTTGACACAAAATGATGTCGGCCCTTCTTTGGTTTTACCCGAAGAAGAGCCGACAAAGTCTGGCTGAATCTAGGAAAAGCTTATTTTGCCTTTTCGTCCGAGTGCTCAGCCCAGCTCTTTTCTTGATTGTAGATCGACCATTCGCCGGAATCGGAGTCCGCCTCGGGGTTGAGTTTGTTCCAACGCGAAACGATGAACCACACGAGCGGCAGCACGCCGACGACGATGAAAATCGTGCCTCCAAACGCGCGGAAGTAGACCAATCGTTTGAAGATCGGACCGACGATGATTTCTTGCGATCGTGCGTACCAAAGACCCTCGCGCAGCACGACGAGAAGTTGGTGAATTCCAATCGGAAACAGCGCCATGAACATCATCAGCGCTACGCCGCCGTTGAGTCCCCAGAACGCGATCTTTACGACCTTCTCATTCCAGGCCGACTTCTTGAATAAGTGCTGACAGCAGAAAAGCAGACCGCCGATTGCGATATTGCCTTTCACGCCGAACATCGCTGCATGCGCATGATTGCCCGTGAGATAAGTCGCATGCTCGAAGTAGTTCACGATCGGCAGATTGATCAGCGAACCAAAAACGCCAGCGCCAAAGATGTTCCAGAAGTTCACCGCCAAGATGAAGAGCCAGACACCTTCCATGACAAAGACTTGTTTGCCCTGTTCTCGGTACGCGCGTGCGCGATCGGCTTCTTGGCGCATTCGCCACGCATCGAGCGTGAGCAAGAGCAGCGGCAAAACTTGCAGCGTCGAAAACACGCTGCCAAGCGCAATGATTCCCGTCGGCTTCGCAATCCAATAGAAGTTATGCGCAATACCGATCGTCGCCGTAAACAAGAAGAGCATGACCGCGAGGAATGTCACGCGCTCCGCCATGGGGCGCGTGATGAGCCCCATTTGCACGAGCATGTAGGCCACGATCACCGTCGTAAAGACTTCGAACGTCACCTCGACCCACATGTGTACGACCATCCAGCGCCAATAATCGGAGATCGCAAAATTGCTCTCTGGTTTTACCAAGAGACCGAAGAACAGGAAGAAGACCATGACGCCGCTGCCGTACAACAACCACGACGGTACGGACCAAATGTTCTTGCGCGTAAGCCACGGCTTCACGCCGCGGTAGATGATGTAAATCCAAAGCGCGAAGGCAATCAACATTGTGTATTGGAAAAGACGACCGAGTTCCATGAACTCCCAGCCCTGGCTTCCAAGCCAGTACGCCGTCGGACCCGTGATGATTCCCGTTTGTCCACAATAGATACCGACGATGGCACCCACGCCCGTGAGGAACGAAATCCAAAACAGAAGCTCAATTAGAAAGCCCTGCCCTTTCGGCACGGGGGAAAGTCGCGGCAGAAAGAAAATTGTGTAGCCCACCCAGCACATGAAGAACCAATAAATTTGCAGCAAGGTGTGATAGCTACGCAAAACAGTGAACGGAATGATTTCGCCAAGCGACATTCCAAAGGGGCGCACGAAGTCGGTCGAAGCCAAAATGCCCGCTAAGACCTGGACCCCGAAGAGCACGATCGCGAAGGCAAAGAACTTGTACGTCGCTCGCTGTGTTGGGCGCACGTAGGTTTTTTCGAGATCAGGCGTCGTGAGTGACATTTCGTGACCATTGAACGGGTCGCCTGCCTGCTTGAATTGCCCATACACATAAAGAACGATGCCGATACCAAGGAAGAGCCCGAGGATCGAAATCACGCTCCACACATACGTTGCTTCCGACGGAGTGTTGCCAGCATCGCGATCGTAGGGCCAGTTGTGCGTGTAGCTGTATTTCTCGCCCGGACGATCGGCCGCCGACACCCAGCCGCCCCAGAAGAAGAACGCAGTCAGATCGCGAATCTCTTGTGCGTCGGAAATGTGTCCTGTGGGATCGAAGGCTTCCGGATAGGTCGGATCGAGAAACATTTTCGTGTAGTGCTCGTTCAGGCGTTCGAAGGCATACACCTGCGCAGCGCTAAGCGGAATCTGCTGCGCCGACTCGTCATACAAATTTGTGTGCAATTCGCGCCGCACTCGCTCGGCGATCGCATCTTTGTCGTACTGCGTTGCGGATCGATCTGTAATCTCCGCTGCGTAAAACTCGCGCATCGACATCGCAGTGCGGTGCAAGGCGTCGGCCGTGAAATCGGGACCGCGCTCTGCGCCGTCGCCCCAAAAAGAGCCGTAGCTCATGAGCCCGCGCAGATGAAACACTTCTTTGCCGTGTTTAATTTGATCGACTGTGATCACGTTCTCGCCAGTCGGTGATTTGAAATCAACGATCGGCGGCGCGCTCACATACGTCGCACCGCCAAGATAAATCAATCCCGCAATGCTGATGCCTGCAACGAGTAGGAAGTGAATCCACCAATACTTTTTGTCCGCCAGAACTTGCGCCAGATTCTTTTGATGCTTGGTGCTCATGCCCGGATTGCCTCCACTTGTTTCTTGCGCGATGTCATCGCGATTTGGTTTTTCGCTCGCGTAAGCGTTCGATCCAGAGAATCCATATTTTCTACTTCCCTATTTCCCTATTTCGAAATCTCTTCGGACCTGTGTGTCCACAACGAGAGCGCAGGATTTAGAATGCGCGGCATCCTATGCTAGGCGCACGCGATTTGGAATCCGTCAAATGCCCGATCCAGAGTTTTACAATTTTGCGTTTTTGGCATTTGCGAACAAACGCTCTCGCGGCTTCCGTCAAGACCACTGCGACGCTCACGAATGCGGCGATGCTTTACGCGGGGCAACTCATGTCAGTGAGTACCAGCGGCGAATGATTTCCCAGATTTCCGTTGCCTCTTCGGCATACTGAAAGATTTTTGTGTCTTCGGGAGCGATCACACCTTCTTCGAGTAGAAAATCAGCATCGATGGCGCGTCGCCAGAAGTCTTGACCCACCAAGATGATTGGAATGGGATTGATCTTGCGTGTTTGTACCAAACAAAGCGCATCGAAAATCTCATCCAGTGTTCCGTACCCGCCTGGGAAAGCGACGAGGGCCTTGGCGCGCTTCATAAAGTGCAGTTTGCGCAATGCAAAATAATGAAACCGAAAGCAGAGATTTGGTGAGATGTACGAGTTTGGGAACTGTTCCATCGGCAAGGTGATGTTCAAGCCGATCGTGTGCGATCCGACATCGTAGGCGCCGCGATTGCCAGCCTCCATAATGCCAGGGCCGCCTCCGGTCGTAATGACAAAATCGTGTTGCAAACCATTGCAGCGGTTGCGCTCGCTCACCAAGCACGCAAATTCGCGCGCAACATTGTAATACTTACTTTTGGCGAGGATTCGTTTCGACACATAAAAGCGTCGTTTCAATTCGGCGTCATTTGGATTTTGTTGCAAGCGGCACTGCGCTTCATCGAGATTGCGCTGCGCGGCGGCAGGTTCCACAATGCGCGTACCCCCGAAAACCACAATGGTCGATGCAATGCCGTGCTCTTGCAAAACCAGCTCCGTCTTGAGGTATTCGAGCTGCAAGCGCGCATGGCGCATGTCGTCGCGCGCAAGAAAAGCGGCATCGTGCTCCGCATCAATATACGTTGAACTTTCGAGCAAACGCTTTTGGCGTGCAGCCGCCTCGGGATCCTCACTGGCGCAGTGCGGCACGCATGCCGGCAATGGCTCCTCACGCAGAAACGAAATCGGTCCTACAAAGGATGATTCTTCGGACTTTTCTTTCATCTTCAACCTCGCAAAGTTTGCAATACACTCTAAAGAGTCACACGCTCGCCCTTGATGGATGGAATCACTTGTCGAATGCCGTGCTCGCGCAATGTCGATGCAAGCGCTGTGCGTGCGCCCTCTTCGCCGTGCACGAGCGCAAGATGCTGTATTCGCCCGACAGAAGCTGTGCGTCGCACGAAATCCAGCAAGTCTTTCTGGTCGGCGTGCGCCGAAAGTCCGTTGAGTGCATGCACATGCGCACGAACGTCGCGGTCAACACCAAAAACTTTCACTTTGCGCCGTCCTTCAATCAAGCGCCGTCCCAATGTATGTTGCGCCATAAAGCCAACGATTACGACGCTGTTGCGCGGGTCGCCCAGCCCGCTCATCAAGTGATGCAAGATGCGACCACCTTCGCACATGCCCGAACCTGCAATCACGATGCACGGTTCACCGCTTTCTTGCAAGCGACGCGACGCCGCAATATCCGAGACATATTGTAGGCCGGGTGGTGAAAATGGATCATCATGATTCAAAAGTTTTTGACGCACTTCAGTGTCGAGACCTTCTGGATGCAACTTGTAGATTTCTGTAATTGCAATCGCGAGCGGGCTGTCGATGTAGATCGGCACACGAGGCACCTTCTTGCGATTGTGCAAGCGTTCGAGGGCATAGAGCACTTCTTGTGCTCGCTCAAGCGCAAAGGATGGAATGAGCACGCGTCCGCCACGGCGAATGGTCTCGTTTACGATCTCTGCCAGTTGATCGTCGAGCGCATCCAGTGCAGGATGCAGTCGATCTCCGTAGGTGCTCTCCATCAGCAAGAAATCGACATTTTTCACGATCTCTGGCGCTTCGAGCAATGGCAATTCATGCCGACCAAGATCGCCGGTATAAAGCAGGCGCACACGGCGTCCTGCTTCTTCGAGATCCAGCAAAGTCAGCGCTGAGCCCAACACGTGTCCAGCATTATAAAACGTCAGTGTAATGCCTGGAGCAATAGACAACGAACGGTGTAGGGGTAGTGAAACAATCTGTGAAATGGCTTGTTGTGCATCGTCGATCGTATAAATCGGATCTACGCGTTCGCGTGATCCTTCGCGTTGGAAACGTTTATTCAAATGGCGTGCATCTTGCTCTTGGATCATCGCCGCATCGCGAAGCATCACGCTGCACAAGTCGCGTGTCGGTGGCGTACAAAAAATGTCCCCCGCAAAGCCACGTTTGACCAGCGACGGCATATTTCCGCTGTGATCAATGTGCGCATGACTCAAGACCAGGCAATGCGCTTTGCTTGCCCAAGACGGCACTTCGCGGTTGCGCGCATTGGCCTCTGCGCGATGGCCTTGAAAGAGTCCGCAATCAAGCAAAACATCCACACCCCCTACGTGCACCCGATGCAGAGAACCTGTCACCGTGTCCGTCGCGCCATAGAACTCAAGAAACATTGTCTCCCCTTCTTGTCTTCTTCATCATCTTCGCCACTCCTGCACCACGAGAAAATCAATGAACTCAATTTTGTGTCAATGTAGCCACTCAAGGTAGATACAGAAGCGGATTCACCGGATCGCGGTTATAGCGAATTTCAAAGTGCAAATGCGGTCCCGTTGCATTGCCGGTTTTGCCGACGAGCGCAATCAATTCGCCTTGTTCGACAAACGCTCCTTTTTTCACCAAGTTGGTTTGATTGTGTGCATACACCGTCGAATACGGGCCCGTGTGTTTCACAATGACTACGTTGCCGTAATCGCCAAGACCACTGCCGCTATAAATCACGCGTCCTGCTTCGGCGCAGCGAACAGGCGTACCAATTTCGGCACCAATATCAATTCCATCGTGATGGCCACTGCCGCGCGCACCAAAACTCGAATTGCGCCGCCCCTGCAAAGGCCAAGCAAACGCGAGACCCGAATCGCGACGCAACTGCTCGCGCACGCGTGCTCGTTGTGCGCGAAATGCTTCGTCTTCGATGGGCACTTCGCTGGCGGGAGGCGGTGCCCCTTTGATACGTGGAATCCAGAGTCGCGACCCTACCGCAACTTGTGTTGCATCTTTGATCTGATTGGCGCGCTTGATGTCTTCGACACTGACGCCATAGCGCTGCGAGATTCGCCAAAGGGTTTCCCCCGATTGCACGACATGAATCACGCCGCCTGTTGCACTGTCTCTTTTTGGTGTAGTGCGGCAGCCGACATTCGTCCAAATCAGAACCGAAATGAGTAGCATCCCGAACAACGCCGTTTTCCGTCGCGCCATATCAAGCGAACCGTTTCATTCGGGCCACGCATGTTCGCCAATGAGCGAAACGAAGCGGCAGTGCGCAAGCAATTCTTCATCGAATTGGTCGCCTTCCTTGCGTCGATAGCGAAACAGACGTTGCGCATCCTTCTCGCCAAAAGGACCCACGAGACGCCCGCCTACGACAAGTTGCTTGAGCAAGGCCTCGGGGACACGTGGCCCACCGGCGGTAACGAGGATCGCATCGAACGGCGCATCTTCGGGGCGCCCACGCGATCCGTCGCCAAGTCGCACAATCACATTGCTCACTCCTGCACGATCGAGATGCTTGCGCGCGCTTGCCGCAAGGCGCGGAATTCGCTCGATCGAAATCACTTCGCTTGCGATCTGCGCAAGGATCGCTGCTTGGTAACCCGATCCCGTACCTACTTCGAGCACTTTCTCTTTGCCCGTGAGTTCGAGTGCTTGACTCATCGTGGCCACGATACCCGGTGCTGAGATCGTTTGCCCTTCGCCGATCGGAAGTGGCGTGTCTTGATAAACCTGCCCTTCAATCACCGACGGAACAAAGAGGTGGCGTGGTACTTTCGCGATCGCATTCAGTACGCGTTCGTCGGTGATTTTGACTTCTTTGCGTAGATATTCGACGAGTCGTTGCCGAGGCAACAAATATTTTTTATCGGTGTTGTTTCCGAGCGCAGCCACCACGACTCCCTTCGCGTCCACCACGGTCCGTGCAGACCGCCACTGCTTTTTGTCTCTAGGGTAAATGGCGTGAAAAGGCGCTGGCAATGTTTTTTCGAAGCGATGCAGCGGGCCTTTCCGCATCGCTTGAAAATGCACTGCATCGAAAACGCAGCGATGATTTACTCTTTTTCAGCTTGCTCGTCGATTCGCGCAGCGCCTTGATCCATATGTGCTTGGACCCGATCGCCAACACGGCGCGGCACCGTGCGATTTTCCGTCGGTGCTTGCGCACTTTTCTCGGGAGCAGCGCCGCTGCTGAATGTGGCAAAGACGCCGCCGAACGCACCGTCGATACCTTGCGTATAAACTTCGATTCCAACCCAAATGGCAACGACAATAATGATGATGCCAACTAGCTTCTGCATAATCCCTCCTTGGCCGTCGCGCGCGATCGAAAGTTCGTGCGAATTTTGCTTGAACCCTCGGCGCGACTCCGTGCACGCTCATGCTAATGGATTTGTATACGCCGGGAGCAACGGAACTTGGAAGATTTTTTTACAGGATCAACCCCCGCTGCAATCTTTGCGCAACTCGATCGTTTCGCGCTCTTCATCCCATTCCTCGTCATCCCTTTGCTTCTGTACGCGAAATGGAAAGCGCTTTCGCGGCGAGAAGAGAAACTGCATGAAATCGCAGTCCGTCTTGGCCTGCACTTGCACACGCCGTTTTCCGCTTCCTCAATGGGACAACCGATCGACGTAGAAAGCGCGGTATCCGTTTTGTCGGAAAACATGTCTTCCGGTGTCCAGAAGGAAGACCTCGCGCGCGCCCTTCAGCAACCGCTCGTACAAAAACTGATTCGCTTGGCACAGCCTTGGGAGATGTCGGGACGCATTGCCAATGTCGATGTGCGCGCAAAACTCGTGCAAACGAATAACGCACGATCCATCCACTTCCACGCCGCTTTGACCAAACCGCTCGGTTTTGAAATTGCACTCATGCCGGAAAAGGCAACACAAAAAATTGGGAAATTTCTTTCAACACAATTTCGAGACATTGCGACGGACGATACAGAGTTTGATGCCAAGGTATTTTTGCGTGGTAGCGACGAAGGGAAAATCCGAGAATGGCTTGTGCAAGGCAATCGTAAAAATGTGTTAATTGATTTCTTGACTGCAAATCCGACGGCAACTCTGGATCAAAACGGCCTGACTGTGATTGCCTACGGAGAAAATCTCGACGCCGAAGCGTTTCGAACGGTTTTTGAATCTCTCGCGCGCGCAGTGCATCAGCTCTCGCACTAAAACGCGAGCTCTGCAATCCGCGCAATGCCTTCGCAAAATTCTTTTTCCGGCACAATGAGACTAATCACAATAAAGTGTTCATCTTCAAAATCAAAAAAATAAGCGGGCAAAACGATAACACCTGCCTCGCGCAAGCACGCGATCGCACCCTCTTCCCCGGCTAACCTTTCGGGAACGCGTACAACTTGACACCAAGCGCCATCCTGGGCAAGCACTTCAAAGTCGGGTGCGGGCAATCGTGAAACAAGAATGCGTCGGTTTTGTGTAATGCGCGCGTTCACTTGAGCACGAAACGCGTCTGCGCTTTTCAGCACCGACGGAGTAGCAAGTTGCGCAAACGTTGAAACGGAAAGCAGGTTGTCGGCAAGAAACTCGATCCGTCTGCGCGCTTCAGCGACTTGCTCGGTGGGGCCCGCGGCAAGAATCCAGCTTAGCTTCATTTGCGGAAGTCCAGCGCTCTTTGAAAGCCCGTTCAAAACAAAAGTGAGTGCGGCGGTGGCTTGCGCAAGGAGCACGGGGTGATGGCGATACGATTGGGCATAGTCGATAAACACTTCGTCCACAATCAACGCAATTTGGTGTTGTGCGCAGATCTCAAGAATTGACTTGATTTCGACCTCGCAAGCAATGTGTCCGGTTGGATTTCCGGGCGAGATCAGCACGATCGCCCGCGTACGCGACGAAATTTTTTGCTCGAGATCCGCAAGATCGATACGCCAGCGCGCAGACTTCGGCGCCGGATCTCGCGGCAAAGGCAGCGCTTCCGCATTGCGATCCGCATGCAGTATTTCGTTCTTTTCGTAGCACAAAGCATAGTGCACGACTTCGATGCCACTTGTCTTGGCCAAGAAGTCGATCAAGGGATAACCCGGTGATGGCACTAAGATCTCATCTTCGGCATCACAAAGAAGCTCAAACAAGAGACGGTAAGCTTCGCTCGTTCCCGAAGTAAGAGTGAATGATTCAGGCGAAATTGTGACACTGTGTTGCGTTAAATAGTAATTCGCGATGGCCTTGCGTGCCGAGAAAAGTCCATGTGGTATTGGTGCATAATCAAAAAGTGTCGGGTCGGAAAGAATCTGTGAAAACGCATACATCGAAAAATCAAAGCCACAGCGTGTCGGGTTTGAGATCGAAAGATCGAGCAACGTTGCACCTCGAGCGCGCTCGGCTTCTAGCGCCGTTGTGTATGCATTGACTTCGGCGGCAAAATGGCTGCGTTTCGAAAACATCTTTGCACCTTGCACGCGATGCCGGCTTTGCCGTCGGCTGTCTGCAGATCGCAACCAATACATCGTTTTTCGTCAGAAAAACAACAGTAAGACCGAATCATCTGCTCGATGGCGGATCGCATCGAGAACCCAAAACGGCGCGATCCGTTTTGCAAAAATGCGTGAAACAATTTTGCGTCAGAGCGCTGGATCGCGCGAGGTCGAAATGGTCGGGCCGGCGGGATTTGAACCCACGACCACTTGACCCCCAGTCAAGTGCGCTACCAAACTGCGCTACGGCCCGAAGTGCCCATGGGTAGCGGTATTGCCCCAAAACCGCAATTCACACGACGGCAAAACTGCAGAGCGATTCGCGTGTTGCGCGGTATCAAAGCAACGCGCGCAACGTCTGCAGTTCTTCACGAATTTTTCGAAATTTTTCGACGGAATCGCCTACGAGTGCCAAGTTGAGCTGCTGTTCGGGCTCGGCAACTTCTTCGATCGTCGCAGCTTCGAGTTCCACGCCGGCTGTTTCTTCCAAGTCTGCTGTTTCCGGCGTATCGAACGCGGTGCGGCCAAGTTCGCGCAAGCGCTTCTTGGCGCCCGCGATTGTGAAACGCTCATCGTAAAGAAGCTTCTTGATGAGCAAGATCGTCTCGATGTCGCGTTTGCGGTACAGGCGCTGCTTCGAACGCGATTTCGCCGGCGACATCAGCGAAAACTCGGACTCCCAATAGCGAAGCACATACGGCTTGATCTGCGTAATGCGACTTACTTCGCCAATGCGGTAATACAACTTCTCGCTACTACGCCAATCGTCGGAGTTCGAGGCTTTGTTCGCTCGCGATGCAGGGCTTTTTGCAGCCCAGCTCGGTGGATTTTGCACCGTTGCCATTGCTTTCCCCCTGCACTTTCTTT
>CAYRID010000052.1:0-18283 GCA_964424225.1 uncultured Geobacter sp.
CTTCTGCCGCCCGAATCCCTTGACCTCGGTTACGGTCATTCCCTGAATGCCGATCTCGCTCAAGGCGTCTCGCACTTCATCCAATTTGAACGGTTTGATAATGGCTTCGATTTTTTTCATCGCATTTCCTCTCTTGTCCGGGCTGTTCGAACCGAAATTCGCTCCTCAATCCGGCCAAGGACGGTATCACGTTTCGTTCTGGAACCCATCACCCGGACGCTCTGTGTAAACAAAAGTTTTCCCGCTCTTTGTTCGATTCTCTTATTTGCTTCCCTCGGTAACCATCGAACTACCACTGGCGCCAAAGGCATAGGCGCTTTCGCTATGCAGCCCGTGATCGAGTCCATTGCATTCGACTTCTTCAGAAACACGCAGGTTCCCGACGATCAGTTTTAATCCGAACAAAATTGCGAGTGTAACCACCGGAGCAAAGACTGCCGTAAAGAGCACACCTTCAAGTTGAACCAAAAATTGCACCATTCGGCCCGCTTCATTGAGCGACGCAAACGGTGCAGCAAAAATAACCGCTGCGAGTGCGCCCCACGCACCACCGACGCCGTGTACACCAAACACATCGAGCGAGTCGTCATAGCCAAGTTTGGGTTTGAGAAATGCCACGGCGGTGTAACAGATAATGGACGCACTCAGACCAACACCGATCGCACCCACCGGCGTCACCGACGCACAGGCCGGAGTAATCGCGACGAGTCCTGCCACGGCGCCCGTTGCCGCACCCAGCACCGTCGGCTTGCCCAGATGAAGCCACTCGATCAGTGCCCAGCCGCAGAGCGCCGCCGAGGTGGCCGTGCTCGTCGTGATGCAGGCCAGCGCTGCGGTCGCATTGGCCGCAAGTGCACTACCCGCGTTGAAACCAAACCAACCGACCCAGAGCAACGCTGCGCCAATCACGGTGTATGTGAGATTGTGCGGAGGCATCGGTTCTTTGCGATAGCCTTTGCGCGGCCCAAGAAAGATCGCTGCAGCGAGTGCTGAAAACCCACTCGACATATGCACGACAAGACCGCCAGCGAAATCGATCGCACCTCTCTTCGCAATCCAACCGCCGCCCCAAACCATGTGACACAAAGGAGCGTAGACAAAGATGGCCCAAAGCACGATGAAGGCGAGGTAAGGACCAAAGCGCATGCGCTCAGCAAAGGCACCAATCATGAGCGCCGGCGTGATGATCAAAAACATGCCTTGAAACATCACGAATAAATATTCGGGAATTGTGCCATTGAGCGTGTCCGTACTCGTCACGTGACCAAGCAAAACTTTGCTGAAATCACCAATAAACGCATTGCCCGTTCCAAATGCAAAGCTGTAAAGAAAAAGTACCCACAGCAAACCCATCACACCAGCGGAAGCAATGCATTGCATGAAGATGCTGAGCGCATTCTTCGTGCGCACGAGTCCACCATAAAAAAGCGCAAGTCCGGGTAACGTCATCAATAAAACGAGCGCCGTCGAAGTTAGCATCCAGGCCGTGTTCCCGGAATCAAGTCCTGCCTCTTCTTGTGCATACGCACCGACACTGACAAAAAAGCTTGTCACGTACACAGCAAACACTCCAAGCTCGCGCAGCCACTTTCTACACCACACTATAATTCTTTGTCGAAAGCCATACATAAAACTGCGTTGGACCCGTAAGCGGAGAGAAGAAAAATTTTTATACATCGTCATTCTCCAAGCGCGATTCTCATGCCACGCAAAATCTCGCCGCGCACTAAAGCAAACGTCATGCCAGAGTCTTGCAAGCACACGCGTGCGCCGGACGCATTGTGGAATTGGAAATTTCATATCTCTCGCGCAGTCCTGCTGAAAATTCGAGCAACGCCTGCCCAAGCAACAGGCAGCATTTTCGGCAAAACAAATGTTTCGCCAGATTTATTGGGGAAAAACTCGTGAGAAGCGGGGAGTGCAAGCGTGCTCAATGTGGCACGGGACTTGCTTTGTTAAGGCTCAAAATCAAGACGACTCTAAGCCTTAGCCAGCAAAGGATAACGCAATGGATCACTCACGAAGCGACCGACAAAAGAATGTGTCTGAACTATCTCCCTTGACACACGCGACCAACGCAGACACAAAGCTCGCAGCGGAAAGTGAATATCGCGATTTGTATTGCAGTACGCTGCACGAAGATGAAGCGAGCAAGCTGTCCACTACCACACTGACGCTGCGCGAATGGCTCGATCTTGCTGAAGCATGGCGCATTCGACAGGTCTTGAACGAATGCCGGGGCAATCGCTCAGCCACCGCGCGCCGACTCGGTATCGGTCGGCGTACGCTGTACTCAAAAATGGAGCGTCTACAGATTGCGACCCGAATTACGAAAAAAAACGACACCAAGAGCGCTTCTCCAGCAGCATAAACTGGCGCTTGCCTCATGAATATACTCTTAAAAGTGTAAGAGCGCCTGCACTAGACCAACGGTTTGATTGCTGCGCGTCATGGCGCTTTTGCCAAAGAAATTGCTGTCCTGCACACCGCGCTCATCCACATCATCAAAGCGAAGTTCGCCGCGTAGGCTCAAATATCCTGTCAGTGCGTATTCGCCTGTCAGCGTAAGCGTGTAAGTATTCGAGCGCGTTGCGTTGACATAGCCTACCGTCGGAATCGAAGTCGGAGCGCCCGAATTCCCATAGAGATATTCCTCACGCGCAGAAAGCGCAAAGCGATCTGTCACTTGATAGCGCTGTGCCAGCGCAATCCCGTAGATCGAGGCATGCGGTGACGAATTGATCTGCGCGTAATCAAAGTTGAGCCAAGTTTGAAAGTTGTCCGTGAACTTGTATTTCGCAAGCACGTCGATGAGCAAAGTCTTGTCGTCTTCATTCGTCGCAAATTCTGCACCGTATGCGGCCGTGAGCGCCGCACTCCAGTTGTCTGCGCCATAACTCGCACCGAGCAGATACGAACTGCTGCGATTATTGTCTGCACCAATTCCCGCGCCAAAGTTGTCGTTGCTGGCGGCCGCAAGCCAACCCCATCCTGTGTCACCCACAGATCCACTCACGAGCAAACCTGTATGATTCACCGGTTGGATGCCCCAAAGCACACCTTGGCTGATATTCCAGTTGTCCGCCGCGACGACCGATTCTGCGCCAATCGGCGTCGCAAAAATACCCGCCACAAAATTCACTGTACCGAGTGACGCAAAATCGTGTTGGTAATCAATCGTTGCATGATGCACCCAAAAATTATTTTGCTCGTCGGCCGTCACGCCCCCATCATCAAGGCCCAACATCGCTGCCTGCGCGCCGAGCATGGTGCGTACACGAAAACCAACCGGGCTCTCCGCCGTAGTCGGCCGCGTCACGTCGAGTACGAACTGATCGAACTGAAATTGCTCGGTAAACGGATAATTGATGATGTTGCCGTTGCCCGGCGAACCGAGCCCACCACTATCACGCGGCGGTTGATTGAAGTTGTAGTTATAGCTCGCTGCAGCACTGCCTTTGATTTGGATCGTCTTAAGAAAGTTGTTGAGCTCAAACTCTGCATTTTGCGTGCGAAACGACTCCGAGCGTTCGATCGCCGTTTGTTGTGCGTTCATGCGACGATTTGCATCGTCGAGCTGATCTTGCATCTTGAGCAATTGCGCTTGCATCGCCGCGAGCTGCGCTTCAACATCTCCGGCCGACACAGTAATCGGTATAGAGAGAAAAACCGCAATCACAACGGCTCTGCGTAAAATAAAAAATTTCATTTGGAGATACATCAAACTTCTTCCTTCGATTTTATTGAATCTCTTGCGTGAAATTGCAATGTGTCGCTTACAACGTGCAACGCGTTCCCGCATTGCAGCATTCACGCCAAATCGAAAATCGCTTTGATCCGTAAAGAGAGGGATTCCCGTGCGTCGAAAAGCACAGCTGCTCAAATTTTGTTCAGATGCGTGCTTAAAGAAGTGTCAGCGGGTACGCGGAAGAAGGATTGCTCGATATGGTTTCCGACGGTGCGAAGCTCATGCACCGCCGAAAACTCTATCGAACAATCCCTTACACAAACGAAGTCGCAACTCAGCTGCGACCAAAGCGTCTCCCTATCTCTCTTTTAGGCCGCGAAGCCCATGCAGCCTAAAAGAGAGATAGGGAGACGCTTGGCGTGCGATGCTGTGTAGGCGCGAGCAAATGGCATCGTCGACAGGAAGGCTGGAGTTAGTGATAACTCATTTCAGTGTCGAACGAGCGTGATGGGCGTTTCGGCTTGCGGCGTTGTGAGCAGCGGCAAAGGAGCGGGCCCGTGCAACTGCTCGGCGAGCATGGCTTGCTGAGCGCGCCATTCGGCATAACGTGCCTGCGCCGCTGCGAGATCATTTTCATCGTCGATGTCGATGCCACATCCACCAATTTGTGTCACCACCATGCGAAACTCTGCACGCAGCATCCGACTGAGCGCCATTTCGTAATGTCGCATTGAAATCCGCGAACGGATTTTTCTTGCAAGCCAAGGCCAACCGATCCGATCTGCAAAGAGCGCAAGATGCGCGAGCAAAAAATAAAAAATCAACGCAAGGCTTCCCTCTTCCGAGCGAAACACACGCCAAGCCAGACGCAAAATTTCACGCCAGTTTTTCTGGTAGCGATTTTCATACAGCTCTTCGATGTAGTGGCGATTGGGTAGCAAGGCCGGTTGCACGAGATGCAAGTTGTTTTGCCGAAAGCGTCCCTCGCTGACACCAAAAAATGACGGATCGATTCCGGGCACGTTTGGCTCGCGTGTACGAAACGGCGCAAGGGTCTCAGCAGCAACGAGCCCTGCCACATACGGTGCTCCCGTTTTCATCCCTCTTCGCAAGAAGTCGGAAATCTCCTGCGGTGTTACAAACGGAATGTCGCAGGAAAGATAAAACACACGCAGTGCTGCATCCGACGCAAGTGGATCGCGCCCGCGCGGCCCCGCTTGCGGCAAAATTCGGCGATAGCTCTGCCAAGCGTTTTGATAGAGATCTTCGAATTGTTCGAGCAAAACGAGTGGCTTTCGCAGTGAAGTACGAAGCTCGGCGTTTTCAAAAACACGCGCTAGGCGATCCAGGTCGCCCACAACCCAAACGCTCGATACTTCTTGAACACTTTGTAGTGTCGAGACGACATGCACGACCAAAGGCTTGCCGGCAAGCTCAAGAAAAGCCTTGCTCTCGCCGCAAACCTTGCGTGCGGCACGGCGATCGCCCGCAGCCACGACCGCTGTCAACTGCATCTTCGCACCGTTCCTTTCTCACAGCGGACCAACGCAGCACAGAGCAATCCGCAGATGCACTGCCTGCGTAGCCCGTGTTGGCAACCTTGGCGAAGCCGTCAAACTTGCCCATTCTTTGCTCACTTGCAATGCTTGGATCGCTTCGCAAATGAGTTGAATTCTATGCCCTTTTGCTCTGACACTGTAAAGTTTTATACGATTTCAAGACTTGCGTACGATCTTGTACGTACGGCTCGCAACTGGCTTTTATTCACAAGCCTCTGGATTTCGACCGCCGCTGCTGCGCTTGCCACTGCGGTTTCGCATGTCGTACTCGGCGCACCGGCATCCCCTCGCCTGATCGCATTGATTTTTTGCGGAACCCTTTCTTTGTACAACCTTGATCGCCTACTTGATCTTGCGCGGGATGCACACACATCGCCGGAGCGAAGTCGCTTCATTCGCGAAAACTTTCTTGAACTCACCTTCCTGGCAATCAGCGCAGGCAGTATCAGTGCGGTGCTCGCACTTCATTTTGGAAAAAGCATCTTGTTGATCTGTGCGGGCGTATTCTTACTTGGCTTACTGCATTTGCGCTGGAAGCAAAATCCCTACTGCAAGAGTGCTTACCTCACCTTTGCTTGGCTGCTTATCGTCGTGGGCCTACCCGTTATTGTGTATATTCACCATCCTAATGGCCATGCAGCTCTACTCATTCCAACTGTTTCTCTTCCAATCGTTAAAATTATTTTGTGCATTGCGATTTTGGCACCTGCACTTTTCGCTAACGCTATTGTCTTCGGTGAATATACGACCGCTGCCCGCAATACTCCGTTTTGTATTGCAAAAGTTATGACATTGATCGGTGTCGCTGCTGCAATTCTTGCACCGCGCCCCTTGCACTGGCTACTGCTGGTGCCACTTGCCACTTTGTTAGCCATCATCGAATTTCGCAGTGACGAATATTATTCTTTGTTTGTAATCGACGGAGCGCTTCTCGGTAGCGCTGTACTCATCGCTGCATTTGTAAATCCGTAACAATCTCTCTGGCAGGAGATTCAAGGGCGCTGGGGCGAAGAGTGATGGGCTAGCCGCTGATCCGAATGAACAAACTGACCTGTCTCAATAAAGTGTATTGTTTGCGCGATGACTTCTTGATTTTTCATCAGAAACGGATGAACGGCCGGCACGAGCAAGAAATCGCGCATGCCCTCAATCTTGGCGCTTTCAACCGCCACGGTGCCATCATCGTCTCCTCTGAGAAGAAACAGCGAACGCATCGGGCTAATCGTGGACGTACCCGCAATGATACCCACTTCAAAGTCGACCGGGCCGAGCGCGATCGGTACAGCATCGGGCGAGGTGCCAAGCTCCAATCCCGCCGGCGGCACAATAAAGTGTAATAGATTAAGAGAGACAAGCTTATCGGCAATTTCACTACCGCGATTGGGAGGTCCCAGCATCACGACGCGCCCAAAGTGAAGCTCGGGAGCAATCGCGCGCAACTCCCGCACGACAATTCCGCCCATGGAATGACTCACAAAATGAATTGGACGCGAAAGATCTCTGACGCATTGTTGAACAGCCGGAAGTACACTTTCTTTTGTCAGTGTTTCGATTGAGTACTCCGTCGAGGGATAACCGACGTTGCAAACTTGAAAACCCTGCGCACGCAATGCCTTCGCAAGTTTTGTCATCGACGATGGTTTGCGGGCAAGCCCGTGCAACAAGACCACGACTTGCGCTTCGCTCGCAAGCGCCACTTGTCCAATACCCATGAGCAGAATCACAACGAGAAGACAGGCAATTTTTTTCATTCTCTAAATCTTCGGCGCAGCCCGCGATGCATTCCGTGTTATGCGTCACTTCGATAAGCCGTTATTTTCTCGCGGCCTTTTTCAAAATGTGTGAAATCTTTCGTGGCGAGATAAAACGCGCGGTCGCAGCCCATACAAATTCGATCATGCAGCTCTACCGTTATGACATCAACGCGATCAATCCATTCTGATGCATTTTCGAATATATCCTTTTCGCCACCTTCAATGTCCATCTTCAGCAAGTCGATACGATCGAAACCGTACTTCTCCATGAGATACGGGATCGTCACACATTCCACTTCTTGCCCAGTTTCCTCCGAACGCGAACTTGTGTCAGAAACCGTAAATCCCCACGTGCCAGAAAAAGGATCCCGAATCATGCGCTTACCTGGAGAGCCCCAAAGCGCAGCTTGAATCGAAATCACGTTTTTATAGTCACGTGTGTTCTTTTCGAGCAGGGCGAAGTTTTCACTTTCCGGCTCTATCGCCAAAATTGTTGCATCGGGATATTTGCGCGCAAAAAAAATAGCGCTGGTACCAATGTTGGCCCCTGCATCCAAAATGATCTTTGGGTTATTACACCGAATCCCGTCATATTCTTTTTCTGAAAAACTATGGATTGCCACGTTCAAATCGGATGTACCCGTACGCACCATGATCGGAATACCGTCAATGTGAATCGTGCGCACGCGTTGGCGCCCAAGAAATTCATCAAGACTACACCAGTAAGAGTCGGGTGCGTCAATTTTGCGTAAATATTTTCGAATTCGTCTGCGCTTGGCCATTTTTCTTCTTCTTTATCTCGTCCGAAGTCCGTCCTTGGTCTGTTCCATATCCGGTATTCTTATAGCCAGCGACGAACGCGTGCGCGATAGGATTCGTACTCGGCACCAAACTTCTGAGAGAGCACGCGCTCTTCGGGGATGACTTGGAAGCGTGTGATGTAGAGCACGAAGAAAAGCAGACCCAAAATTGTCCAAGGCGACGCGAGAAAAACCACCCAACCGGCCAAAAGAAAGCACAACCCAACGTACATGGGATTGCGTGTAAAGCGATAGATACCCGCGCACACAAGTGTTGAGGCTGTTTGCGGCTTCATGGGGTTTACGGTCGTTTTTGCACGGCGAAAAGTTCGACTACCTATTGCACTCAAGGCAACACCGATCAAAGCGAGCAGCAAAGCAAAACCAACACGAATCCATGTTGGATACTCTATTGGCAGTGTTCGCTTCGCCAGAGCCCACATTCCACCGCCGACCAAAATCATCAAGAGCGGCGGTGGAATTTTAAGTTCAAGAAATTTCATGAAATCAACGCTCCGACGTAGATTCACTTGGCTGCACGATCACGCCGCAGGCAATTCTCGCACCGCCGCCGCCGAGCGCGGCCGGATGATCCGCATGGTTATCCCCACCGATATGAACCATCAATGCGCGATCTTTGAGATCTTCCCACTTTAAGCGCGGAGCCAGAACAGGATGCGATGCCGTTCCGTCGGTGGCCACAAATATCGGCGGCAAGTCGCCGCGATGTCCGTCACCCCACGGTGTACCGTGTGCGTTGGTTTTGTCGGGGTCGTAGTGACCACCCGCCGCACCGGCCGGCACGAGTTTGCCGTCTTTTTCTTGCGACTTGCAGCTTGGATTCGCATGAACATGAAAACCATGCAAGCCAGGCGGCAAGCCATGTAGCGCTGGCGCAAACACGAGCCCGTACTTCGACTCCGAAATCACGACCTGCCCCACATCTTCGCCAATGCCCTTTTCGTTGACGAGGTTGACGGAAACCACGATGTCGGCAAAAGCCGACGGAGACACAAACAAAATCGCTAACACAAAAGCAATCCATCTCTTCATTTTCTCTCCTTCTCTCGTTTGTTTTCTTGGCATGCCGCGAAAGACATTTCGCTTGTTACACATTTTTCGGTTATTCGTTTTCGCGTCTTCCTGCGAGCGCCGATGTCGCGAGAAATCGAAAACACAAGCAAACGTATTTTTGCTCAGATACGCAGAATGTGCATCATCTCGGGCAAGGACTCGCGCAATGCGATTCACTGGTCGCTCACAAGCTTGTCTTAGTTTTGAAACTCTGCTGCGGATGGAAATGCGATCGAATCTCCAAAGCGCGAAAAAATTTGCACGTATTGGAAGCTTATACTCAGCGCATGAATGCACCCTTAATCCGAAGAGCGATATACTTCTCGCGCCACTTTTCTCTCACTCATCCGGAGACCGTCATGAAAGAACGTCTCAATTACAAGACTGCTTCCCCAGAAGCCTATAAGGCCATGCTCCACACCGAACAACAAGTCCACAAAAGCGGGCTTGAAGCATCCCTGCTCGAACTCGTGAAAACTCGTGCATCGCAAATCAATGGCTGTGCTTGGTGCCTCGACATGCACACGAAAGATGCTCGCGCGCAAGGTGAAACCGAACAGCGCTTGTATTTGATTTCCGCTTGGCGCGAAGCGCCTTGCTACAGCCCACGCGAGCGCGCAGCCTTGGCCTGGACGGAAGCTGTCACACAAATCGCGACGCAGGAAGTTTCGGATGCAGTTTACACCGATGTGCGTAATCACTTCGATGAAAAATCTCTCGTCGATCTCACTTTGGCGATCATTGCCATCAACGGTTGGAATCGTTTGAATGTAGCTTTTCGAACTCCCGTGGGTGACTACATAAGCCCGCATTCGATCCAGCGCTAAGAAAGAAACTCTGCACTCAAAAATCCAAAACGAAATAGAGGTGTCTCGTGAGTGAATACAAAGTGGCCGTACTCGTCGGTAGCCTGCGCAAAGATTCCTATAACAAGCGATTGATGCATGCCGTCGAAAAGCTGGCTCCAGCCGGATTTCGATTCAAGCAAGTACGAATTGATGATTTGCCGCTTTACTCGCAAGACTTCGATCTCAACTATCCGCCAAACGCACTTCGACTCAAGCAAGACATCGAAGAGGCGCACGCACTTCTTTTCATCACACCCGAATACAATCGTTCGATTCCCGGTGTGTTGAAAAATGCCATCGATCTCGCCTCGCGCCCCTGGAATACAAACTCCTTTGCCGGTAAACCGGCAGCAGTGATCGGCACTTCGGTCGGATCGCTTGGCACCGCACTCGCACAGGAACATTTGCGAAGCATTTTGTACTTCTTGAATGTACCGGTGCTTCGAAAACCCGAAATCTATTTACACTTCCACGACGAAATCATCACTGCCGACGGAACCATCGCTAACGATTCCACGCGCGAACTCATGCAGCGTTTCGTCGATGCCTATATTGCCTGGGTCAAACACATTCTCGATCAACACTAATTTGCGTAGATTCACCATGAACCATGATGTTCTGGAACGCGTGCGACAAGTGGCAACATCAAGAAGAGTAAAGCTGCAACCGCGACATAAATCCAAACTTGAGCACTGCCTGGATCACGAAACCTCTCAAGAATCGACGTAATCACAGAAACCGTAGTGATTGAGCCCACCTGCAACGATGCCGTGCGCAGCGCAGCAAGCGTCGATGAATGTTCTGGCGCGAGCTGTAAGCCCGCATTGCGACTTGCAGGATTAATGATTCCTCTCCCTACACCAACAAGTGCCGCCGAAGCTGCAAGCCAAAAATATGCGGAAGTGCTGAATGTGGGACGAAATGCAAAAAGCAAGATTCCCGCTGCCATCACTGCACCGCCAACGTAAAGAGGTGGACGATGACCGGTGCGGCGCAAACTCAGCGCTGCAATAACGGAAAACACGATGGCGGCAACGCCCTGAGCCACCAAGAGTGTACCCGAGCGCAAAGCATCGATGGCGTAGTGACTCGCTGCATAGAGCGGCAAAAGCGTCATGGCACCATTCGTAACGCCGCCATAAATCACATTGACGAGATTGACCGATCCAAAACCTGGCCCGTGAATAAGGTTCGGCTCGATAAACGGAGATGCACAGCGGCGGATGTGACGAAAGAACATTCCCATCGCTACGAGCGAAGTCGTTGCCAAAATGACGAAGGCCAGGAACCACAGTGGACCGCCTCTTTCGCCAAGTTGGCTGGCCGATAACATTCCTGTAAGCAGCCATACACCAAGAAAGGTCATCCCGAAGATATCTGTCTCAAAGACCGGGCCTGCTTTGCGCGGCGGATCACATGGCACATAACGCAGCGCCAAGATGATGATTGCAATTCCAATTGGCACATTGACGAAAAAAACGCCGCGCCAAGACCAGTGCGAAACGAAAAGCCCACCAAAAATCGGTCCAATCATGGCACCGATCGGGAAGATGCTGCCAAACAAACTCACCGCGCGATCGCGTGCATCGCCAAAATGATCAACGACGATGCCGGTCGCCGAGGGTGTAAGGCCGGCACCACCGACGGCTTGCACAGCACGAAGTGCAATCAACACATAAATGTTTTGCGCAAAACCGCACAGAAGCGACGCCACTGTGAACGCGATGACCGAACCCAGAAAGACACGACGGCAACCGTAGTGCTCGCTGAGTTTACCGCTAATCGGCAGCATCAAAACAAAACCGAGCGAATAAGCCGTGATCGTCCAGCCGGCCCAGTTAATCGAAGTGCCAAGGCCGATTTGCAAAGAGTGCAGCGCCGTCGCAACGATCGTCGAATCGACCGCCATCATCAAAAGGGCGAGAGCGACGATGACAAACACCAAAACGCGACGAACCGGTGATTGCTCTACGATGCTACCCGTAGATTCCGTAGTTCGACGCGCATAGCAATCCGGATTGATCTCGAACATTTTTCACACTCGCGCGGCAAACTTCATCGCTTCCAGTTCAACTCTACACACTAATGAGTTCCTACACTGAGCGAAGCCCCTTCGCCAAGTTTCGGTGGACGCGCTGTCCAGACGAACACCATGAGCGATAGGAAAAAACAACCGGACAGCCAGAAAAAATCATTGGTGGCAAGCATGAGGGATTGATGATGAATGGCCTGCTCCAGCAAAAGAGGATGTGTCTCCGACGGTGCAAGCGGAACCAGCAACTCGGTCACGGTCGAATCAAAGGCCGAGATATGCGAAGTCAAAGTGCTGTGATGAAAAATCGTGCGCCGTTCCCAAAGCGCAATACTCAGAGAAGTACCAAAGCTTCCCGCCAAAATTCGCATAAAATTCGAGAGCCCCGTTGCGCTCGGTAAAAGATGTTGCGGGATTCCCGACAAAGTCAACGACGTGAGCGGAACAAAAAAAGTCACCACACCAAATCCCATCAGGAGGCGCGGAACGAAAACCTGCCAAAAAGTAACATCCGTGTTGAAGTGGCTACTCCAAAACAACACCCCTGCAAACGCACCAAAGCTAATCGTGGACCAAAGTCGCAAATCCATTCGATTGAGATTCTTTGCGACAACGGCAGAAAAAAGAAGAGGGATGACACCAATCGGTGCTGCTGCAAGACCTGCCCATGTTGCGGTGTAACCCAAGTTCGTTTGCAACCAAAGAGGCAAGATCACGACATTCCCGAAAAAAATCATGAATCCTAAGCTGAGAATGACAGCACCGACGAGAAAGTTCCGTTCGGTAAACAAGTGCAAATCGACAATCGGATGAGCATCCGTCAATTCCCAGATCACCAAAGCAATAATGCAGACGACAGCGAGCACGGCGAGAATGATGATCGTCGGCGACTCGAACCAGTCGAGTTCATTGCCTTTGTCGAGAAAAATCTGCAACGCACCAATCCCGATCACGAGCAAAGCCAAACCCACACCGTCCACGGTTCCAGACTGAGTCGGACTCGATTGTTTGCCCAAGAGCACCCAAGTAATAAAAGCCGAAGCGAGTCCAACGGGAACATTGATGTAGAAAATCCAAGGCCAACTGATGTTGTCGGTAATCCATCCTCCAAGAATTGGACCAAGAATTGGCGCCACAACAACCGTCATCGACCAAAGTGCAAGGGCGAGATCTTTTTTCTCTGGTGGATAATTGCTGAGAAGCAAACTTTGCGAGAGAGGCACCATCGGGCCTGCAACGGCTCCTTGCAAAATTCGCGCAGCGATCAAAAGCGGCAAGCTCGTCGCAAGGCCACACAACCAAGACGCAAGCGTGAAAAGTAGAGCCGAAGTGACGAAGAGACGCACATCGCCAAAGCGGCGCGTCAGCCAGCCCGTCAAGGGCAAAAAAATAGCGTTGCTGACGGCAAACGAAGTGATGACCCAAGTGCCCTGCGTCGGGCTCACGGCCAAGTCGCCCGCAATCGTCGGTAGCGAAACGTTTGCGATCGACGAGTCGAGCACCTCCATGAAAGTGCCAAGACTTAGCCCCACCGTCATCAAAGACAGAGCAGCACCGCGCGGCGAAGTCTTCGACATCGCCGTACCTCAGTCTTTCCCAACGAGGTTGTTTTGAATGATCTGCTGGATGTGTTCATCGACTCCTGCAAGATCGTCTTGATACACAGGTGTCGTGTAATGAATTCGGGGCAATTCCTTGGATTTCTCTTTGTCGCCAAGATTGACTTCCGCCTCCATCGAGAGACCGACACGCAGCGGATGTTCTTCGAGTTCCTTGGCATCCAGTGCAATGCGCACCGGCAAGCGTTGAACGATTTTGATCCAGTTCCCGCTCGCGTTTTGCGGCGGAAGCAGCGAAAACACGCTGCCTGTGCCGGGCGACAAGCCCACCACTATGCCGTGAAAAATAACTTTGTCGCCGTAGAGATCCGACGTCAGCTCGACAGACTGCCCCACCGCCATCCCTTTGAGTTGATTCTCTTTGTAGTTCGCTTCAACCCAAAGTTGTGTCATCGGCACAAGCGCCATGAGCGCGATGCCCGGCGTCACCTGCTGCCCAATCTGGATCGAACGCTTGGCAACTTGTCCCTCTTCGGGAGCGCGAATCACGCAACGCTGAAGATCGAGCCAGGCTGCACGCACGCGAATTTCTGCTTGCTTCACCGACGGATGCGTCATCACTGAAGTGCCGCCCACGTCGGCCACGGCTGCCGCAAGCTGCGCGCGTGCGAGATCAAGCGCAGCCTTGGCTTGGTCGCGCGCAATCCGAGCATGTTCGGATTCTTCTTTCGACACGACGTCAACGGCAACGGCTTGCTTGCGGCGCTGAAAATCCGCTTCGGCTTGATCGTAGGCGCGCTGTCGCAAAGCGAGGTTTGCCTCTTGCTGCGTGTGACCTTCAAAACGCTGGCGCATCCGACGCACGGTTTCGGCCAGATCCGCCTCGGCCTTTTCGAGGGCGAGACGCGCGTCGGTGTCATCGAGCTTCACCAAAATTTGACCCTGCTTCACCGAGTCCGTGTCATCCGCCAAGATCGCGACCACCGTCCCTGCCACGCGGGGCGTAATGCGGAGCAAGTTTCCCGCCACATAGGCATCATCGGTGTGAATATGCGTGCGGCCATGCAAAATCCAGCGCACACCGTAAAAAATTCCAACGAGTAGAAAAACGACACCAAAAAGAGTAAGTAAGCGTTTTCGTTTCGTCGGGTTGGCTTGAGGCTGATGATCAATCATGGTTGGTCCGCAAGGTTGGGGTTGATGCTACCGCCAAGCGCTCGAAAAAATGACACTCTTGCGCGTAGGAGAGCAGTCTGGGTTTCGGTTTCTCTCAAACGTTGGCCAAGCAAAGCGCTCTCGGATTCAAGCGTCTCGATCGGACCCACAAGACCAAGCCCTTCTCGCCGCTGCGCAAGATCGCGAATTTTTTCCGTCTCATTCGAAGCCGAACGCTGCGCGCGACTGCGTTGTTCGAGACTTTCGATCAAAGCGTAAGCGTCGGCACTTTGCTGTGCTCCGTCGAGAATGGCGCGGTTATACACAGAAACGGCATGGCTGTATTCAGCCTCGCGAATTCCAAGTCGCGCGCGAAGCCTCGACGTATTGAAGAGTGGCAAGTGCACAGAAACCCCCACTGCTCCCATGAGGCTTCGCGAATCGATGAACTGCGCAAGGTCAAGCGAATCCAGACCGGCCAGCAAACGAAGGTCGAGATTTGGATAAAACTCTGCTTTGGTGGCATCGCTTCGCGCCGAAGCCGCTTCGATTCGACTTCGCAGTGCAGCGATGTCGGGGCGATACGCCAGCCAGCCGAGTGGCACACTCTCCGGCAACGGCGGCATGCTCGCGTCAAGGCTTGGTGTAGGAAGTTCATCGGCATGATTGGGATCGCTCCCAATCAGCGCACTCAGTCGGTAACGCCACGCGCGATCGAGATATTCGAGTTGATTGAGAAAGTCTTCTTCGAGATCGAGTTTGCGACGGGCATCAAGACCCGGCGACGCTGCATCAAGACCAAGCGCATAGCGATGCTCGCGAAGATCCAACTCTTGGCGGCGGCAGCGCACGAGCTCGCGCGAATTTTCGAGCTGCGCCAAAACGCCAGCCCAAGCAAAGTAGGCGTCGGCCACCGCCGTAGAAATATCGAGCTGCACGGCGGCCACTTCCTCTTGCGCGGCCTGGCTATCACTGCGCGCCGCACGCAAGAGCGAGCGATTTCGCGACCACCAACCAAGATCGTAAGAGATGCTCTGTGAGGCGAGCATCTGGGTATAAAGCTTCCCCGTAAAACTCGTTGGAAACAAACCGTTGTCGCTTAGGCGATGGCGCGAAATCGAAGCGTCGGTGCTGTACTGCGGACTATTCACTTCAAGACTTGCGAGACGCTCAGCGCGACTCGCGGCCTCGACCCGCGCCTGGGCTGCCGCAAGATCGGGCTTCTCGCGCAGAGCCGTTTCGATCAGCTGATCGAGGTCGGAGCGGCCAAAACTCTCCCACCAAGCTTGCGGCGCCTTGGGATTTTCCGACGGTGCTGCACTGAGCGGATCCGGCGTAGCCGCTGCATTGGCTTCAAGCGTTTTGATCTCGGGTCTTGGCGGAAGGTCGCTTGGAAGAATGGCGCAACCACTTAGCGCAAGAAACAAGAGTGTAAGGCGCCTCATTCATTCTCCTTCAAACGCGAAAGAGAGCGCTGCATTTTGCGAAGCAAGCGATCGAGGGTGACCACTTCTTCCGGATCAAAATCCGCCCACTGCTTTTCAATCAACTCCCAAAGTGTTGGCAAGCTTTGAAGAAACAATGCTTTTCCCGATTCGGTCAGCGAGAGATCAATCCGGCGGCGATCTTCCACACTCGGATTTCGCGTCACCCAGCCCGCCGCCACCATTTCATCCGTCAAGCGCGTGATATTCGTGCGCGGAGTCACTAAGGCGTCGCCGAGATTGCAGGGATTTAGCCGATTGTCTTCGCTTCCCATCAGCAACGCCAAAACCAAGAACGAAGAAGTATTCAGACCCCATTCTTCGAGACGTCGGTTGTAAAGGTCGTCCAAATCTTTCGAAATAAAAAAGAGCAGTCGATTCAAGACGATGCGATTTCGTGGCATTTCGGGCAGTTGCCGCGAAGCACGATGGATCACCTGTTCGAAATAAGAAAAATCTTGAATCACGTGAGACGCCTGTTATTGGAAGGCGCCAATACTACCTGATGAAATAATTTCAAAGCAAATAATTTCTGATGAAATCACTTGCTCAATGTGCGGCCCGCGCGGGGCGCTGCGGAAACAACATGACGCAGAGCGCGATAAAAACCAGCAATACAGCCGACGCTCCGTAGCGGCTTAACCCCAACCCTCCTTCATCCATCGGTTTGTCCAGAAAATCACCCACCACCGCACCCAGGGGTCGAGTCAAAACAAAGGCAATCCAAAACAGCAACGTGCGCGACAAGTTCGTCCAGAAATAAACCGCCGACGTCAGCGCAAGCAACGCACCAAAAATCAAGGCACCGCCGGCATAGCCCAGACCCACGGTGTCCGCGGTCCAATCGCCAAGTGCCGTGCCCAAAGTTTGCGAGAACATGATCGTCACCCAGTAAAAAGCTTCGGCCTTTGGTGCATGAACCGTACTCACCGACACCGACCCCAAAGTGCGTTGCCAAACAAAAAGCGAACCGAGGAGCAGAGTCAATAACAAGCTCGTTCCGCCGGCATAACCGATTCCAAGCGAGCGATCCGCGAAATCCGCCAGAGTCGTTCCCACCGTGGTGGTTGCAAGAATAGTCGTCCAATACAAAATTGGATGAAATCGACTAACTCGAATTTGTGTTACTACCGCCAATAAAAAGATGACCGCGAAGATGCCCGTGCTAACGAGATAACCGAGATTCATGGACATCGAGACAGCATCGCCGCCTGTTTCGCCAAGAATCGTGGCCGCAATTTTGATGAGCCAAAAACCCATTGTGACTTCGGGGACTTTGCTGAATTGGGTGGCAGGGTGGCTTGGCGTCACTGCGTGCATAGTGCCTTCCTATGAAAATCCATGATTTTGTTGGCGTCAGCGTCGGTGACACATTTGCAGCCACAAGCTTTGTGGCGTCACCGAAATCTTCCGCAACGTAAAGAGACAATCCGGCGGATTCAATTAGGACTTGATTAAGTTCTGCCCTGGGGAGATGAAACCGAACTGTTACAGCGCAAAGATGCATGAGGAGTAAAAGCACTCGGCTTCACAATTTTTCTTTCGTGGATGCGCTGCAGCGATGGATCAAAAAATCGTTACCAAACACATGAGCGACCAAACTGCCCTTGTCGCGAGTTTTATCTTTCTTGCGACACTGACGGTTGTCGGAATCATCACGCGTCCGCTAATGCCCATCGACGAAACTCGCTATGTCGGCGTGGCCTGGGAAATGTGGTTGCGTGGCGATTTTTTGGTCCCGTTCAAAAACGGTGAAATCTACAGCCACAAACCACCCTTGCTCTTTTGGATGCTTCACCTGGGCTGGACACTTTTTGGTGTCAATGACGTATGGCCGCGTCTTGTTACGCCAATCTTTGCGGCCTTGGCCTTGCTCACGACTTGTCGACTGGCAAATCGCCTCTGGCCGCAGCACTCTGGACTTGGTGGGCAAGCGGCACTCATACTATCCGGAACACTTTTGTGGATCATTTTCTCCACCGCACTCATGTTCGACACCGTGCTGACCTTCTGGGTTCTCATCGGAATGCACGGCATCCTTCGCGCAGCAGCCAATCAACGACGCGGCTTCGCCCTGCTCGGAATCGCGGTCGGCCTTGGCCTTTTGACCAAGGGCCCGGTGATCCTGCTACACCTTTTACCGATCACTGCACTCGCACCTTGGTGGAATCCTGGGATTTCCTGGAAGCGCTGGTTTGCGGGTGTCGCACTGGCACTCGCACTGGGCGCCACGATTGCGCTCGCCTGGGCCATCCCAGCGGGCATTGCGGGCGGCCAAGCTTATCGCGACGAAATTTTCTGGGCTCAAACCGCCGATCGAATGGTCAACT